>CAUSFG010000001.1:0-34369 GCA_963530815.1 uncultured Candidatus Saccharibacteria bacterium
ATCGTTCTGCTCGCTGGCGGTTGGTGTTCATATTTATTGGCGAAAATCACTTTGCGGCCGATAGAAACTGCCCACAAAGCTCAATCGCGATTTGTTGCTAATGCCAGCCATCAGCTCCGAACGCCTCTGGCAATTATGAAAGCAGAAACTGAATTCGCGCTAAAAAATCAGAAGGCGAATAAGGCGGAACTTACAGAAACTCTGGAAAGCAATTTGGAGGAAATAAATAAATTGACTGAGCTTACAGCGATGCTTCTGGAATTATCACGGACAGAAAATAAGTTGGCACTGGAAGATAAAAGTTTTAATTTGACGGAATTGATATCCGAACTCGTTCGCGAACGAAAAGCCGAAGCGCGAGTTAAAATGAATTGCCCAGAACACATAAATATTCCGCTTCATCACACCGCGACGCGAGAATTGTGCGCGATTTTACTCGATAATTCATTGAAACATAGCCCGAAAAATTCTGTGGTAAAAATTTGCATCATTCCATCAAAACAAAACATCACCGCCAACGTCATCAACCACGGCACGCTTTCACAACTAACCCTGCCAAACGTCTTTGAGCGATTTTTCCGCGGCAACCAACAGACGAAAGGCTACGGATTAGGATTGCCATTAGCGGAGCAATTAACAAAAGCACTGGGCGGACAAATCTCTGTTAGCACCTCAAAAAACTTAACCATTTTCACAATTTCCTTGCCGATTCTGTAAATTTTCAGCTATTTTTCAGAATTAGATGTTGTAATAGGATTGTTGATTGGCAAAATTGCCGATCCGAAAGGGGAAGTATGAGTACAACATTTTTAAGCAAAAAAGGATTTAAGGAACTGCAAAAGGAAATTTCTGGGCTAGAGATTTCAGAGAAAGCGCTCATATTAGAATTGAAAGAAATTGGGCGCGCCAAATCGCGTGATGACAAATTACGCCGCAACGATGTAATTACGCAGCTGGAAAACATCCAATCAAAAATCTTTATGAAGAAGGATATTTTACGCCACGCCAAGCCACTGCCAGGGAAACGCGATCGATTGAAAATTGCTATTGGCTCAGTCGTGGATTTAGTGGATCAGCAAGGAAAAATTTTCCGCTATACGCTGGTTCATAGCCTAGAAGCAAACCCTCTGGACGGGCGAATTTCCGTGGATAGTCCACTGGGGAAAAGTCTACTGAACCACAAGAAATCCGAAACTGTTTCCTGGAAAAATGGCTTGGTGACCAAGCAGCTACAGGTTATCAACATTAGTTAATCTCAATTGTCCACCACGACAGTCTAGCTCTCACTAGCGAGTGAGAGCTTTTTTATATAAAGCAATAAGCCGACGCTGCGGCATGCTATAATTACATCAAGAATATTCACAAATTTAGCGACAAAAAATAAACGGGGGATATATGTCAAAGCTAAACGTAGACCAAAAAAGTATCTATGCACTCTTATCGGACAGAAAGGCAGACTACATCATACCAGATTACCAGCGTCCATATGCGTGGGATGAGGATAGTTGTCAGACTCTCTGGGATGATATATTTTCTTTTGCAATACCAGACAATGATGCTACGAAGTTCGATGGGAACGACGAGTATTTTCTCGGTTCAATTGTGACTTTTGAAAACGACAAAAAACAACAAGAAGTGATCGACGGTCAGCAGCGCCTAACCACATTCATGCTTCTCCTTCGAGCCTTTTACGATCGCTTCACCAAAATGCAAGACCAAGGCTCAAAAGACTTTTCCGAACGCATCGCCAGCTGTATATGGAAAACAGATGAAATGGGCAAGCCAGATAAAGATCACCTAAAAATAGATTCTGTTGTCGCCACCGATAAAGACAAGGAGGAATTCCTTTCAATTCTAAGAACAGGCATCGTTACCGACAACCAAACTAGCCGATACGCCAATAACTTTAGATTTTTCCTTAAAAAAGTCGATGAATTCATCAATAGCTTCCCAACTTTTGCAAAGAACTTGCCAGCAAGAATTCTTAATAACTGCATCTTAATGCCAATCGAAGCCGAATCTCAAGATACCGCTCTTCGCATATTCTCAACATTAAACGATAGAGGTCTCCCACTTTCAGATTCTGATATTTTTAAGGCTCAATTCTATCAATATTACAAGCAGAAAAGCGAAGACGACAGGGATGAGTTTATTAAAGATTGGAAAAAACTCGAGGAGACATGTGAAAAAATCTTTCACCCAATCACTGGCACACCAATGGACGATTTGTTTACGAGATACATGTATTTCATTCGCGCCAAGCGAGACAATAACAAGTCTTCCACGACCGAGTCACTCAGAAGATTTTATGAGCGTGATAAATATTCCGTACTTAAACAAGATGACACTTTTGAAAATCTTAAAGATCTTGCTCAATTCTGGGAAGATATTACCGATCAAAATCGTGGACGTTTCAGCGAAGAGGTTTTAAAGAAATTATTCATATTAAACTACGCGCCAAATAGCATGTGGAATTATTTCATATCTGTTTACTATTTAGCAAATCGCACCGAAGACGGAAAATTGGATGATGAAGATTTTAAGATGTTTCTCGATCGTACAATTGCATTCATATGGGGATACGCAATAATACACCCAGGCGTGAACGCATTAAGAACTCCTATTTTTGCCGAGATGCTGAATATAGTTAATCTAAATGAAGTTACATTCTCAGACTTCAAATTTGATAAAGAGCAAACACGCAGTGCGATCCTTATTTATGATTTCAAAAACGGCAGACCAATCACCAAATCCATGCTGGCGCTTCGTATGATGCTTAATAAAGAGCAATCATATCCAAAACTCTCTCAGCAGTTTGATATTGAACATATTTATCCCAGAAAGCGACAGGAAAATGAGAAAGGATTGTCTAATAATCGACAAATCGACCTCCTTGGCAATAAATCTCTTTTAGAAAAACGGATCAATATTCGCGCATCCGACTATAGATTCGAAGATAAAATTAAATATTACCAGGGTTTTGTCAATAGTAGAGGACAACGCATAGGCGGAACAGAAAATCTTGAGCTCAAGAATATAAGCAATGTTTATAAAAAATTCGGAGAAAAAGAAATTGTCGAGAGGACTAATTTGTTTATTGACGATTTTATGAATTTACTAGATAAAAATGGCTTGATTGCCTAAAAACAAAAAATCACCCAAAAGAGCGACTGTTTATGCCTGTCAAATTTGGCTGGGACGGCAGGATTCGAACCTATTTCCAAACTATGGCACAGCATTGAAAGATAAATCAGGGCAAAGCCCTGCTCGGCTGGTTGCTCGCACCCCGACCCGCCGAACTGCTACGCGCAAAAACCGCTGTTTGGGTGGCGAGTTAGAGAAATACACCTTTAACTGCTTTTACTCAAACGAATCTTCGTTGCTCCTCGGGCTTCAGTTTACCAGGAATAGCTTCACCAGTTAAAGCAGTCTTAACCCGTTCTATCTCATTGTCGTTAATTTCTATAAGATTTACTATATAATCACGCCGTCCTTTGTACAAGATTGAATTGTGTAAATATATTAGACCAGTATACGCAACCTCAATTCGCTCTTGACTTGGCAGTATCTTCAATAATGCAAGCGGTTTCTTCATATAAACTAGTTCATGTTTTGACTGTAAGTCGGTCGCAGCTTTTCTGAGATCCTGGGTAATTGATTTAATTATATCTATCTCGTGTTCAGTTGGCTCTGCAGAAAAGAAGTTAGTAAGCCTATTAGAATAGAAATCAACTTGACTCAGCACGACCTGTATTTGTTCTCGTGTCTTTTGAGTTGGTACTATGACCAAAACCTTAAACAGCTCTGACACAATCAAAAGGATTACGCCTCCAATAAGCGTTGCACATGCGGTTAAGATTATATTCTCTATATCGCTCACAGTACTTTTATTCTACCCTATAACAACTAAAAATGGTATAATTTGACACAACATGATATTTTTCAAAGATAGATATTTCGTTTCGGCTAAAAAATGCCCCTACATTAGCAAGGAGCAAATCAAACAGCATAACAGTGTTGTAAATGAAGTCGAACAGCTAGTAAAGGAAGAAAGCAAGCTCCGTTCGGAGGCAGAAAAGACGAGCAAGAGGGTCTCTATTATTGTGGGACTAAGTTTGGCTGGAATGTCCTATTACTACTTTTTGACTCATTCTTGGCAAGATGAAATTGTTGGCTTGATTACGCTTTCAATTCCGGCATTTGTGATTTTTTCATTTGCCTATGCCATAGTTAACGAAATACTTGACTCCAGTATCAATAACAGATATGACCTCAGAGAGCTAGAGCAGGCTATCAAAGAAAAACAAGCTTACCTTGATGGTGAATTACGTAAATTCAAAGAACTGGAGAAAAAATACGCCGAATATTGGCTTGATCTGAGCGGTCATCAGTTTGAAAAGGAAGTAGCAAAGCTGTATGAGGCTCACGGATATGACGTACAGGTTACAAAAGGCAGTGGCGACGGTGGAATCGATATATTTCTAGAAAAAGCAGGTCGTCGATATGGCGTTCAATGTAAGAATCACCATAAGGCAATCGGACCTGCTGCCATTCGCGATTTGTACGGGGCTATGTCGCATGAGGGGCTTGATGCTGGTATTTTTATAGCATCATCAGGTTATACTAAAGGCGCAAAGGAATTTGCCCGCAACAAAGCAATTACACTTCTCGACATAAATAATGTGCTGCGTATGCATGCAGCTACCCTTACGGAATAGATAATAAACGAGCATATCTTTTCTCTAACTCGCCACCCAAACAGCGGTTTTTTCGCGTAGCAGTTCGACGGTTCGGGGCGCGGGCGACCCGCCGAAGGTCGCTGCTGAGATTTTAGTGATTTCCATTTAAATCTTGCACTTAATAAATAGCGTTGCCCTTATAGTAATACTTATGTTATTGCAGTATAGTAAAACCATGAGCAAACTCCACCTACACATCGCTAACGCCAACCAAACTTTCACCGATGCTGAAATTGCCATATTCAAAAATACAGCGCAACAAGCCGAGACTTTTGTTTCGAGCGAATTCGCACAGTTTGATTACGAAGTTGATGTAATTATCACTACACCTTCGTTTATGTTGCCAACTATCGTCGAGGACGGAATCGCTGGCAAAACGCTTCATTCGCGCTTGATTATGATTTCTGTTGATAAAAGCCAGCACGGGGTTAGCGAGGATTTTATTTTCGAAACGATTTGCCACGAAATGTCGCATTCGCTGCGTTGGGAAAAACTGCCTGAATATGCCGAAACTATGTTTGATGGGATAATTCTGGAGGGCTTGGCGGTCGCGCTAGAAGAGGAAGCGATGATTAAACTCGGACGGCGAAACCAACAATTTTTCTTGAGAGAAATGCAAAAAACTTCTCAAGCTGAAATTGACAAGATAATTGCCGCACTACAAGGCAATTTTGAAGACAAGGTTTACGATTATACCAAAATATTTTTCACCGGCGATGATATTTTGCCGCGCTGGGCGGGGTATAAACTTGGGTATTATTTTGTGAAGCAATACCTACATCAAACTAGTCAGACTATCACACAGGCGACTTTGGCAAGTTACAAGGATTTTATCCTATAAATTGAAGAGTCCCCGTCGCGATATGAGTAACAACGGGGACGAGACGCAGTTTTAAACTACGCTTTTTGTGATCGCTCATTAAAACCTATGGCGACGAAATAAAACGCATACAGGGAGTAACAAAGATGAGGCTCTATTGGGGACTAAGAGATATGGATAAAATGACAGCTGGCGACGTGCAATACGTCGAATATGACGATTCGGGTTCAGTCATTAAGAGGTATTCTTTTGAGGAGCATAAGCAGAAGCGCCGCCAAGAAATTAGAGAGTACAACATTTCGCGTGGCATTCCAGAAAATGAGGGAACAGACTTTTAAGAATCAGAATATTCTAGCGTAACCCACAAAAAGTCCTGCCCATTCAGTGCCTGCATATACGGCACGTCGTTGATATCATCTCGCATTAGCTCGCCCAGATACAATGCGGCGTCGTTGAGTAATGTGTATTTTTCTCCCTGAGATGCAGCAGTAGGGCTATCAACACCACATATCTCAGCAACTTGTTTCATAATCGCTTCACGATACAGTGCAAACGAACTACAATCGAGTGCTGCCAGCAGGTATGCCCAGGTAGACGGAGCAAAGCTTCTGTCTGACATAAACAATTGTGCAAGTTGACTAGCCGTCTGAATGCATTCCGCAGCCGTTTCAGGTTTTGCAATCCATAATTCACTCAGGACCGAATGAGCATTTCTTCGCGATAAGAGGTCCTTTAAGTCATCAATATCACGCCAGTTAGCAAAATTGCTAATATTTGTATGGTGCGTTACAATATGCGCGATCTCTGCAATCGAGTCACCACTAACCGAGTCGTACACCGCCAGCTCTTTATTAAGGCGCGGCAATATATCCCATTTGTATGATTCATCCCATAAGGCTTTGTCACCAGAAAATCGTCGCCGCAAGTACTCGTCTCTGTGTGATTCATAAAATGCCCGTAAAGCAAGTTTATTGATTTTCATCTTTTTCCTTTCTTTCGATAAATTCATCAAGCGCAGCAATCACCTTACAAGCCGTCCAGCCATTCCGGACTGGACAATAATTCCTATTTAACCAAGCTTTACAACAGAGGTAGTTATTCATGGTAGCTAAAGGTCACGGAACCTTGTCACTCACTCTGTTATACAGCTTGGCTGGGACGGCAGGATTCGAACCTGCGAATGCTGGGACCAAAACCCAGTGCCTTACCACTTGGCGACGTCCCACTATTGCCAGGACAATGACGATTATAGCACGCCAGACAGAAAAAATCCACACATCCTGATATAATATAACCTAATGAGAAAACAAATTTTTGAGACTTTAAGATTGGAAAAAATCGTTGGCGGCGGGCAAGCCATCGGAACACTTGATGATGGCCGCAAAGCGTTCGTCTGGGGAGGGCTGCCGAAAGAGCTTGTAACGATTCGCGTGACAAAGAAAAAATCACACTTCGTCGAAGGAATAGTGACGGAAATTATCGAGAAAAGTCCAGAGCGAATTACGCCGAAGGATGAAAATAGCTATTTAAGCACCAGCCCTTGGCAAATAATGCCGATGTCCAGCGAGCAATCGTACAAAGCGTCGCTAATCGAAGAGGCTTTTTTGCTTCACAATATTACATTGCCAGGTAAAATTGACGTCTTTACCGACGGCATAGAATTTAATTATCGCAATAAAGTCGAGTTCAGTTGGTTCGGCGACAAAACGGACGACGACGAAAAAGAAACTTTGGACTTGGCATTCTTCAAACGCGGCGCTAAGGGAAAAGTTGTCGTCGACGGAACCAGCTTGGCGCATCCGAGCATAAATAAATTGGCAATTGAAATACGCGACCTCTTACGAGAAAAACCAATCGTCGCGCGCCAATTAAAAACACTCCTGATTCGCTCAGGTCAACAGGGAAACGCCGTCTGGCAATTGTACATAAAAGATAAGATAGAAAACCTGATTTCCGACGATGAAGCCAAATTGCTATCAGCCGCGGGTGGCGAAATAATCTATTCCGACCCCAAAAGCCCAGCCAGCAGAATCACCGAACGCTTGAACAAATTCGGCGACACAACACTGAGTGACACGATTTTAGGCGTCGCCTTCAACTACGCTTGCGAAGGATTTTTCCAGGTCAATATTCCCGTTTACGAAAAAGCCTTGAGCGATATGAAAGCGTGGATCGATTGCAATGAAAAATTGCCGACGCTCGACCTTTACTCTGGAGTTGGGACAATCGGTTTGACAATTGGAGGCGATGACGTGACGCTCGTGGAAATTAACGAACATGCCGTCGCGGAAATGCAGAGGAATATTGCCAAGCTGAATCGACCGAAGACTAAGGCAATTTTGGCACCAAGCGAAAAATCTCTGGAATATATAACTGGCGAGCAAATTGTCATCGTTGATCCGCCGCGCGCTGGACTTCACGCGGATGTTACTAATAGGCTGTTGGAAACAGAGCCGCCTCGGATTATTTATCTGAGTTGCAATCCTGTCACGCAAGCGCGAGACGTCAGCCTGCTTCAGGAAAAATACGAAATCGTACATCATCAAGGCTACAATTTCTTCCCGAGGACGCCGCACATTGAGCACCTTGTGGTTTTGGACAAGAAAGCGTAATCTATAGCCACGAAGACTAGAATATTAAAGCAAGCTACGTTTAGAGGAATTATTCCTTTTGTTATAATGTCGGCATTAGCACTCATAATGACATATCAAAAAATTGACCCGTCACAAACTAAGGGAACATTCTTAACTGGCGTCATAGTATCCATAGTTGCGGCCGCATCTGTAATATACGACGTTGAAAAATGGTCATTACTTAAACAATCCGCCATACATTTTATCGTCATGATATTGACAATTTTTCCTTGTTTATTAATAAGCGGCTGGTACGAGTTAAGTTCGTTCGCAGACTATTTGAAAGTATTCGGAATATTTTTACTATGCGGTTGTGTTTTCTGGACTATAGGATATTTCGTTTTTGGCAAATTACTGAATAGATAGACAAATTCCTATCAAACAATTCGTCGACCAGCCCAACGAGCAATGAATAACTGGGCTAACATTGCTATGATAATTGCGCCAGCAGCTGGCCACATTATGAACAAATTCGGTACAGTGAAATCGAAAAAGTCGCGCAGGAATCCAAATCCAAAACTACCAGCTGCCACAATAATCACCGACAGAAGATAAAGCAAGCGAGCACGCTTGGCGGATTTATCGATAGTTACGTCCAGCATAATTCCCACCAAAAATACCAAATATACACCAAAGAACGTTGCCGTCAACACCGTCATCGTTGCGACTTCTGCAGCATGACCAGGGAACATAACAGAGGTAATCCAATAGGTGAACGCGACAGCCACGCCAGTAATTAAAGCAATCGGCGTAACAGCCAGCAAAGTATCATGCCAGAATCTCTTCGGATTTATTCGATGCTTCGGAACGGGCGGAAATAGCGTCCACATAAGAGTCGGCATCGTCACCAGAAAAATATTCATAAACGTAATATGGCGCGGCGAATACGGATAATTCATATTGATGAGAATCGTCGCAAGAAGAAGCGTCACTCCGTAAATAATTTTATGGAAAAACAGAACAGCGATGACTTCGATTGCTTGCATAATTTGATTGCCCAATTTCATTCCCATCGGCAGAGAAGTGAACGAATTGTTGAGCAATATAATGTCGGAAACTCGACGCGACGCTGGAGCGCCCGCGTACATCGCCACACCGAGGTCTGCCTTTTTCAGAGCCAGAGCATCATTCACGCCGTCGCCGACCATGCCGGTGAATTTTCCCGATTGCTGGAATCGATTGATTAAGCGCTCTTTTTGGTCTGGCAAAACTCTGGCAAAAATCGTGTAAGTGTCGGCCGCATTGTTAAATTCATCTTCGCTAAGTGCCGCCAAATCTTCGCCTAAAATCGCCTTTTCTGGATGTTTAATTCCAGCCTCCTTAGCGATGTATTGAACTGTGCGCGGATTATCACCAGAGATTACACGAATAGTTACGCCTTGGCTCTGCAAAAAATCCACCGTTTCAACAACACCATGGCGCAGAGAATTGCGCAGAATAACCGCGCCAATTGCCGTTCCAGAACCATTTTTCAAGTCTTTCAATTTGGTTTTATCGTCCGAAAATTCAGCCAACATCAACACACGCAAACCATTGTCAGCCCAATCATTCAGCTTCTTCTGAATTTCCTTATCCACTGGTGCCAACTTCGACACAAACTCTGGCGCGCCCATCATTAAAGTCCGAATTTCACCGTCAATATTCGCCCTCACGCCAGCCATTTTACGCGCCGACGAAAACGCCATCACTTCCAAAACTTTCGTATTTTTTGGCGATGTAGCTTCCGCCAAAATTGCACGGCCAGTGATATTTCCGCCGCTGGTTTCATGAGCAATTAACGCTGCAAAACTGGCAATGTCAGAGTCTGAATAGTCATTTTCATCACCGAAAGCCGCGACTTTTTCAAGCGTAACTTCATCGCTGGTCAAGGTACCTGTTTTATCTACTGCCAGCAAGTTCAAAAGCGCCATCGCTTCAATTGCTGACAATTTTTGTGGCAAGACTTTCGCCTGGGCTAATCGCAATGAGCCGAACGCCAAAAGCAGAGAACTCGCCAACAACAGGCCCTCAGGCACGACCGTAACCGCCGCCGAAGTGATGGTTTTTAAGATGACGACGACGTTATCGCCAGAGAAATAATAGACAATAGCGATAAGTAGCGACAGAACAATTGCGCCATAAGTCAAGAAGTAAATTGCGCGCCAAATCGCTAATTGAAGAGGCGTGAGTTCTGGTTTGTAACGTTTCAAGACTTGGCTAATCGCACCAGCTTTCGTGTCGTCGCCAATCGCAATTACTCGCGCCGTACCTTCACCAGCCAAAACCGTCGTCGCCGCCAGCACGACATCGCCGTCCTTTTTCTCAATCGACGCAGACTCGCCAGTCAACATACTTTCATTCAGCTCCAAACCTTTTGACTCAATAACTTTCGCGTCCGCCGGCAATTCATCGCCAGCCTGAATAAGGATTTCATCGCCAATTTTAAGCTCGTCATAACCGACCTCGACAACATTTCCATCTTTCAACAATCGAGCTTTCGGCGCGCTCATCAGCTCCAATTGCCGCAAAACTCGCTTAGCCCTTAACTCCTGAATAATGCCAATCGTCGAGTTCACGACAATCACCACCGAGATAAACCACGCATCACGATATTCGCGAACATAAACCAGCGCGCCAGCCAGCAGAAAAATCACCACGACGATAGGTGAGAGCAGATTTCGCTTAATAATGTCCAAGTAGTCGCGCATTAAATTGCCCGAATCCTTCTATAGCTGAACCTCGCGCCAACTCGCCAATTTCCGTACGCGTCAGAATCGAATTGATATATCTCGCCATTTTTCACTTCAGAAATCAAAACCAAGGCGGGATTATACGGCGCCAAAGTTTTATAAAAATGCAAATCTTCATCCGTAACGTGTTTTCTTCCAGGAAAAACTTCGCGGAATTTACGCTTGCCGATATCTTCAAAATATCGCGGCTGACCTTTTGGCGGAAGAAATAATTCCGCACGCATACCCATTCGCGAAATTATCTTTTTAACGTCAGATAAAATCAACGGCGAAGTCGCCTCCAAATACATCATCAGCTGCTTTTTATTCGTCAAAAACACCGACGCCTTAGCCGTGCGACTAACATCAGCGTGCCACAAAATTATCGATTGAACATCAATTGGAAAACCAAATTTTTCCTTAGCAATTCGCTCCAGTGCCAGCTCGTCATACGTCGCCTTATTCATAGATAATATTTTACCATTTTTTTATGAGGTGCGCGAGATGGCAAAGATGTGAAATCTAATAACCAAACTGTCTGGTCGATTCAACTGCTTGACGGGAAATATCCAAGTGGCTTTTACCCTTAAACGCGTCTTCTGGATGTTTTTCATTCCAAGCGCCGACATTTTCTTCAGTACAATCTTTAATGGCGTGATTAACACAAAACTCAAGTCGCTTAATGCTTTGGGTATTAGCAATTTTGATATCGCGTTCTGAAGACCGCCGACATGGTAAAATAAAACTATGGATTTTAATACTCGTTACGCTAAATTAAACGATAATCAACGACAAGCAGTCGACTACATTCACGGATCGCTTTTGGTAATTGCTGGGCCAGGAACGGGGAAAACCGAGCTTCTGAGTATGCGTACCGCTCAAATCCTAAGACAAACCGACACTTTGCCAAACAGCATTTTATGTCTAACGTTTACCGAAAGTGGCGCCACAAATATGCGCCAACGGCTCCGCCAGATTATCGGTGAGGACGCGTATAAAATTGCGATTCACACATTTCACAGCTTCGGCACAGAAATCATCAATCAACATCGCGAGTATTTTTTCCGTGGCGCTGACGCCCAGCCAGTTGACGAATTGACGCAATATCAAATTATTTCTGGAATACTCGAAGGGCTTGATTGGCGAAATCCATTAAGCGCGAAAAACAACGGGGAATTCGTTTATATTAAAGACCTCATTCGCATTATTTCCGAGTTCAAGCAAAGCGGCTTAACGCCGTCAGAATTACGGGCAATTATTGATGACAATCAAAACACAATCGCCGAAATTGCGCCAGATATTCAGCAAGTGTTTTCCGCCAAAATATCGAAAAAGACAATCGAAATGTTTGCGCCGATAGCTGAGAAAATTGCCAATTTAGCTGCCAAAAATCCTGACGAGAAAAACTCAAAATTGCCAGCCTCGATCACGCCATACGCCAACGTTTTGGCGCTGAGCATTGTGCACGCCACCCAAGAAGCAATTGACGAGAACTCAACCAAGCCGCTGACTGCTTGGAAAAATAAATGGTGCGAAAAAAATGCCAATGGCGAATTTGTCCTGAAAGATTTTGCCGCCGCAGAAAAATTATCCGCCGCAATTGACGTTTACGAAAAATACGTAAATATTCTGTCCGAGCGCTCGCTATTTGACTACGACGACATGATTTTATCCGTTATTCAAGCCTGCGAATCTCACTCAGAACTGCGCGCAAATCTCCAAGAGCAATTCCAATTCATCATGGTCGACGAGTTCCAGGACACAAACTTGGCGCAACTTCGATTACTGTTCAATTTGACCAGCGAGAACGACGATAATCCAAACATCATGGCGGTTGGCGACGACGACCAAGCAATCTTCAGCTTCCAAGGCGCAGACGTAGGCAACATCCAGCGTTTCCGCCAACATTATCACGACCCAAAAATCATCGTTTTGACCGACAATTATCGTTCCGCCGAGAACATTTTATCATCGGCGCGGGACGTCATCACTCAGGGCGCGGATCGACTGGAAAACACAATTGACGGACTATCAAAACAATTGACCGCACACGCAAATAGCGAAGGCTCAAAAGTCGAAATCCAAGAATTCTCGTCTGTTAGCGAAGAGCGAGCGGGAATTGCCAAACAAATTGCCGAGCTGATAAAAAATGGCGAGAAACCAGAAAACATCACGATTATTGCGCGCCACCACAAGGAACTCATTGAAATTCTTCCGCATCTTTATAAGGAAAATCTTTTCGTCAATTACGAGCGTCACGACGACATTCTGGAGCAAGACATAATCCAGATTCTGGACAGATTAGCGCGAACTGTCGTGGCGATTAGCCAGAATAATTTGGACGTTGCCAATAGTTTACTACCGGAAATTACGACTCATCCAGCGTTTGGATTTTCTGCGCTGGACATCTGGAAATTGAGCCTTCAAGCTTACAAAAATCGGCAATTGTGGCTGGAAAGTATGCTGGCGAATAGCGTATTTAAGGAATTTGCGGAGTGGCTTTTGGAGCGCGCTAAGGACGTGCCGAATTTGCCACTGGAAGAGCAATTGGACAATTTATTAGGCTTAACTAACGATGAAAGCGGCAACCTTCCGGTCAATTCTCTCGCCAATTTCTATTTCTCGCCAGAAAAGCTAGATAAAAACCCAGAAGCATATCTGACAATTTTGGAAAGTTTGCGCACTTTGCGCCAAAAACTTCGCGACCGAATCACCGATAAAAACCCAACTCTGGAAGATTTTTTGGAATTTATTGACCTGCATATTTCAACAAAAACTCGCTTAACGCAAATTCGCACGCACGCAAGTTCGCTCAGCGGCGCCATAAATTTGATGACCGCTCATAAATCCAAAGGTCTGGAATTTCCGCACGTTTTTGTGATTGGGGCAATTGACAGCGCTTGGGGCGAGAAAGTTCGTTCACGCAGCCGAGCTATCCGATATCCCGCAAACCTCCAACTTCAGCCAGCGGGCGCCACTTACGACGAGCGACTTCGGCTATTTTTCGTGGCGATGACTCGCGCCAAAACCACATTGACCATGACTTATTCTCAAACCAACGATTCTGGCAGTGACACGATAATTGCCAGTTTCTTGACGAATTGCACGCCGACCGTCATTCCGACCAGCGATGATCCAGCGGAACAAATTGAACTGGCTGAAACTGACTGGACAACGCGACTAACTTCGCCGATTGTTCCGGAATTAAAGGATCTATTGGCGCCAGCGCTGGAAACATACAAGCTTTCCGCGACGCATTTGAATAATTTCCTCGACGTTTCACGCGGCGGACCGCAAAATTTCTTATTGAACAATTTGCTACATTTTCCATCCGCCAAAAATTCCGCCGCAGCTTATGGAACCGCGATTCACAGCAGCCTTCAGCAAGCGCATTGCTCATTCAGCGCCGATCATCAACTGCCAAGCACCGAACAAATCCTCCAATTTTTCCAAAAATCCCTCGAGAGCCAGCATTTGCCAGCGGACGATTTTCAATTGTATTTGGATAAAGGGAAGTCGGCTTTGACTGCGTTCTTAAACGCCAAATCTTCAGATTTTCACGACACGGACTTGGCGGAATTGGACTTTTCAAATCAAGGCGTAATTATAGATAATGCCAGATTGACTGGTAAACTTGACGTTGTCGACATCGACAAGCAAAACAAAACCATCTTCGTAACGGATTATAAAACTGGCAAGCCGGCGCATTCTTGGAAAGGTTCGGCCGATTACGAAAAAATCAAACTTCATAAATATCGTCAGCAATTAATGTTCTATCAGCTGCTGGTCGAGCATTCACGCGATTATAGCAATTTCACGTTTACTGGCGGGCGATTACAATTTGTCGAGCCAGATATGAAGACCGGCGATATTCTCAGCTTGGAGGACACGTTCTCCAGAGAAGAGCTGGTTGAATTTACGCAACTAATTGAGATTATTTGGCGAAAAATCACCACATTAGACCTGCCGGATATTTCTGACTATTCGGCGGATTATAAGGGAATGTTGCAATTCGAAAAAGACCTGCTGGCAGGCGAAATATAAAAATTATTCTAGTACATTGTTGCATTTTTTTATAATTAGTGTTATTATAATAAACGCTTTTGTTGACGGAGATAACTTCTCGGCTTGGTGTCGCGAATGACACCAAACCCAGGTCATGCTTCGCACAAAAGCATGGCTTGAAAGAGGGGTTAGTTCCTTTCTATTGCCGCAACCGCGGCGGGAAGGGGGTGAAACCCTTGTCTTGTGTGAAATGTGCCCACATGGGGTACACTGGCACGAAGACGTGCCCGAGCTGCAATGGGACCGGGAAGCGGTCCCTCGGGTATTCTTGCCACACTTGTGGCGGTAGTGGACAAGTCTGCCTCCAGTGCGGAGGAAGAAACACTTGACAAGACGGTCGCAGATCTTGATCTGCGAAACCGCTGACTCCGCGTCAGCAAGAGGGCGTCCGTCCGCCCCTGGCATGATTCAGCCAGCCGGTAATCCGGAAAAGAATCAAAGGGTATGTGGACCGAGAGTCCCTCTCTCTCGCACGAGAGAGAGGAGAGGGTTCGACTCCCTCCATGCCCGCCATCCGGCAATTAAAAAACCTAACGCTGTCGAGCGCCTCAATGGCGGCGTTCAGGTTCATCAATATTTCCTGCTAGACAATGACGCCTAGCAACGTGAGCCGGCACGTGGAAGTATTGATGTTTTCCCAATTTTGGGCTCGCGAGATTCATTTGTAGAGTTTTCCTCTCAATACAGAGGACAATTCCAAACAGAACCGCTTGAGCCCGCCCACACCCTATCTCAATGATGAGATAGGGTTTTCTCCTTTTTGTGATAAAATAACAGAGATGACATCGTTTTGGAATGATTTACCGCAGCCATTTTTCATATTGGCACCAATGGAAGCCGTCACTGACGTCGTGTTTCGTCATGTCGTGAAACAGGCTGGCGCGCCAGATATATTTTTCACCGAGTTCGCAAATGCTACCGGCTGGGTTCACGCTGGCGACAAAGCCATAGCTGGGCGATTAATCAAAACTGACGATGAGCAGCCGCTTATTGCGCAAATCTGGGGTGGCGAGCCAGGGGATATGGAAGCTTTCGCTAAGCACTGCGCGGAACTTGGCTTTAACGGAATTGATATCAATATGGGATGTCCCGCCAAATCTGCCATTAAAAGCGGCGGTGCGGCTCTGATTCGTCGACCCGACATAGCGACAGCCGCAATTGACGCCGCTAAAAAATCTGGATTGCCCGTTAGCGTAAAAACTCGGCTGGGCTATACTTATGTCGATGAATGGCGCGAGTGGCTGACGACAATTCTCAAACAAGACATTGTGAACTTGACGATTCATCTGCGCACCAAAAAAGAGATGAGCAAGGTTGCGGCGCATTATGAATTGATTGGCGAGATTATTAAGTTGCGCGATGAAATTGCCCCACAAACACTCCTGACTATCAACGGCGACATTCGCGACCGAGAGCATGGGCTGGAAATTGCCAGAAAACATCCCGACGTGAATGGAATTATGATCGGGCGAGGCGTTTTCAGTGATCCGTTTTGCTTCCGTAAATCGAAGGTCGACACAGATAATCATAAAGAAGAATTGTTGGCGCTTCTTAATTATCACTTGGATTTATTTGATTCCTATCAGCCGATTTTAGGGCGACCTTTTGAAACCCTAAAACGTTTTTTCAAGATTTATATTCGCGACTTTGACGGCGCAAAGGAACTTCGTGAGAAATTGATGCACACCGCGACAACCGATGAAGTCCGCCTAGCTATTGCAAATATACGTGATTTATGATATAAAATAGTTTATGCGTCAGCTCGAAGGATATTCATCTATAACACCAATCGCTATTGATGATACGAGAGATTTGCGGAAACAAGTAGATCAACTGTCTCCAGGAGATATTGCATTATTTGGCACCGACCGGTTAGGTGTGCCATTAGATTATCTTTATATAGAGTTAGATCCTCGCGACGATTATTCAGAAGGTCGCCGCAATAGTATCAATGAAGTTGGGTTTTATGATGCAACATCATACTGCTCGGGCGTACCTCTCGCAACCCAACCTTGGGCAATCAAGCCATATCTTACACCGCGCGCAGCATTGAAAGATATTGATACGATGCGAGACATCAATAGCCTAGAGCACCCTCAAGCAATTCGCACCTTCGAGCCGAAAGGCGTTATCCGCCTCGAGAATGGAGAAGTGGCAGTGATTACCGATTTTATACAAGGCGTGCGGAGCTGCGACAGCCTAGTCGACGAATACCGCGAGACGATGCTACCCGAAGAGAAGGCGCAGCTTATCGCTCGTACTGCATTCGCCACTATGCATTATTTTCACAGCCTAGAAAAGCCGTATACAATGAATGACGCGCAAATAAAAAACCTTGCATTTACTATCAACACTGAACCGTGGTGCATTGATACTGAAACATTTCAACAGACCGACAAAGACTTGGCAAAAATCTCTAGGTTCGTGCGAGACGTTGGGAGTTGCGCCTATTCAATGAGCGGTCAATACAATTACGACGGTCAGCGGATGCTAGACCGAGAACTTATTATCGAGTACTTTATTAAGCCATACGAAGAGGACATTCCTAATCTATATTCCTATGACACTGTCGATATTGCGCAAGCATCAATCGAGGATCTCAAGCAAGACATAGCACGAGGAGCCTAATAATCAGGCTCCTTCGTAGTATTGCCGATATATAATTAGCGTCGTCGCTTACGCCTATGAAGATCGGCAACCTTCAATCGCACCATATGACGATCGATAAGCTGTTTGGCTTTCTCGCGCTCAACTTGATCGCCAGCTTCATCACGCGCCTTAATAGCACGCTCCAAAGCCTTCTGAGTTTCCGCCTCGATGATGTCGTCACCGTGATCAGCTTCATCAACCAGAATCTGCACCGACGAATAGTCAATTTTTACCACGCCACCAGAGATTGCGAAATATTCCAACTGATTATCAGAGTCTTCTTTATGTCGACGCACGGTAATCACGCCGTCCCGTGCAATCGTCACTAGCGGCTCGTGGCTTGGGAAAACGGAAATTTCGCCGTCAGTAGTCGGAATTGACACCGAATAAACTTCTTCGTCAACCTTCGTACCAACAAGTGTGACTAATGACAATTTCATAACTATTTAGCTTTCTTCTCAGAATGTTTTTTAGCCTCGGCAGCTTCAGCTTCAGCGTCGCGAGCGACTTGATCAGCCAACGTGCCCTGAACCATGTAGAACCAGTTTTCAGGTTTATCATCGTATTTACCAGCCAAAATGTCGGAAGCGTCGCGAATGGTATCTTCCAATTTAACGTAAACTCCTGAATTTCCAGTAAACTTCTCAGCTACGTGGAATGGCTGTGCCAAGAATCGCTGAATACGACGAGCGCGAGCAACAATTTGCTTCTGATCGTCCGACAATTCTTCCATGCCCAAAATAGCGATGATGTCCTGAAGCTCTTTGTATTGCTGCAAAATTCGCTGAACCTCGCGCGCCACGCGATAATGCTCTTCGCCGACAATTTCTGGATCAAGCGAGTTCGAACTCGAGTCCAAAACGTCAACCGCTGGATAAATACCGATTTCCGTCAATGCACGGTTCATCACGATCGTAGCGTCAAGGTGAGCAAAGGTCGTGGCAGGAGCTGGATCGGTCAAGTCGTCAGCTGGCACATAGACCGCCTGAACAGAGGTAATCGAGCCTTTCTTTGTTGAGGTAATTCGCTCTTGCAAAGCACCCATTTCCTGCTGAAGGTTTGGCTGATAACCAACCGCGCTTGGCAAACGACCAAGCAATGCTGACACCTCAGCACCAGCCTGAGTATAACGATAAATGTTGTCGATAAATAGCAAGACGTCTTTACCTTCATCGCGGAAAGCTTCAGCCATAGCCAGACCCGACAATGCCACGCGCAAACGTGCTCCAGGTGGCTCGTTCATTTGCCCGAAGACTAGCGAAGTCTTATCCAAAACGCCAGCTTCTTCCATTTCATAGTAAAGGTCGTTACCTTCACGAGTTCGCTCACCAACACCAGCAAAAACAGAGTTTCCAGAGTGGAACTTAGCGATATTGTTAATCAGCTCAGTAATAAGAACCGTTTTACCAACACCAGCACCAGCAAACAAGCCAGCTTTTCCACCTTTAGCAAGTGGCGCAATCAAGTCAACAACCTTAATACCAGTTTCCAAAATCTCAGTCTTATTTGACTGCTCGGAAAGTGCTGGAGCAGGGCGATGAATTGGTGCAGTTTTTCCCTTTGGTTGCGGCTTTTCGTCAATCGCTTCACCAACGACATTGAACATTCGTCCTTGGGTTTCTGCGCCGACTGGAACGGAAATTGGAGCGCCAGTTGCGACAACTTCTGCACCACGACTCAATCCGTCCGTCGAAGACAGGGCAATTGCTCGAACAGTATGCTCGTCCAAGTGCTGAGCAACCTCCAGCACCAAATTCTCATTGCCGTTTTTGACATGCAACGCGTCGTAAATCGCTGGAAGTTCAACGTCTCGCGGAAATTCCACGTCAACAACCACGCCAACGATTTGAATAATTTTACCTAAATCTTTTGCCATCTTTTTCTCCTTTATCATTGTTCCATCGCCTCCACGCCACCAGAAATTTCAGCAAGCTCTTGAGTAATCGCTCCTTGACGAGCTTTATTCATAGCTAGCGTCAAATCGTCAACCAAATCGCTGGCATTATCTGTAGCATTCTTCATCGCCATCATACGCATAGAATGTTCGCTGGCGCGAGCATCAAGCAACGCCTGCAACAGTCGCGCACCAACCAAACGATACGCCACCGCGTCCAAAACTTCTGGAATGCTCGGCTCATATTTGGCGTCAGAAATCGTATTAGAAACTTCGCTCGGATCAACCAAGATTTTCGTTCCTGCTGGCAATAACCTATCCAATTCTGCAGTCTGAACCATGCTATTGACAAAACGCGTATAAACAAGCGTAACTGCATCAACTTCGCCATTTTCAAACATATTTACTGCCGTGTTCAAAATCGTGTGGAATGTCAATCCAGACGGCTGATCTGGCAAATCTTCATACGTACCGATGATTTTCGTATCCTTAAGACGCGTTGCGAATTGCGAGGCTCGCCGACCAATCGTCAAAGTCAAGTTCTCAATTCCGCGTTCGTCATCACGCTTTAACAATTCCAAATACTTCTTCAAAACGTTGGTGTTGTACGCACCAGCCAAACCCTTGTCGCTGGCCACCACGATAATCAATCGCTTATTTATCTTTCGCCTAACGAACAGCGGGTGATTGTCAGTTGCGCCTTGGCTCGCCAAATAAGACAGCAATTCTTCCGCCGCCATCGTGTACGGCGCAGAAGCCTTGTCCGCCTCTTGAGCGCGACGCATTTTACTAGCCGCCACCAATTGCATAGCCTTGGTGATCTGCTTGGTCGAGTCCACCGAACGAATGCGATTTTTCAGCGCACGAGTGCTCGGCATGAATTACTCCTCAAATCCTTTCGCTATTTCTTTCGTAGCTTCGTCAATCAATTTCAATTGCTCATCCGAAGGCTTGTTACCCTTGTTTAGCTCACGCATAGCATCTTTAGAATTTTTCCAGAGGTAAGTCAATAAGGCAGACTGCGCGTCCTTAATCGGAGCAACTGGAACATCGTCAAACATACCGCCAGTCACCGCGTGAATACTGACAAATTGCTCCCAGACGCTCATTGGCTGATATTGTGGCTGCTTCAGAAGCTCAGTGAGTCGCTGACCGCGGTCAATTTGAGCTTTTGTCGCGTCGTCAAGATCTGAGCCGAATTGAGCAAATGACGCCAATTCGCGGAACTGAGAAAGACCAAGCTTCAAGTTTCCGCCGACAGATTTAACGGCTTTAGTCTGAGCCGCGCCACCAACACGAGAAACTGATAGACCGGCTGAGATGGCTGGGCGAATGCCTTGATAGAACAAGTCGGTTTCCAGGAAAATCTGACCGTCAGTAATGGAAATCACGTTGGTTGGAATGTAGGCAGAGATGTCGCCAGCTTGAGTTTCGATGATTGGCAGAGCCGTCAAGCTTCCCGCGCCAAGTTCATCGGACAATTTAGCTGAACGCTCCAATAATCGTGAATGCAAATAGAAGACGTCACCTGGGTAAGCTTCGCGTCCTGGTGGACGGCGCAACAATAGCGACATTTGTCGGTAAGCTACCGCGTGCTTTGTCAAATCGTCATAAATCATCAATGCGTGACCGCCGTTATCGCGGAAATATTCTCCCATGGCGGTACCGGCGTAAGGTGCCAAGTAAAGCAGAGAGGCAGCATCGGACGGGCTGGTTGCGACGATGATCGTTTGATCCATCACACCTTCTTCTTTCAGTCGGTCGACCAATCGAGCGATCTTCGATAATTTCTGACCAATCGCCACATAAACGTTCACCACGCCAGTTTTTTGACGAGCCTGGTTGATCATCGTATCGATAGCAATTGCCGTCTTACCAGTCTGGCGGTCACCAATGATAAGCTCACGCTGACCACGACCAATTGGAAACATCGCGTCAATCGACATAATACCAGTCATCAGAGGTTCGTGAACCGACTTACGGCCCATCACACCAATAGCAGGACGCTCAATTAAACCACGTTTCTTCGTTTTAATCGCTGGACCATCGTCAAGAGGTCGACCTAGCGGATCAACCACTCGCCCCAACAGCTCTTCGCCGACAGGAACGTCTAGCACCGAACCTTTGCGGCGAACACTGGCGCCAGCCTTAACCTTATCTTCGCCACCAAGAATCACCGCGCCAATTTCATCTTCCATCAAGTTCAGAGCAAACGCCTCAACCGTGTCGCCGTCAGTTTCAATTTCCAGCACTTCACTATAGCCAGCATTACTTAAGCCGTGCACCCAAGCCACGCCGTCACCAACGCGAATAACCACGCCAGCATCTTCCAAACCTTCCGTCGCCTCCAGCTGCGCGATTTTTTCCCGCAGGCTTTTGGCTAATTCTGTCACATCAATCTTGCTCATTTTTCCTCCTAGATTTTCTTCGCCCGCAAGTCGTTTAACTTCTTCGAAACCGTTGCGTCCAGTGTTGCGGTCGGCGTTTGTAGCTTAAATCCGCCAATTAACGTCGGGTCAATTGATTCTCTTAGCAACACTTTTGGCTTGCTATTTTTACCGCTCGCCGCAGTCGCCAGAAATTGCTCTATCTTGCGCCTCGTGCCATCATCAAGCGCTCTCGCACTCTCGACCGACGCTACAATTTCACCACGCTCGGCCAATTCAGCCTCAATATCTCGCACCAACAAATCAACTTCACGTTCGTGCTTTTCGTAAATCAAAAGACCAGCAATTTCTTCCAACACCGCGTCATTGCCAGCTAAAATTTGTTCAGCTGCGTACTTTGCCAACTTTCTCCTGGACACTAATCTCATCTATTCAGCCTCCTCAAGCGCTTCCGAAATCAGCTTTGTATCTTTCTTCGCATCAATTTTCTCGCCTAAAACCTTGCCAGTCGCTTCAGCCACCAACTCTAATGTCGAATTGTGTAAGTCTTTCTTAGCGTTTTCAATTTCTTGAGCAATCGTATTATGCGCTTCTTTAATCAAAGCTTCAGATTTGGCAGTCGCTTTTTTAGCCGCTTCTTCAACGACTTCGGTCGCTTCTTCTCGAGCAGACGCCACGATGTCGCTAGCTTGCGCTCGCGCTTTTCGCATCATTTCGGCGGTCATTTCTTCGGCTCGGTCGGCATTTTCCTTGGCAGATTTTGCCGCCGCGTCAGCCGCTTTCAGGTCTTTTTCTCGCTTGACGAGCATTTCCATCATTGGCGGATAAACAAACTTGCGAAGAACAAATAGCAAGATTAAAAATGCTATCGTCTGAAACGCCAACAGCGCCCAATCAATACCTAGCGAATCAAACAAACCAGCTTTTTCCGATGCGCCAGAATTGGCAAATTGTGTTAATATTTTCTCCACAATTTACTCCCGAAAACTACATAACTTTGCCGACGATTGCTGCGACGAAACCGATAATAGCAATAGCGTCGATGAATGAAATACCCAAGATCATCATTGTGCGTAGGTCGTTGATTTTTTCTGGGTTACGACCAGCTGCGTTCATAGCTGCTGCACCAACGATTGCGGCACCAATTGCTGCAAATGCTGCTGGGATTGCGTAGGTAAGTGTGAATGCTAATGCTTCCATGGTTAATATTCTCCTTTTAATTAATTATTACCTAATTTAATCACTCTCTGATGTCGCTAATTTATTAGTTTCAACAGAGGAGTGAACTTCATCAATTGGCTCGTGCGAATCATGGTGAGCCAGCCCCAGGGAAATAAACACAGTTGATAGCATAAAGAAAATATACGCCTGAATACCGCCGATAAACAGCTCAAAGAAATAGAATGGTTGCAGAGCTACGGGCGACAAAAACTTCGTCATATAAGCGATAATTTCTCCAGATGGGCGATAAGAGCCAAGAGAAATAAGCCAGGCAGCACGTGACCAAACAGACGAAAACTCAGTCCCAGCATTCGCGAAAACTCAGCCACCAATTCCAAAATGCCGACAAATGACATAATTGGATCACGTAGCGGGTTAACGAAATATCGCCCCAAATTGCCCTTGAAGCCCAAATACTTAAACGCATAAACCTGAGCTGCGACAATCGTTACAATTGCCAGACCGAATGTCATATTAAGATCTGCCACGCCACCGCGGAACAGAGGAGTGTGATGCTCGCCGATTGTAATTGGACCAACGATCGGCAAAAGCCCCAGCCAATACTGCGCAACGATAAAGAAAAACAACGTAATACAAAGCGGAGCAACCTTACGCGCCCATTTTTGGTCTGGAATAACTTGGCAAACTGTATTATAAAGTCCGTCGAACGTCCACTGAATTAGTCTTGTAATAAAATTATGCTTCTTTTTACCTAAAACCGCCGCACGAGTACGGAACATTGCCCACACCAGCACGATCAATCCCAAGAATCCCATCAAGTGTGAATTCGTAATAGATACGCCAGCAATGTTGAGAACTTCGTCAACTTTTACTGAAATATGCGGACCAGCGCTTGCCATATAATCGATCATTTCTTCAACTCCTGCTGTTTAATTTTAGCAATTTGCAAAGCTACGAGAATCACTGAGATAATCGCGCCAGAAATAATCCCAGCAAGCAACCATCTCATCTTCATTCCGCTGACATTATCCAACCACAATCCTAACAAAGTTAAGCCAATTGTTGGCAAAAACATTCGCCACATTGTACCAATCATCGTCCTTGCCAAAATCATCATCGCGCCAGAATCGCCTGTATTATTAGCCGAAATGTCAGTTTCTTTTACCATTACTTTCCACTATATCAATCTGTTATACTATTTTGCAAGATGCCGCGGCGAAATTATTCAAAAAATAGTCAAAAAACCCAAAAAACATCATTGGTGTCAATTTCAGGGCTGACTAATTGCCAGAAAAAACGTCGCTTCTCAACAGAGATAAAAGCACGTCAAGCGGCAGAAATCCAAGAATTAGCAAACCCGAATTTATCGATTGATATATATCGCTGCGAATGGTGCAAAAATTGGCATTTGACGTCGAAGAATTCTAAATAGACGTAACCGTTATGCTATAATTGGAAGTGTTATTAAATAGGGGAATATATGAGCGAAGACACAACGAACAACCATCAAGACACAAAAGTTGTCGTATACAACACTAGCTGGTGCGCGTTTTGCCACACGGAAATGGAATGGCTGAAGAAGCTGGGAATTGACTTTGTTTCCAAAGATATCGAGGCTGATCCTGGCGCAAAAGAAGAATTGCTAAATAAAAATGGCGGCAATTTCCAAGGCGTGCCGGTAACGGATATTAACGGGGAATTAGTGCTTGGTTTTGATCGACCGAAACTACAAGATTTGCTACGAAAAAACGGCTTACTAGCCGACTAATTTTCTTAAAAACGATTCAAGATTTTCCGTCAAATTCTGGCGGAAAATTTTTATTCTGCGCCAATTTGCACAACTTTGCCGCCAAGTTTTTCGCGGAAATAATTATCGTGGCTGACGTAAAGAATCGCGCCGGAATATTTGGTCAACGCTGTTTCCAGCTCTTCGATGCTCGGCAAATCCAAGTGATTCGTCGGCTCGTCTAAGATAAGCAGTTGCGGGTCGTTCGCCAGCATAGCAATAATCTGAAAACGCGCCTTTTGACCGCCAGACAAGCGAGTCAGCGGCGTCATCCGATCAGCGTCCGTGAACAAATAGTCAGCCAAAAGTTGCCGAATTTTCGTATCAGAAATCGACAAATCGCGGCTCATATACAATTTTTCAATCGCTTTTTCTAGCGGATCAGACAGATATCGCTCGTCAATTTCTTGCTCATAAACACCAATTCGAACCTGCGGATCAAGGAAAATATCGCCAGAATAAAGAACAGGACCGCCGTCAAAACTCTTGCCCGACGCCAAAATCATCCGAATCAGCGTAGTCTTACCAGCGCCATTGCGACCTCTAATTTCAATCGCTTCACCTTCGCGCAAATCAATATTCACGTCCTCAAACAATATCCGCTCACCAATCCCAACCGCCACATTTTCCGCGCGAACCAACACGTGCTGACTGCGGCTAGAAGCGTCTTTCATGCTCAGGCGAATATTACGCGACTTGAACTTTCCGTAACGCTCGGCCGATTTATAATCCAATTGACCAACAGATTCTTTGTCAATCCAAAACGTCGGCTTTTCCATTTCCGACAATTCCTCCAGCTCCGCTCGCGCTTCATTCTCCAAGCGCTTAAATTTCTGAATCGTGCCAGGATTACGCGACTTTTCCTTAAGTCTTTGATAGTCCAAAACTTTTTGCTTCAGGTTAACAATTCGCTTCTCAATCTGCTCAAAATTATTCATTCCAGCTGTTGTGGCTTGAGCGTTCTGCTTCAAATACGCGTCGTAATTTCCGCGGTAGCTCACGGCTTGTCCGTCCTTAATCTCAACTATTCGATCAACTTGTCCAAGCACATCGCGATCATGCGTAATGATTAGCATCGCTTGATGTGGCTGAGAATTCATCCAATCGATAAACTGCTGTTTCGCCACATAATCCATGTGGTTGGTCGGTTCGTCAATCAGCGCCAAATGCGCCTCCGAGTGCATAATTTTAACAATCTCAACTAATCTTTTCTGACCACCAGACAAGGAAGAAATCTTCCGATCACCAAAACCTTCAAGCTGAAAATTGCTCAGCTCTCGTTCAATTTTCTCTTCAACTTGATAAAATCCTTTTTGATCAAATCGTTCCAGAGCTTGCGTATATTCCTCAATTTTTCGCATATTGTCGCCCATGGTTAGTGGATATTCATAGATAATCTTCTTTAATTCAGGATATTCCGGAAGTCCACTAAGAATGTACGCCATGACCGTTTGCTCACCCAAACCGTGATGCTCCTGAGCTGTAGTCGCAACCGTAATGCCACGGCGAAAAACAACTTCTCCCGTATAATCGTTATCCATGCCCGCCAATATTCCAAAAAGTGTCGACTTACCAACGCCATTACGACCAACCACGCCGACTTTCTCACCATCGTCCACACTAAACTTGACGTCTTTCATTAACGTCTTATCGCCAAAACTTTTTTCAGTAATGTGAATGTCGGCTATCATGCTTGAGATATTGTAACATAAGTCATATTTCAGCCGCACCAAACTAGCCTAAATATACTGTCGCGTTAAGTTTTGTTATAATATAGTTCATGTCAAAGCCAAAAGCTAAAAAACCAGCCACACAGAATATTGTCAATCGTCGCGCACGGTTTGATTATGAACTTGGCGAAGAAATTGTAGCCGGCTTAGTTTTAACTGGAATGGAAGTACGAGCCGCCAGAGAAGGACACGTCCAACTTAAAGGCTCATTCGTTAGCTTAAGAAACGGCGAATTGTGGCTAAATAACGCCAGCTTTTCACTGCGATTAAACGTTCGCGGAGAAGCAAATAGCCGCTCAGTCGACACTTCGGCGCGGAAATTGCTAGTCAGTAAAAAACAATTGTCCAATTTTACAGAAGCCAAAAAACAGGGAATGACAATTGTCCCGACCAAATTGTTGACCAACGGAAAATTCATTAAAGTTGTAATCGCGCTCGGAAAAGGTAAGAAAAATTACGACAAGCGCCAAACCATCAAACGCCGCGACCAAGACAGAGAAACCAGGCGACTCATCTCTAATAGATAATCGTACCGACTACGAACCAGGCTCAGAATTTATTGATTTTCGCACGCTTTAATTAGATTTTCATAAAGCTTTTCAAGTTTCTTCACTTGACTGCGCTCCGTGAATTTATTGGCCAGCTTCTTACTTTCAGCGCTAAACTCTGCTTGTTTTTTCGGACTTTTTAGAATTGCAATTACTTTTTCCGCGACACTTTCTGGATTATTCTCCGCAAAATAACCATTGACCCCGTCCTTCACAACCTCTGAAACTTCCTTGTCGATAATAACAATCGGCTTTCCAGCGTGAGCAGCTTCGTGAAGAACCCAGCCTTGCGTATCTTTAAGCGAAGGAAAAGTAAACACGTTCATCACTTTATACGCCACACCCAAATCTTCTCGTGGCATGGCGCCAGTAAAGATAATCCTATCCGCAAAATCCGTCTCAGCCGCCATTTTTTCCAAAGTCTTTCGATATTCAAAATCACCGACAAACAATAGCTTTGATTTCGGACGAGCTTCGGCAATAAACTCACTAAACGCCTGAATCAAAATTGGCAAATTCTTTTCCTCGCCCAAACGTCCCACAAAGCCAAACACTTCATCTTTTTCATCAAGACCCCATTGCTCGCGAAATTCCGCAACTCGCTTCGCGCTCGCCCGCGGAAGAGCATTCACGCCGTTTGGCATTAAAGTAACATCGTACGTATAATCCTCGGTCTGCCAAGATTCCAATTGATCGCGGCTTTTACGCGACAGGGCAATCACTGCATCTGCCTTGCTGTATAAAATAGTTATAATGCGCTCAATAATATCTTTATTCCATTTCGTTACGCCATTACGCGGACGATAAAGCTTGGCAACTTCCAGCAAATCTTGTCCGTTCAATTTCACCGACAATGGAAAAACCACTCCCGCCAACGCCAAAACTCCTGGCAAAACCGCAGGATAATGATCAACGAATTCGTATAGATCCGTACAATGCTGGATAATCAAAGGAATTTTATTTTTCTTCGCTGCCTTCACGCCCAATAGACCAATTTGCGACGGCGTAAAAATATGAACGACGTCCAAATTCATGTTGGCAATTTGACGCTGCACCACAGGAGGGAAGAACACCGACGTGTCGTAATCGTCAAAGAACGCGCCCGTAATTGAACGGAAACGAATTATTCGGCTATTCTCATCTTCGTGAAGGAGTTCGGCTTGCTTGGACGGACTAATGGACTTTGCTGGACAAAAAACATAAACCTCATGACCCAAAGCTTCCAGCTCGCGCTTTAATGATTCAACAACGTAAACGATACCGTTAATGGATGGCCTGTAGCTGTCCGTAAAAAGTCCTATCCTCATAATAGCCCCATTATACCATTTATATCAGCGATCGATAAAATTCGACCAATCGCTCGGCGCCAGCACTACTGTCAAAACGTTTGGCAATCTTTTCTGCTAATCGGCATTGTTGGCTATAAAATTTCTTATTTCGCCTCAGTTTATCAACTTGAGTGACAAAGTCGCTATCAGACGAAGCCATTACCGCCCCATCTCTAAATGTTGTGTCATAATCAGAAATATCTCGCAAGATAACAGGCAATCCTGCAGCAGCAGCCTCAACAACAACCAAACCGAAGGTTTCCTGTTCGCTCGGCAATACAAACACATCTGCCGCACGGTAATAGTCAGCAACCTCATCGAGTGGTATCACACCAGTAAATTTCAAATTCTTTGGCGGATTATTCATCATTCTTTGCATAGCACCATTCTCAGCCGCAATCACTCCAAACGGCACGCCGCCGACCCATACAAACTCCACATCAGGCATCTTTTCTGCCATCTTAAAAAACACATCAACACGTTTACGTGGCTGCACTTGACCACTTCCAACGACCACAAAAGCATCATTGCTAATACCAAGCTTTTGTCTAGCAGATTTCTTCTTCGCCGGTGAATTAGCATATTTTGCCGTATCTATAGTGTTATATAATATAGAAATTGGCTTCTTGACGCCAATTTTTTCCAGTTCATTCTTTGTATAATCAGATACCGCTAAAACCAAGTCAGCTTTATTATAAAACCATCGTAAATACGCGCGAGCAAGTGGCTCTAGCAACTTCGCGCCCTTAATACTGCCTATAAAAGAAGCTGGTACAACATGAGCAGACACAACCTTCTTTCCGCCAGATTGACGCATTTTTTTCATCGAATACAGTCCAGTAGTTTGCGCATGGACGATATCCGCGTCTAACCGAGCCTTATTCACCGCAATATCAATATCATCACGATCTTTAAGTGCATTTGTCATCTCTACAAATGCCGTATGTACACCATGACCCTGAACAGTGAATTCGCTCTCAGAAATCATATCAACAATTAGTTTTTTATCGTCTTTCTTACTCATACCTACAGTATAGCAAATAATTATTCCGCCAATATCAATTCGGCAACCAGTTCTGGACTATCCAACACCGACAAATGCCCCGTATCAATCTCCACAAATTTATCAATTTTTACACCATCGGCGGCGTTCACAGGAAGCGAAATCTTGTCCCGTCGCCCAACTATCAATCCCGTAAACTCACGCTCAGAAATAATAATTTTATTGCCCCGAGAAATGTCCCGCGCAATTTTCGATTGCTCCAAATATTGCCGCCGCGTTACTCGCGTATTTTTCGTCAGCCACCGTATCAAATCCACGACATTTTTCCGTCTATTATTCACCAAGCACAGCCCACGAAACACCGAAAAGTAATAGTTCAAATAAATATATTGATTCACCCGACGAGTGCGGTAAAAGAACGACGAGGAAATTCTCGACATAACCGAAATTTTCATCGGAGGACTGATGTACCAAATTTTCTGGCATTGCATTTTATTTGCCGCCAAACATCCAAGCGAATGGGCGACAACCTCGTCAATTGACACGCCTTTATCACTAAAAGCCGACATCAAATTCATCGCCCAATTTCCAACGTCGCTCATTTTCATATTTTTTATCAATTGACTTCTGCCGTGAGAAGGCAAATCAACAAACACCAAATTCGCGTCATTTTTCAGACGGTAAGCTAGCGGAATCATCCCGTGAAAATCGCCACCGATGACGTGAATTAGCAAAATAGTTTTATTCGAGCCGCCTTGATAAAAATAATAAGCAGTTTTTATACCTCCGACGTCCATAAAATCGCTTGATATTTCGCCCGAAAACTTATCGTACATTGGTAGCATATTCATTAAATTATATCATCACGGTATAATAAAACTATGCAGCTTTTCTCTTGGAACGTAAACGGCATTCGTGCGGTCATCAATAAAGGTGAATTCGCGAAGTTTATCGACACGTACGATCCAGACATTTTATGTCTACAGGAAACTAAGGCTACCAGAGATCAAGTTGAAATTAACCTGCCGAATTATCACGAACATTTCTATTCCGCCGCCAAAAAAGGCTACTCCGGCACAGCAATTTTCTCTAAAATCCCGCCTCTAAATTGGCGCGACGGGTTTCCGCCGAACATCATTGAGCAATTTGATTTAACGGGCGATGAATACGGCAATCCAGCCGACGAAGGACGAATTATTACCGCTGAATTTGACGATTTTTGGGTTGTCAATTGCTATACTCCAAACTCAAAGGGGGATTTAAGTCGATTGGATTTGCGATATAAAAAATGGGACAAGGCGGTGTTGGCTTATCTGGAAGAGCTGGAATTGTCAAAGCCAGTCCTTTATTGTGGCGATATGAACGTGGCGCATCAGGAAATTGACCTAGCAAACCCAAAGCCCAACGTTGGCAAACACGGCTTCACCGACGAAGAAAGGGAAGGTTTTCAGAACTATTTGGACGCTGGATTTACGGACACTTTCCGGGCGGCTTTCCCTGAAAAAACTGGCGCGTACACTTGGTGGACACACTGGGCAAATGCCAGAGCGCGAAATGTTGGTTGGCGGATTGACTATTGGCTGGCGTCGCGTGAAATTGCAAATCGCGTTACTAATCCACAAATTCATCCAGAGCAAATGGGCAGCGACCATTGCCCGGTGAGCATTGAGGTAAATTTGTAATGGATATGAAATTTTGGCAAAAACAAGAACCAGAGAAGCCACTTTTTCCAGATGTCGAATGGAACAAGCCAGAACGACGCGACCAAGCGGGAAAATTAGGAATCATCGGCGGCAACAAATTAGGCTTTTTGGCGGTTGCAGAAAGTTACCAAGAATCCCTTAAAACTGGCGTGGGCGAGGCTCGCGTTTTACTGCCTGACGCCTTGAAAAAAAATGTTCCCGCGAATATGACCGATGTTTTATTCGCACCGACAAACCAGTCGGGCAGTCTGGCAAACGAAGCACTCGCTGAAACTTTGGCGTTGGAAAGATGGGCGGACGTATTGCTATTATGCGGCGACGCTGGGCGAAATAGTCAAACGGCAATTGTCTACGAAGAATTGATCAAAAAGTCAGAAATTCCCGTCGTGCTGACGCGAGATGCGATTGACCTCGTACAAAATAGTTTTCAGGAAATTCTGGACAATCCGCACGTGGTTTTCATAGCAAGTCTGGCGCAAGTTCAGAAAATATTCCGCGCAATTTTTTATCCAAAAATGATTACGTTCAGCATTCAATTGTCGCAACTCGTTGAAGCGCTTCACAAATTCACCATCACATATCCCGTAACAATTTGCGTTTTTCATGCCGACAATTTAATGATCGCTCACAGCGGAGAAGTCGTCACCCAAAAATGGGACGCACCAATGGCAATTTGGCGGGGAACCGTCGGTGCCCGCGCCGCAAGCTACTTGATTTGGTCGCCGAAAGCACCGCTAGCAGCAATCAGCACCGCTATTTGCAAAATGTAGCCTCGCATAAATATCCGCTTGACATTACGTACAATTAGTTGTATTATACTACCAAGCTTTCGCCGCGACTTGTCAAGGGCGAGAGTAGCCCTTGGTCACGAGTGAAGCATCTCTTTTAGGGAGTGATTTTATCATGCGAAAAATAGGAATCGCATTCATCATGGTTGTGATATTAGCGACGGTCGTCGCCCTTTCCGCCGCAATCGGAGCGGCAGCTGGGATGCTAATCGCATTCCTGCTTGCCGCAGACATGTCCTCCGCGGCGCCCATTGGAGCATTTGCCGGAGGCTTCGCTAGCCTCATGTTCCTAATAAACGCAAAAACTAACGGAGGGAAAGGGCTAGGGATGTAAAGCCCGCAGAGAAGACAGCTCGCCTGGAAGGCTATAAAGCCTCGGTAGCGACTCTGCGGGCTGTTTTCTTTGCATAAAAAAATCGCCCAAAATGGACGATTATCACCTGAAGCTGTCTCTGGTACCGCGGGCCGGACTTGAACCGGCACGAGCTATTGCTCACCAGATTTTGAGTCTAGCGCGTCTACCAATTCCGCCACCGCGGCACAAGAGAACGCTCCAAGCTACCGTATGATTGTAACACAACTAGCAATTTCTCACAAGCACGACTTTTATTTGATATCAATTTGACGTATAATGGAAGAAGTTATGTATCCGACGGATGATCAATCAAACGGTCGAGTGGGCATGCCGGTATCAGATCAGCGCCGATCTCTCACGCCGCCAACTCGCGACTCAGCAGCCTCACGAAATGCCGCTGCCGATGTTATTCGTGGGCAACTTGACGCTATTTATTCCAGATCAGAAGAACAGAATTCCACACCAGAAAAACCTCAGGCGCAACCATTTTCCGCTCAATTACAATCAAAACCCGAAGTCCGATCAGAACAGCCCAAAGCACAAATGTCCAAACCTCAGCAAATTTCAACAGCACCACAGCCAGAGCCGAGAAAAGACACCGTCAATCATGCTATGCGGACGACGCCAATTGCCCAAACCCAGATTCAGCCAAAGCCACAAATTAGCAATTCCGCTTCCGCAAACCAAACCACTCAAACTCAAAATTCAACTATCCACACTCAAGTTTCGGCCGACCAATGGAAGCAATACCACAGCGCTTGGCAGAAATATTATCAGATGTATTATGAGCGTTACTATGCTGGCGACATCGCGGCAAAAAACCGTGAAATTTCTCGATTGACGAAAGAAAATCAGAATATCACGCCAGTAATCAGCGAAGACGAGCCTCTGGACCCACAAAAAGCAGCCATAAAAGAACTCCGCAGTCAAATTCAGCAAAAGGTTCGCGACTCCGCTAATAAGGTGAAAAAATCTCGACATTTTGTTCCGGCGATTGCTGGATTATCGGTGCTATTAGTCTTCATGTTTTTGCAATATAACCGCGTTATTTTCGGCGCAGTCGCAGCCTATACAACACCTGGCGCAATTAACCCACAAAACATCATCGTTGACGCCTCCACTGACGTAACCGTCGGACCTGAACCTAGGATTATCATCCCAAAGATTAACGTTGACGCGCCAGTTATTTACGGCGCCGCCAGCGACACAAAATCGCAATCAAAAGCCATGGAAAAGGGAGTGGCTCACTTTTCAATTCCTGGCGCCAGTGCCGTGCCGGGCGAAGTCGGAAATGCCGTATTTGCCGCACACTCCAGTAATGACGCTTTTGCCGGCGGCGATTATAAATTTGTCTTCGCTCAAAATGAAAAGTTGGTCAAGGGCGACATTATTTACATGAATTACAACGGGAAACGCTACACTTATAAAATAACCTCAACAGAAGTTGTTATGCCAACCGAGGTCTCAAAAGTTCAGATTAATACAGATAAGCCAATGCTGACGCTCGTAAGTTGCGTACCTTTGGGAACCGCAGAGAAGCGGCTTCTTATCTTTGCAGAACAAATCAGCCCAGACCCGAGCAAAGCCACTGCGACTTCAGAATCCAGCTCAAATCAGCAGCAAAGCAACAACTCAAATATCCCAGGAAAACCCGAGCCGACTTTGCTTGAGAAATTATTCGGCGGTCGATAAACTAGCTATTTAATTAAATAGCCCAATCGAACCATTGTCCATATTCATTTTACTCAGGACAATTTTTCCAGAAGCGTTAGTCGTCAATCCATAAACGTATCGCTGGTTCGAGGACAAAACAGAGTCCAAACCAGGCTTAACGCTTATCAACGTATGAGCGTTCGTGCCGTCAAACTCGCGAATCTCCATTTTCCCCGACGCAGAAACGCTACGAATATAGAAATTGTCAAGCCACTTCACTTCCTGTGCCACACCGATATTAAACACGCTCGACAATTCTTTACGCTCCAAATCGTAAGTCTGCAGTACCGCGCCGTTTTGCGCCACGATAAATCGCCCAGCATTATCCATCGTCACGT
>CAUSFG010000002.1:0-30542 GCA_963530815.1 uncultured Candidatus Saccharibacteria bacterium
TTCGTAATAGACTTTTTGTGAATTGGGGTTCCAGGAAAATACTTCACCCTTATTAAATTGCAGTTCTGGAAAATCGTGTTCAATTTGAAGCAAGCTGACTGATGGCATTGTCGTAGCATCCGTATAATACAATTTCTTCTGGGCTAGGGGCGCTGATTATTTTTGGTACCGATATGGCGGCGGGTAAGTTTTCTGCCAGAAGACCGCTTAAAATATCTGAAAAATAGGATGTGAACACTCCCATGCTCCCGCCAATAACAACGACATCTGGTTGTGTAAAGGCGATGAGGGGTTGCAATCCAGCTTTTATCCTATTGGCGACCTCTTCCCAGACCTCCAGGGGTGTGTCTGATGATAATTCGCCAAAAATTCTCTGTAAAACTCTACCCGCAGCAATCTCTTCCCAGGTGGTAATCTTGCCATTGTAATTTAAAGACATATGTCCGCCTTCGCAGTCGCTAAGTTCTTTATGTAGATTTCCATTCAGGATTAGGGAAGTGCCAACGCCGGTTCCTAGGGTGATGTATAGACCGCATCTGGGAGTTTTGGGCAATCTGAGCATGCTTGCTAGTCCTGCCATATTGGCGTCATTTGCAATGAATATTGGTATATTAGGAAAATATCGGGAAAGTAGCTCACGGATAGGTTGATTTTTCCAGCCGAGGTTTTGACACCATACTGCTACGCCGTCTTTAACTATACCTGGCAGAGCCACAGAAATTGCATCAATTGGCTTATCATTCGTAATCAGGTGAATTTGATCGGCAACACGTTGAATGTATTGGTCTACGTTTTTAGGGGTGGGGAATTTAATGATATGCTTAGGATTTTTTTCCTCGTCAAAGCTAGCTACTAATGTTTTGGTCCCACCTGTGTCAACCGTAATAATCATATATTTATTATATCACCAGCTTTACTTATAAGAGGTCATTATGATATAATAAAGAAAATTTGAGTGGAGATATGATATGAAGCGAGTAAATCAGTCTGGATCGATTGGAGTTTTTGTAGTAGTGAGTGCTATTTTAGTGGCTATATCTTTGGCTGTTCTTTACGGAATTAGGCAGAATAATTTGTCGCAAGATGGATCGCCAATTTCTAGCGATTTGGTAGCGTCAGAGAATAGCAATAAGAATTCACAGAACAACAGCACATCTCAGCAGTCTGCAGATCAAAAAACGAATGGTCAGTCGGGCGGAAGAGGTGAGGCGCGAACCGACGTAAAGACTGAAGAGTCGAAAAAGACAACTCCTGCGCCTGAATCTTCTCAGTCTCAACAATCACCATCATCTACAGCTCTAGCTCCTTCTACTCCTTCTAAGCAATCTGATAAAGGATTGCCGAAAACTGGACCAGAAGATGTAGCTGTTTCTGCAGTGGCTTTTGGTATTTTGGCATTTTTGACGGTAGCTTATCAGCGATCTCGCTATCTGATCTAGCTTTGACTTCTATCTATCTGTTGTGATATAATCGTGATAATCTGTGGGGATATTTTTATTATGTCCCTGAAGAATAATATCAATTTTAAGGAAGGGGTCTTTAGAAGACTTATGGCAGATGCCAAAATTACAATGGATGACTTGCTGGCTCAAGCAGGTGATAGTGTTAAACAACTTACTGTCGGTGAAACAGTTGACGGTACTGTTTTATCAGTAAAGAAGCACGAAATTTTAATCGATTTAGGACCTTTGGGTGTTGGTTTGGTTCCACGCCGCGAAGTTAGCCTTTCAAAGAACTACAATGTTGGCGATTCAGTAATTGCTAGCGTAATTGATACCGAATTGGAAGACGGCTATTCGCTACTTTCATTACGCAAGGCTGCGAAAGATCGTGGTTGGGATGAAGTTATGGCTAAATTGGAATCTGGTGAAATCATCACTGTTGTGCCATACGACGCTAACCGCGGTGGACTACTGGTTGAATACGAAGGTATTCGCGGATTCTTGCCAGTATCGCAATTGTCGGCTGAACACTATCCTCGTGTAGGTTCTAGCGACAAGGACGAAATCTTGCAACGATTGAATAGCTTAGTAAAGAAAGATATCAAGGCGCGAATCTTGGATGCTGATCGAAAAGCTAACAAATTGATCTTCTCTGAAAAAGAGGCGGTTAAAGAAGGCTTAGCGGAGCGATTCCAGAAGTTGGCAATCGGCGACACAGTTACAGGTGTTGTTACAGGTGTTGTTGACTTTGGTGTGTTCGTTAACGTTGAAGGCATTGAAGGTTTGATTCACATCTCAGAAATTAGCTGGGAGCGTGTTAATAACCCATCTGACTACGTAAAGGTTGGTCAAACTATCGAAGCTAAGATTATCGCAATCGACAAAGAACGCTTGAGCTTGAGTATGAAGCAATTGACCAAAGATCCATGGTTGGATGAAGTTGAGCAATTTAAGCCTGGCGAGAAAGTTGAGGGAACTGTAACTCGAATTACTCCATTTGGCGCATTCGTACAATTGAGCCCAGCGGTTGAAGCTTTGGTCCACGTGTCAGAGCTTGGCGGTGACGGTACTGATCCTGAAAAAGTATTTACATTGAACGAGCGTAAAGAATTTACAGTTTTGGATATCGATAAGGAAAATCGTAAGATTTCTCTTTCACTCGGCAAATCATCAAAGAAAAAATAATACAAATCCCCTGAAGCGTAGTTACGCCCAGAGGTGAGAGGAGCTTATTATGGCAGAAAAAATCGTCAATATTGCGGATTCGGTAACGGTTGGCGAGTTGGCCGAAACTCTGGGATTGTCAGTAACTACGCTGATTGGTGAATTGTTTAAGAACGGAATCGCTGCGACAATTAATCAGCGACTAGATTTTGAGACTGCACAGATTATTGTTGAAGAATTGGGGCTGGATGTGCAGCTGAAGCGAAAGACGGTTTCTGCGGAAATTCATCACCATGCGCACAAATTATCAGACAAGGCAGTTCCTCGTCCGCCAATTGTAGCTGTGATGGGGCATGTTGACCACGGTAAAACGAGTTTGCTAGATGCGATTCTTGATAAGAAAACAGCGGCTAGTGAAGCCGGAGGCATTACTCAGCATATTAGCGCTTATCAAGCTCAGCGCAACGGACGAACTATCACTTTATTGGACACTCCTGGCCACGAGGCTTTTGCGGCGCTAAGGCAGCACGGAGCTCCACTGACCGATGTAGTGATTATCGTGGTGGCGGCGGATGATGGAGTTAAACCTCAGACTGTTGAAGCTATTCGATTTGCTAGGTCAGCTAACGCTAAAATTGTGGTGGCAATTAATAAGATTGACAAAGAAGCAGCCAATCCGCAACTGGTAAAGACTCAATTGGCATCTGAGCATGGCTTGAACCCTGAAGAATGGGGTGGCGACACTGTGATGGTTGAGGTTAGTGCAAAAACTGGTCAAAACTTAGATAAGCTTTTGGATATGGTTTTATTGGTGGCGGATATGGAAGATTTGCGCGCAGATGAAGATGTTCCTGCTGAAGGTTTGGTTATTGAGGCGCACATGGAAACTGGTCGTGGTGCTGTAGTTGGCTTGTTGGTGGAAAATGGTCATTTGAGGCCAGGTCATTATCTGGTTGCTGGGACGGCTTATGGACGAGTCCGAACGCTTCAAGATTTCCGCGGTAAAACTGTTAAAGATGCCGGTCCAAGTATGCCAGTGAATATGACCGGATTTAAGGAATTGCCACAATTCGGTGATGGATTTGAGATTGCGAAGAGCGAAAAAGAAGCCCGCAATTTGGCGCAAAAGGCTAAAATTGAGCAGGAGAGAATGGCAGCCACAACCAATGTTACTGGCGCAGATATTCTTAAGATGATGAATCGAAAACTTGATGCGGAAGAATTTAACGTAATCGTTAAGGCTGACGTTCAGGGTTCGGTAACGTCTGTGGTTGATAGTTTGAAGCTGATTGACACGAATGGCGAAGTTGAGCTTCATGTTGTCGGAACTGGTGTTGGCAATATTTCTGAGAACGATATTCATTTGGCGGTTGGTGAAAATACGGTGATTTATGGCTTTAATGTCGATTTGCCACCAGCAGTTAAGCGATTAGCAGCACGTGAACATGTGGAAGTGCGGATTTTTAAGGTAATTTATGAACTATTGGATGATGCTAAGGCTTCAATGGAGGCTTTGTTGGCGCCAGAAATCGTTGAAACTGAAATTGGTGAGCTGGAAATTAAGGGCGTGTTTAGGACGATGCGCGAAGAAGTAATCGCTGGCGGTGAAGTGAAGCGCGGTAAAGTCGCTAAAGACTTGCTGGCGCGCGTAAAGCGTGGTGGAGAGCAAATTGCTGAAGTGGAAGTTTCTTCTGTACAACGTCAGCAACAAGAAGCAAAAGAGGTCTTTGAAGGTGAAATGTGCGGATTGAGCCTCAGGACGAAGAAAAAGATTACCCTAGAAATTGGCGACAAGCTGGAGTTCTTTACTAGGGAATTAGTGAAGAAAACACTGGGGTAGATCGCTCTAAGTATTGACTTTTTTGTGTATTTATGATAGTATCTTAGATATACATAAGTTTATTGCCATTCTGCGTGCAGAAGACGAAAGGAAACCACCACAAAATGAGCGAAACGCCTAAAGATCAGTCTAAGTCTAATGGAGAACCGTCTCGCGAAAAAAGAGATAATCCGTTTGCAAAAGCTGCACAAAGATTAGGAGAAGTTGCATTATATACTTGGAGAGTAGTGACCGGCAGGGGGTCTGGCAAACGGGCTAAAGATACATCCAGCACAATCGCTCCTGAATATCCTGTTTATCCTGAACCTTCTTTCCCCGAATTTGTCACTACACCAGACGGTCATCGATCTCCTGTAGAATCAGGCAATACACCTGATGAACTAGCTATAATTGAGCAGAATGACGAGGCGAGGGCTGCGGCTACTAAAGACTCAAGCTCAGTAAAGCCTAGTACCCCAGAAAAACCAGTAGACGTATCTGAAAATGAACCTAAATATTATTCTCTAGACGATTTAATATACGAAGATGTCCCTAAGAGTAAGGCTGATGAAATACTAAAAAATGCATATGGGACTGCACATGAGCCGAAAACTCTAGATGAATTGATAGATAATCCAAATATATCTAAAGAGGAAGCTGATGAAATATTGGATAGGGTATATGGATCGTCTTCTGAAAAAAACGATCGAAAAGATGATGCCAACTCAACTGAAGGCAGTCAAGAATCTAGTACTACCGAGTCAGGCAACGACGAGCAGGTAAAAGATTCGAATCCTGACACTGGAGAGGCTCAGGCAAAAGAGATAAGTCCAGAAGAACACGAAGTCGCTACTAATCTTAAAGTCGCCAGGATAAGATATGTTAAGGCTGGCGTCAAGTATGAAACGCATTTCTTTAAGGAGAACTTTGGTGGTGAGGAGCGTCGTAAAAAACTCGATGCTGCTGCTGAGGAGCTGAAGAGGTGTGAGCTTGAATATATGCGCTTCCAATTCTCTGAAAAGATTGAGGCAGTAAAACAAGGATCAGAAGAAGATCAGGCTAAATTAGCTGAAGAGATAGCTCATGCTGTGTTTGAGGACATGCAGAGGGTGTCGAGAGAGATAAGGGAAGCATACAGTGAAAAACTAGACAGCCAATCTCCAGTCAGAAAGGTACTTTCTAAGCTAGGTAAATGGATTAATAAGGGCGGAAAGATTTCTCAGACTGTAAAGCAGGGCGGTGCTGGTCTTGTAGGCGGTGCTATAGTAGGGTCTGTTGCTACATGGCCTATTACGACGGCAGTGGGTCTTGCTGCAGGCGTAGGTGTCGCTAACTTGGCAAAACTGGGCGCGTTGGAAGATCGCCGCGATAAAGACATCTTGTCTGAAATTCCTATTGAGCGTCTAGGAAAGCTGTTTAGGGCTGACGTAAAGGGTATGGACGTTGGTGACGTCATTGATCACACAGTGAGTGGGTCAATTGGCGAGCTTCACAATGCAAGTGTAGAAAGGCAAGATGATTTGCGTAAGCGAATGCGTCGAGCAATGGGTAGGTTTGGCATCGGCTTTGCTCTGGGTGGTTTTGCTGGTAAATTTATCGGTGACTGGGCTAACTCTGCACACGCTACTGGACCTGAGAGTAATACTACTACACCTTCACAATCTGGTGGCGAGCAAATACCCCAGTCTGGTGGTGAGCAAGTGCCCCAGTCTGGCGGCGCATCTTCTGTGGACAGCCCTGTTGACAAAATCGTAAATAGTGTTAATCCAGATACATCAAACTTCAATTCTTACGACTATCCTTGGGACTGGGCTGCCGAGAAGTTTGGTGACGCAAACGCAATGGATCAACTTCATAATCTGGCCGATAAAGCCATGGCTGACGGTCATACCGTACAGTGGTTTGATGGCCCTGGCGGAACATGGATGAAAGTTGACGGATCTAGCGCTACTGAGCACGTGTTGGGTGTATTGAGTAGATACGTTTAATAGATAAAATATAAAAATAAACAAGGAGATAAAAAATGTTTGAAATTACTGACGAATTCTTAGCACAGGCTGGTTTTGGATCATTGCCTGCGGATAAAAAAGAACAGATGAGGGAAGACGTCGCGAACAGTGTTCAGGATAAGATTACAAGGAAGATTTTACTGGCTGTTGGCGAAGCGAAGCTGGATGAGTTTATGAAATTACTGGATGGTGACGATGCTTCCGTAGTATTGAATTGGTGCGCAAGTAATGGCGTTAATTTAACGGAAATTGTTCAAACCTCGATGAATGAGGCTATGGTCGAGCTGCAAAAATTATACAATGACGCGCTGAATATGATGCGTGGATAGTAATATTAAACAGTTACTGGTATAATTTAACTTAATCATATAGACGAAAGAAAAGGAGGACTATGTTCCAACTGAATGAAGAATTTCTTAAAGAATTGGGGCTGGACCAGCTGCCAGAAGATCAGCAAAAATCGTTGTTGCAACATATTTATAGCGAACTAGAGCTTCGAGTTGGCGAACGATTGAGCCAGGGAATGAGCGATGCTCAGCTGGAGGAGTTTGCGGGGATTATCGATAAAACTCCGGGCGCTGTGGATGATTTTCTGATGAAACATGCGCCTAATTATCAGCAGGAACCGATGCTGCAGAAAATGTCACAAGCTTCAGGTTTGCCAGTTGACGATCCGCGTCTGAAGGATGAATTTGCAGCTACTAAGTGGCTGGAGGTTAATCGACCAGATTATCGTGACGTTGTGGCTGCGGTGATGGCTGATTTGAAAAAGGAAATTATAGCGAATAAAGATGCTATTTTAGGTTCAGTCCAAGCGTAATTTTATGCGGATGATAGAAATAACCCCCTCATGTGGGGTTATTTTTTATTTGTAGCCTCTTAGGTAATCTTCAGTGGTCATTGTTTTTCCGCTGGGTGCGATGAGCTCGTCGATGATTAGATAGTTGCCGTCGGCAAATTTTTTATCAAGATGAGAATTCGGAGCTTTGTCGCAATGAGATTTCGTGATGATGATGTCTCGATCGTCAATTGTCATTCGGCTACGCGGAAATCCGAGGTGTGCGCGGACGTGAGCTTCAGCCTCGGCGGCGGTCAGATGCTCCGTATCGAGCCATGAATTGTCCTTGCTTAATAATTGGCAATATGAAGCCAGAGAATCGTCCTGTGGTGTTGACTGAAGACTCCCATTGATGATGTTTGGCAGGTTTTTTATTAGCAGAGAAGTGCCATCGTGAAATAATTTGTCGTATAATTCGAACTTTGTTTCTTTTCCAGTGAGGGGTTGTTGAGTTTGGGCGTATATAGGGCCGACGTCCATTTTACTATCAAGTTGCATTATTGATATGCCAGCTTCGGTATCTCTATTGGCTATAGCTGATTCAATAGGTGAAGGTCCTCGATATTTTGGTAGTAGAGAAGGGTGAACATTGATAATTCCCGGTGTAAATAAGTCGATAATTGACTGGGGAATGATTTTTCCGTATGCAACCAAAACTCCCGTTACTGGCTGAAGCTGTTTTATATAGTCGGTAATTTCACTGACTTTGATTGGCTGCAAAACTGGAATATTGTGAGACTTAGCGAATGTTTTTACTGGAGGTTCAGTAAGTTTGTGTCCGCGACCGCGCTTGGTGTCGGGTTTGGTAATAACGCAAACAACGTTAAATCCCTCTTCAACGAGAGCTTCTAAAGTAATTAGGCTATAATTTTCAGTCCCAAAGAATACTATTTTCGGCGATATCTTTGTCATAATCTAGCGGTTGCAACTCGCCTTTCTCGTCGAGCGTATAAAAAGCGTCTTTTTTATCCTTAATATGGTCTATAAAAACTAATCCGTTGCAGTGGTCTATCTCATGCTGTAATACGCGCGCCAAAAATCCTTCGGCTTTAATTCGCACTTCTTCGCCATCTAAACCCATGGCTTTTACGCGAATTTTACTATAGCGGGTAACTTTTCCGTAAATGCTTTTAACGCTTAAGCACCCCTCAAAATCTTCGACAATTTCACCTGCATATTTCACGATTTCTGGATTGATAAGGGTGATGAATTCGCGAGTTGATTTTCTTTCAAAGTCAGCTCGAACAATCACAACACGCTCTAATTTATCGACTTGCACAGCAGCCAGGGCGGCACTAATTTCGTGAGGTCTGGAATCTTCCCAGTCCAGCGCGGCTGCGGTCATTTCGTCTGCCAGTTTTACAACATCATTAGTAACAACGTGGATTTTCGATGATTTTTGGCGAAGATGTGGATTTGGTAATGTGATAATATCGTCTTTTGTCATTGCTGTAATTATACCAGAAATTACAGTAGACTTACAGGGTCAAGCTCGTACTGCCAGTGTGACGATGGCAGGAAATTTAAGACGTCAAGAAGCTCTTGTCGTTTGGGACTTTTTACTACGATTTGCCATCGATATGTATCGCGGACGCGCTCATAAAAAGCGGGCGTTGGTCCAAAAACTTCAATGTTATCAAAATTGGATTTTAATAATTCGGACAATTTTTTCGCGTTCCTTATGGCGGCGGCTTCGGTTTTATAAACGCAAGTTAATTTTAATAGATAAGTGAAAGGTGGAAAGTTGGTTTTTTGTCGTTGAGATATGGTTCTTTGATAAAATTCTGCATAGTTTTGAGATAGTCCGTTTGTGATGGATGGGTGATTTGGCTGATACGACTGGACGACAACTTCTGTTGGTGTGCTTGACCTGCCGACGCGGCCGACGACTTGGGCGAGCAATTGAAATGTTCGTTCGGGCGATGAATAGTCAGGGAGAGAAAGTCCGGTGTCAGCCTGAACGACTCCAACGACTGTTAAATGTGGCAAATCTAGTCCTTTGGCGATAACTTGCGTGCCGATAATTATATCTATTTCGCCATTTTTCAGTTCATCATAACGCTCGTCCACGGTAGCTTTCAAATCGGTGTCTTTATCAAATCGAGCAATTTTTTTGTTCGGGAATAACCTCTGTAATTCGTCTTCAATTCGCTTAGTTCCGATACCTTTGTGGATGATGTCGGCGTTTTTACACTCAGGACAACTAGTAGGAACTTTGGTCGAAAAACCGAAAATGTGACATGACAATTTATGACTATCCGCGTGCAGAGTGAGCGGAATAAAACAGCGTGGACAACCAGCCTGCCAGCCGCAGTTATCGCATAATGTGATTGATGCCGTGCCGCGTCGATTGTGAAAAATAAGAACTTGCTCATTTTTTGATAGAGCTGTGTTTATAGATTTCAAGAGTGGGTCGGAGAGGAATTGATGTTGAGTAAAATTGTTGCGCTTTGTCATATCGACCAGCGTCACGTTGGGGCGAACGGTGTCTGGTCTTGCTGGTTTTGTCATTGTAATGATTGGTGTGTTTGATTTTTTGGCAATGTAATAGTCGGCGACTGCTGGGGTGGCGCTACCTAAAATTAGCTTGCCGCGATGTTGATTTGTAAGAACTGAGGCGACGCGAAGAGCTGAATATCGAGGAGACTGCTCCTGCTTGAAGCTCGGTTCATGACACTCATCAATTACCACAAGTCCAAGTTGTTGCACGGGCGCAAAAAGGGCAGACCGTGGACCGATGATTACTACTGGATCATTTGAGCCAATAACTCTTTTCCAGGTTGCATATCGTTGAGCTTCGGTTTGCTTGGAATGAGTAACAATAACATTTGGCAGATGAGCGGAAAATTCGGCAACTAGTTGTGAGGTTAAGGCAATTTCGGGGACTAAAATTATCGCCGATCGCTCTTCTTCTAAGGCTTGTTTGACGGCTTCTATGTACACTAGGGTTTTTCCTGAGCCAGTTACGCCATGTAAAAGCACTGTCCCGGAATGGAGATTTTCGATGGTCTGGAGGGCTGATTTTTGCTCATCTGTGAATACATTTTTTGTTCGATTTTCTGCTGGATTAACTGGGGTGGACTGGTTAATTGAGCGACGTTTTTTGGATAATCCGCTGGGTAAAATTGTTTGCCAGACAGTCGCTTGGTGTGTGGCGTAATATTTGCTCATCCATATAGCAGTCTGAACGAGTTCGATTGGCAAGGGATATTCTTCAACGATTTTACTAATTGGCTTGGCTTCAAAATCTGGTTGGCGAACTTCTTGTAGAACTACACCAATAGCATTGATTTTGCCGATTTCTATAGCAACAATCATTCCGGTCGGCAGTCTTTCTTCCGAAGAATACGTAAACGAACTTGCATCGGCGCGGACGATTCTTGTTGGCGAAACCAAATAGTAATGCATGTTCATATTATATCGCGAAAAAAATGCTAAAATAAGCATATGTATTTTGAGAGTCGTTCGCAGGCTGGGGCAATTCTGGCTGATCAAGTACTGGAAAAGTATCGCTATGAAAACTGCGCGGTGGTTGCAATTGGTGAAGGTGGCGTGTTGATTGGTGAGCAAATTGCAGTGAAGCTTCACTGCGTTCTTATGATGCTGCTTAGCGAAGGGATTGATATTCCTGGGGAAAGTTTAAGCATCGGGGCGATGTCGCAGTCTGGGCAATTTACGTATAATAGTCAATTTTCTGACGGTGAAATTAATGAATATACTAGTGAATTTCACGGTTATCTGGAAGAGAAAAAGCGTGAGGCTCATCAGAAAATGAATAGGCTTTTGGGCGATGGTGGAATCATCGATAAGGATATGTTAAAGGATCGGGTGGTGATTTTGGCAAGTGATGGTTTTGGTGATGATTTGTCGGTTTTGGACGTGGCTTTGAGCTTTCTGAAGTCGGTTCGGATTGAGAAATTGGTGATTGCGGTGCCGTTTTGTGGTGTGGCGGCGGTGGATAAATTGCATATGACAGTTGATGAAATGCATATTTTGGATGTGAAGGAGAATTTTATGGGATTAAATCATTATTATGAGGATAATACATTGCCGTCCAAAGAGGAAACGATAGCGAAAATTAATCAGGTTATTTTAAATTGGAAGTAAAAAACTTGTCGGGTGTTGTAAAATTGTGATAAACTTTAATTAAGAAAGATGCGTTAGGGAGGTTATGTTAGACGTTTTTATTACATCTAGGGTGCGGCGAAAAATTGTAGTAGTATACGCTAAGTATCCTGATTTTCACACACATGTTCGCGGATTGGCAAAGCTAATTAAGGAAGATCCTGGAAATATTCAACGAGAATTGAAGCGACTAGAAAAGGTTGGATTTTTGCAGAGTGAAAAGCAAGGTAACTCACGTACGTATTTCACTAATAAACAATTCCCAATTTTTAAGGAATTGCAAAGTATGGTGATTAAATCTCAGCAATATTCAGCGCGATCGAAGCGCGGCCTGGCTGATAAAGACTAATGACATTATTTGAGAAAATTTTAGCGTCTCGAGGCTTGACTACGCGTGCGGCGCGTGAGGAATTTTTGCATCCGAATTACGCGTCAGTAAAGCATGATCCGTTTTTATTGCCAGATATGAAAAAAGCGGTGGACCGTTTGAAAAAGGCGCACACTGAGGGTGAGAAAATTGTTATTTACGGCGATTACGATATTGACGGGCTGAGTGCAACGGCAATTTTGTTAGATGCGTTTGGCAAGTTTGGCTTTAAGGAAGTTGGTGCGTTTATTCCGAATCGGTTTGTTGAGGGTTACGGAATGACGATGGGTGCCGTTGATAAGGTGCGAAATATGGGTGCGGATTTAATTGTCACGGTTGATACGGGAAGTTTGTGTCATGCGGAAATTGAATATGCGTCGAGTTTGGGGATTGATACGGTGGTGACTGATCACCATAATGTTGCTGAGACTCCGCCGCCGAGTATTGCTGCGGTTAATCCGAAGTTTCCTGGTCATAAATATCCGTTCCGCGATCTTTGCGGTGCTGGCGTAGCGTTCAAGCTGGTGCAAGCTCTACAAACTGAACTGGACGGGTTGCCGGATGGCTATGAAAAATGGCTGTTGGATCTGGTGGCGCTGGGGACGGTTTGCGACATAGTTACGTTGGCGGATGAAAATAGGGCGAATGTCTATTGGGGCTTGGAGGTCTTGAAAAAGCAGAAGCGTCCCGGTCTGAAGGCATTGATGTCGGTGGCGGGAATTGAGCCGGAGAAGGTTAACGCTAGACATTTGGGATTTGGCTTGGGTCCACGAATGAATGCGGCGGGCAGATTGGAGACGGCGCAATATGCTCTGGGCATGCTGACGGCGAGTGATGGATTGGAAGCGTTGGAGGCTAGTGAAAAATTGGAAGAATTGAACATTAAGCGTCGCAGCATTCAGGACGAGATTTTTGACGAAGCTTGCCAGCAGGCGGACAATATGATTGATGATCGAGTCTTGGTGGTGAATAGCGGCAATTGGAATCACGGGGTTATCGGAATTGTGGCGTCGAAGTTGGTTGAGAAATACAAAAAGCCGGTTTTTATAATTGGCGAGCGTGGCGATGAGGCTACGGGTTCGGCGCGAAGTTTTGGCGATTTTTCCGCGGCTGACGCGGTTCGTGCAGCTGACGACATCATTATTAAAGGTGGCGGTCACGGAGCGGCGGCTGGTGTGACGTTGGCAACTGAGAGAATTGACGATTTTAGGCGACGAGTGAATGAGTTTTACGATTCGCTGCAATTAAAAAATCAGGAATTATATTTGTTGCCGAGAGCTGACGTTGAGATTGACGATTTTTCGGAAATTAATGAGGAGCTGATTGATAATTTGGCGAAGATGGAGCCGTTTGGCAATGGTAACGCGGAGCCTATATTGAAAATAACTGAAGCGACGGTTTTAAATGTGAGGAGAATGGGTGCGGATGGGCAACACGTGAAATTGACCTTACGTGATAAGAATGATGTTGCGCTGCAAATGCTGGCTTTTAATGCACCAGAAGAATTTTTCCGTGAAGTGGGCGACGAAGTATCTGCTTGGTTTCAGCCGACCGTAAATGAATGGCAAGGGATGAAGTCAGTTGAAGGGCGATTGCTACATATTTCTGGGGTGTAGGTATTGCATCATTTTCTTTTATATTATATAATATTACCACTTTATTAATTTATTTGGAGTGAAGTTCTTGTGAAATCGGAAAAACTTTGGGTGCCGTCATCTAAACCTACAGATTATGGCTTTGAGAATGGTCTACAGGTCGCCAAGATTGATAGTGACTTGAGACAGGGAAAGACTATACAACTTGCTACGCAGGAAGATATGCGTCGCTTGGCTGAGGAATCTTACAATTCAAACCACATGAATAAGACTGTTGAACAACTGAGAGATCAGCGCTATATTCGTGTATTTAGTGGACTAGGCAGGGTTGGGCTTGAAGTCGCGATATTTGGTAATGAAAATGCGAATAAGATTCAGGCTGTTTTGTATGGATGGGGAGGAGATGACCATAATCCAGTCGCAATTCGAGAAGCCTCCGTTCTGGCGTGCGGGAATCCGGATACAGCTATTGTGGTTGTGAATATGCCGGGAGTGGGCAATTCTGGGATGCTGCCCGAGTCTGTTCGTAAGGAGATACGAAAGACTGGTAGCTACGATAGCTTAGGGGAATATGTTGGTCCAGTAATTGACCATGTCGCGAAAGATTTCGACGAGGTTAGTGTTGGTGGGCATTCTTTGGGTGGTCGTGTTGCGACGTCGTCAGTTGCTCACATGGAATCTAAGGTTAATGAGTTACGACTATTCGATCCGGTGGGATCGCGTAAAATGGGGATTGTTGCTTTGGGGTGGAATTTCATAGTAAAAGAAGGCATGGAATTGATACGTTACGGCAAGAAATCATTGAGTCCAAGCGCAAAAAAACTGGGCTTGGAGTTTTTGCAGAGAGAAGATCCTAAAGTTATTGAGGAAGTTGGTAAACTCTCAGAAGAGTCAAGTGTCGAGTTTGCTCCACCGGAACAAGGTTGGCGTCAGCAATTCCTTACTGATCCTTTTGCCTTAAGTAATGATGGCTTATTAGAAGATTTATTAAAAGCCGCGCCAAATGTCCGAAACAATATTATTATATTTGTACCCGAAGGTAGTCATTTGACTAATATGCGTGGCGTGGCTCGCATTGTCGGTATTGTGAATGGTGAGCCTAAGTCAACAAGCGCTGAAGTCGGACTATATGGAATTTTGAACAACCACACTCACAATGTCATGAACGACCCTACTGTGTTAGCGATTGTGTATGGCGCTGACACTAAAGATCTCGCCTTGTCCGCCTAAAGCTTGCAGGGTGATTATTGCATTTGGCTTAGGTGTAATAGTTTCATTACTTGTAGAGTAGTGTATTATAGTGTATTAAGTAGAGGGTGATTTTAGGAGTTGTGGTAATATGAGAAACTATGAAAATTTTACTGAAATTGGGCGTGGAGAAGGTTTGACGGAAGGTGAGTTGCGAACAATGGGCGCGTTAGCAATGAAAGCAACTGAAGAGCTTAAAAAAACTACCATTAGGAAAGAGGCTGTCTTATTAGGGAGCGTTCCATTTGGTTCTTGGGACGAATTCGCAAAAGCTGCACAAGAAATGGCTGCACATAGTTATGAGCCTATTCCAGTTAAAATTAATACAAAAAGGCTTATAGCAACAGCATTCCTAGATGATGGAGGAGGGAGGTCTGTAGAAGAGCATTCCGTACCTGAGGATGTGTTTATAGACTTGTCAAGAACGAGGTGTGTTGTGGATGCGGATAGAAGTCATAAGTCGTATAAATTCACGTGCCCAGTACTTAAGAGATATCCAGATGGAGAGCTCTACCCAATACGCGAGGTGTATGCTATATCGTCAATAGATGTCAACGGCAGCCAAGAAGTGGATTTCAAGATTATTTATGGCAACCTTAACTAAACCTAGTTGGCAAATAGTTTCTTATCTGTTATAATGTTTGCAGTATGGTACAAGTAACACGTAAAGATCAGAAGGAAGCGAACGAAAATATCATTCGTCGTTTCAACCGCAGGGTTTTGCAAAGCGGTGTTTTGGCTCGAGCTAAGAGCGTTATGCGTTTTGAAAAACCAATTTCAAAGACCGAGCGTCGTAAAAAAGCTATTATTCGCCGCGAGCGACGAGCTGAAAAAACGGCAAAAATGCGCCTAGGGGTGCGTTAATGTCTGCGCTAAAAGAGCGCATTACTAGTGAAATGAAAGCCGCTCTATTGAGCGGCGATCGTTTTCGTGGTGATGTTTTGCGCAATCTAAAGGCAGCAATCTTAAACGAAGAAGTTTCTTTGGGTAGGCGAGAAGACGGCTTGGATGATGCTGAAATTGAAAAAGTCGTTGCTCGAGAAGTGAAAAAGCGCGTCGAAAGTGCGGATTTATATCGAAAGAATGACCGTGCAGAGTTGGCGGAACCTGAAGAAAAAGAAGCGGAAATTTTACGAGAATTTTTGCCAGAGCAACTTGGCGAAGCGGAAATCTCGAAGATTGTAGAAGAAGTTATTGCGGGTATGGACGATGTCTCAATTCAGAAAATGGGACAAGTTATTGGCGCGGTAAAAAGTAAGGTCGGCAATGCTGCGGATGGCGCGTTGGTGGCAAAAATTGTTAAAGAAAAACTCACAAAATAGGAGGAAAAAATGATTGTATTTTTTGGGCCAGCCGGTGCTGGTAAGAGTGTGCAGGGGCAGATTTTAGCAGCGCGGCATGGTTGGCGTTGGCTTAGTGCCGGACAGTTGTTGCGCGATACTCACGATGGCGAATTGATTCATCGTATGCAATCTGGCGAACTGGTGCCGATGGAAACTATCAACGGTTTGATGGGCGAGGCTCTTAATAAAGCTAAGGATGTTAATGGCGTAATTCTGGATGGCTATCCAAGGCAATTAGAACAGGCTAAATGGCTGATTGAGTCGCGTTCACATCACGGAAAAGATGTTAAGTTGGTGATTGTGCTGGAAGTTCCGCGCGATGAAATTCTGGAGCGTTTGAGAGTCCGTGGTCGAGTCGACGACACACCTGAAGCAATTGATAAGCGACTCAGTATTTATCGAGGTGAAATTTACCCAATTTTGGATTATTTGAATGACAATGGTGTTCCAATTGTACATATGAGCGGCGTTGGAACTGTCGGGCAAGTTCATGATGAAATTGAGAAAGAATTGGTTAGTCGCGGCATCGTTGAGGGCGTAAAATGAGTCAATTGATCACTGGAGAAAAAACGCCGCAACAGATGAAAGATATGCGTGAGTGCGGTAAAATGCTTGCGACAATTTATGATGAATTGAAAAAATCTGTAACGGTCGGAATGAGTGAACTGGACGCTAATGATTTTGTAGCCAAGCGAATTAAAGATTTTGGCGCAGAGGCGACTTATCTTACGGACGAAGTGAAGTTTCCGGGAGTGATTTGTATATCGACGAACGAGCAATTGGTGCACTCTTTCCCGACCGAATATGTTTTTGAAAAGGGCGACGTGGTCAGCTTTGATTTGGTAATTGGCTATCGTGGAATGAAGACGGATAGTGCTTTTACTATGGTTGTCGATGAAGAGCCTAAGGGTGCGAAGAAACATTTATTGCACGCAACAGAGCAGAGTTTATATGCGGGAATTGACGCGATAACTGGCGATGGAACGCGAGTTGGCGATATTTCAGCGGGAGTGGAAGCCGTGTTGAAGAAGGCTAAACTTGGTATAATCCGTGAACTAGTTGGTCATGGCGTGGGGCTGAGTATGCATATGGAGCCAGAAATTCCGAATTACGGCAGGCGAGGAACTGGTCCGATGCTGCACGCTGGCGACACAATTGCAATTGAACCGATGGCGAGCTTGGGCGGTGAGAAAATTATTACTGACAGCGACGGATGGACAATTAGTATGAAAGACGGCAGTCTGGGTGCGCATTTTGAGCATACGGTATTGATTACCGAAACTGGCGCTGAAATTCTTACGAAGCTTTAGGCTAATTCACTTGCCAAATTATAGACATAACCTGTATAATAGAGCTTATGCAGGAGCAATCTCGATATGTGGTAGGAATTGATATTGGCACGAAAAACGTGCGCTGTGTCGTTGGTTATATTGACACAGAAAATGGTGCGCCAAAAATTGTTGGTGTCGGTGAAGCGCCGAATAGCGGAATGCGAAAGGGAACCGTAACGAATTTGAGCGGTCCAGCCGAAGCTATTGATAAGGCACTGGAACCAGCCGAGCGAATGAGCGGCCATCAGATTAACGCAGCTACGTTGAGTATTAACGGATCTCATTTATTAAGCACGAAAGCCGACGGAATGATTACTGTTGGAACTGTTAATAATGAGGTTACTCATGATGATATATTGAGGTTGGAGGAAGTTGCTACAACTGGAAAAGTGCCACAGAATAGAGAGATTTTAGATATTATTGCGCACGCGTATAGGTTGGATGGTCAGGATAATATTAAAGATCCAATTGGTATGACTGGTGCGCGTCTGGAAATTAGGGCGAATGTTGTGTCTGGTTTGGTTCCGCACATTACTAATCTACAGAAGTCGGCGGAAATGGCTAAGGTTGAGGCTGTATCTGTTGTTCCGTCGGTTTTGGCGGCAGCTCAATCCGTTCTTACGGAAAGTCAGCGTGAAAATGGCGTTGCGGTGATTGATTTTGGTGCGGCAACTACAGGAATTGCTATTTATGAAGAGGGCGATTTGCAACATCTGGCGGTTATCCCAATGGGCGGTCAGAACGTAACGAACGATTTGGCTATTGGGCTTAGGACGGATCCGGAAATTGCGGAAGTTGTGAAATTGGCTCATGCGAGATTTGGTGGCGAGACTTTGGGCGAAGTTGAAACGAAGGTTGAAAAGCAGACATATAAGTTTAACCAAGAAGAAATTGACGAGATTGTTCAGGCGCGATATGAAGAGATTTTTGAGGCAATTGCTAAAGAACTGAAGCGAGCTGGACGATTAGGAAAGTTACCGAGCGGCGTTGTGTTGGTTGGTGGTGCGGCGAAAGTCAAGGGTATGGTGGAGTTCACGAAAGATCAATTGAGCGTGGCGGCACGCTTGGGTATTCCGGCTGGCTATAGCGGAGTTAGCGATGAAGTGAAAGGCGCGGAATTTTCGGCTGCGGTTGGTCTGATGTTGATTGATTCTATGGGTATTTCGCAGCAAGTAAAACCGATAGTTGGCGCAAATGATGTCACTAAAAAAGCTGGCGGTTTACTTAAAAATATTTTCGCTAGATTTAAATAAATGATATACTTTATGTAAGGATTAAGAGAGGGAATATATGCCGCAAATACAACCAAGTGAAGTTCAAACATTTGCCAGCATAAAAGTCGTCGGTGTCGGCGGTGCTGGTGGCTCAGCTATTAACCGAATGAAAGATGCTGGTCTAACTGGCGTTCAGTTCATTGCTATGAATACGGACGCCCAGGCGTTGCATAATTCGAAGGCTGACATAAAAATTCATCTTGGTCGTGACGCAACTAATGGCTTGGGTGCTGGTGCTGACCCTACTGTTGGTGAGGCTGCAGCTAATGAATCTCGTGATGAAATTAGAGAGGCCTTAGAGGGCGCAGATATGGTATTCGTAACAATTGGTGCTGGTGGCGGAACTGGTTCTGGTGCTGGTTATGTTGTGGCAGAAGTGGCACGCGAGCTTGGTATTTTGGTGGTTGGCGTGGCGACTCGACCGTTTAGTTTTGAGGGCGAAAAGCGCCGAGTTAACGCGGATTGGGCAATTTCTCACTTGGGACGCGAGGTTGATACCTTGATTACTATTCCAAATGACAGATTATTGCAGACGATTGATCGCCGAACGCCGCTACTGGAAACGTTTAAGATTGCCGATGATGTTTTGAGGCAGGGCGTTCAGGGTATTTCTGAACTGATTACTGAGCATGGTTTGATTAACCTTGACTTTGCTGACGTTAAGGCGATTATGAGTAATGCCGGTTCAGCTTTGATGGGAATCGGGCGAGCGAGCGGTGATGACCGAGCGGTTCAGGCGGCGCAACAAGCTATTGAAAGTCCGCTAATTGAAGTCTCGATTGATGGCGCCAAGGGTGTGCTATTCAATGTAACTGGCGGCTACGACATGAGTATGGCAGAAATTCAGGAAGCCGCAGAAATTATTACTAGCGCTGTTAGTCCGAATGCCAACATTATTTTTGGTGCGACTTTGAAGCCGGAGATGGAAGACGAGCTGGTTATTACGGTGATTGCGACAGGATTTGATAGCGATACATTCCGCCAGCAGGAAGTTAGCTTGACTGTAGGCGACGACACGAAACCTGCCGAAACAGAAGTTGATGACGAAATGGTTAAAAATATTGACCTAGAGTTGGACAAGGAAGAATCTGCCGAAAGTTTTGCAGCTGAGCCAGAGACTAATATTTGGGAAAATCCAACCGTTGAAGCTGACGATGATGAGGATGATACGCCGGCATTTCTGAGGCGACGAAAGAAGAATAAGGAGTAAATAAAATGTTGTTTAATATCGGCAATAGTCGCGTTATTGAATCACGCGAAGTTTCTGATGGTGCCGCAATTCGACGTCGCAGAGAAACTCCAGATGGCAAGCGATTTACTACGTATGAGCGAGTTGAAAAACCGAATCTAGCGGTGATAAAGAAAAATGGTGATCGCGAGCTGTTTGACCGAGTGAAATTGGCGAATTCGACGCGCCGTTCGGTCGGAAAATTCTTTAAGTCTGACGAGGAAGTCGATAATATCATTACGGCGGTTGAAGACTCTTTATATGCGTTGGGCGAATCGGAAGTTACGTCAAAACAGATTGGTGATCAAGTTTTGGACGAGCTAGAAAAACGCAACGAAGTGGCGTATGTTCGTTTTGCTAGCGTTTTTTATGAGTTTAAGACGTTGGACGATTTTGTGGAGATTTTAGCGAAGCGACGCAGTAAAGGTGAGCGAGATTCATAATGCGAGTAGTTGTGATTTACCGTTCGGAAAGCGATTATGCACGTCAAGTTTCAGACTTTTTGCGTGATTTTAGCCGACAAACTGGTCATGTTTTAGAGGAGATGAGTCCTGATTCTGCAGAAGGTAATAATTTTTGCGAAGTGTATGACATTGTGGAGTATCCAACAATTATCGCGCTGAGCGACAGTGGTCAACTGCAGAACCTTTGGCGTGGCTTGCCACTACCAACAATTAGCGAAGTGAGTTTTTATGTTTAGTAAAATCAAAAACTGGTTATTCCACGAAGATTTGAAAAAGCAAAATTTGGCGTCATTTATAATGCTTATTGGTAGTGGGTTAGGGCTATTGGCATCATTTGTGTTGTCTATTGAAGCCTTGGAATTAGCAAAAAACTCTCATGCTGTATTAAGTTGCGATTTTAGCTCGGCTCTGAGCTGTTCGGCAGTGGCGAATCATTGGTCGGCGGCTATTTTAGGATTCCCAAATAGTTTTATCGGCGTGATGACTTTGCCTGTTATGGTAACAATTGCAGTGGCGTTGTTGGCGGGAGCAAAGTTCCCGAAGTGGTTTATGCGGGCAGCGCAGGCTGGCGCTATCATCGGAATGATATTTGCTATTTGGATGTTTTATATGAGCTACGTCGAAATTGGCGTGCTTTGTCCGTGGTGCTTGACCTTAGATCTTGGAATGCTGATGATTATGTTCGGTTTGACGCGCTATAATGTTCTACAGAAAAATATCTCTTGTCGTTGTGCGCAGAAGATCGTTGGTGGCGGATATGATGTGCTTGTTGTAGTATCGCTGGTCGTCGCGGTAATTGTCGCGATAATCGCCAAATTTGGTAGTCAATTGTTCTAGTTTTACTTGCTTTATGTAAAGTGCTTATGGTATATTTATGATGTATATTTATCCTTAATTTATACCACCACCATGAAACATAATAGATCGCTATCAATAATAAAAGACCGTAAAGCCAAGAGATTTTTTGTTCTTGGCAGTTTTATTGTCGTTAGCGCAGCTTTAGGATTTATATTTTTGAGTTCTCAGCAAAGTCGTGCAGCTATTCCTGGTGCTAATGGTCGGTCTGAAGTCAGTCAGGTTTCTTATCGGCTGTACGAATCGTCTAGTAGTATTAATCCAGGCAGTCCGCTGGCAAACACCAACACCGCTGCCACATTGCCAAAAGTAGGCGCTGATTTTCGATTGAGGGTTGGTCTGCAGAGTAAAGGTGTGTCTTTTAAGAAATTAGCTGAACCTGGAGTTTCGCAAAGTCGTAACTGTGTTATTATGTCAGATGATAACGCTTATTGCTGGGGTGAAGGAGGGCGTGGTCAGCTTGGAAATAATGCGTATAGCTCTTCAAAAACTCCAGTGGCTGTATATACACAGGGCGTTCTTAACGGTAAGACTATTAAACAAATTACCACGGGAATTGATCATACTTGTGTGATAGCTTCTGACGATAAGGCTTATTGCTGGGGCTGGGCGGGTGGCGGAGCGCTTGGTAATAGCACTACAATTGCAAGCAAAGTTCCAATTGAAGTTACGGATACCTACAGCTCCAGCGTTTCTCAGATTGCTGCTGGATATCGACACACTTGTCTACTTAACTCATTAGGAAATCTGTACTGTTGGGGTGAAGGAGATACGGGCGAACTGGGTGATGGACAAGGTAAAAGTTCTCGCACGCCAGTAGGTGTTAAAATGGAATCTTTTGAAGGAGAATCTGTTAAGCAGGTTGCTGGAGGAAATCAGTTTACTTGCGCTGTAACGGTCCAGGGATCGGTATTTTGTTGGGGTTATAATGGATACGGAGAGATTGGCGTGGGGACTGTGTCTGGCGATCTTAAGTATCCTGCCAGAGTTAAAGGTCTCACTGGGAAAAAGGTTGAGTCAATAGCTGTTGGTGGTTATCATGCCTGTGCTATTATTTCTGGTGGTCAAGAAGTGTATTGTTGGGGAAAAAACAACAAGTCTCAGTTGGGTGTTACAGCATTTGGCTATAGAAATATTGCTTCAAGAGTTCCTTTTGGCAGTAGTATCCTTTCTGGAGGGAAGACTGTTAAAAATGTTTATGCAAGTGAGGAATTTACATGTATGACATTAAGTACTGGTGAGGTTTATTGTTGGGGTGATAATTCTAAAGGTCAAATGGGTAGCGGGTTTACTACTGGACCATTGCCTGCTCCTACAAAAGTGAATGTTCCATTTACGAGTTCTGGTGAAACTTCTATGTACGTAAGTAGGGACTTTTTATGCGCCTTACGTACGGGTGGAGAATTATACTGTTGGGGTGGCAACAACAGGGGGCAAATAGGAAATGGTCAGTCGAGTAATAGTCCTGTCACGAGCCCCACATTAATCGCGCCTCCAGGGGGAACCATTGAATCTGCGTCAATGAAGCTGCGCGTCGAATATGCAAAAAAAGGCAGCGCGGCAACTTGTTCGGCGGTAAGTAGTTCAGATTGGCAAGTCGTGACCGGAGCGTCAAAACTTGCTTATTCTACGAGCGGTCCCGCTGACGGCACTAATATCAATAGCAACTCGACTGATCCAGAATTGCCGGCAGGGGCTACCGCTTCCCGACCTCAAAGTCTGGTGAGAAAAAGCGGGGCGGCTGGAACGTTTACGAATGCGCAAAAAATATCTGCTGGCGAAGTGGGTGTGTGGGACTTAGCGCTTGTTGATAAAGGGCTTGATAGGAATGAAAGTTATTGTGTCCGTGTAGCAACTGATACAGTTGCTGCTCCTGGGTCCAGTATTGATAGTTACACAATGTATCCAGAATTTAAGACCGCTCCTGGGTCGTTAGACATTCGGTTTAGGGATAATGCTGGCGCTACGGTCGCGAATCCTGTCACGAATTTTGATAATTCCATTATTGGTAGCAGTAGTGTAACTACCAACGCCCTCTTATCTAACTCAAGTTCGAAGCAAATTGAAGTTACAAATACGCAGACCAGCTCTGGGTGGAGTGTTGTATTGTCGGCATCTGACGGTGCGACTGCCAAGTGGAAGCGAACTGCCGGCACAGAATCGTATATGTTCAACGGCACTAATGGCGATCAGGGATTTTTTGTCTGTCGATTTTGGAACATCATCCGTCTTAGCTTCGGGTAATTCATTGAGCGGGGCAACTTGTCAGACATCAGGAATATCAAAGGGCGTTGACTCTCAATTTAAGGTAGGGACTGCCACGGCTAACGGCGTTACATTGATGAGCAGCAGCGGGTCAACTAACCAATTGGGGTGCGCATTTTTGCTACAGAACGTTCGATTAAACCAGACTATTCCAGCATATCAAAAACCAGGAACTTATGAATTGCCAATGACATTAACGGTAACAGCGCAATAAGGTTGAGTATGAAAAATAGAGTAAAAAAATTATTCATCGCCATAACAATACTAGCTACTTTGAGTAGTCCTTATTCGGCTCTTGCGGATTCGTCGGCTAATTCTAATTTGTCACAGGTGATTACTGATTGTACTCATGATTCTCTGGAGACAGGCGGCCAGATGAATGAGCCAATTTGTCCGATTTTTCCGTCAAAATTCTCTAAGTTTGATTTGGTAAATGGGAAAGATCTGCTGGTGTATGGCGTTTATGACGTGGTTCATACGGTAGCTAATCCCGCGACGGGTCAGCACGATTTGAAGGTTGAGTTTGGTGGTCGGACTTTTGTTTTGGGGCGGGATAGCGAGCTTAAAGTTAACGGAAATATATGGGTGTTGGATTTTTCAAATTGGCAGAATAATCATCCAGGTGATAATTTTATGCCGCCAGCTCCAGAACATACCTATAACGGTCGTGTTACAACTAAGCTGAAGGCTAATGCGATATCTCCGGAAGTAGTGCAGTTTGCTGATTTTTCATTTACTACTCCGAAAAAGACTGTAGAAAAGACTATTGAAGATGTTATTGTTATTCCAAAGATTGTTAAAGAAATAAGTAAGGCTTTGGCTAATACGGGAATTAATTTATGGATTATTATGGCTGCTGGCATTGGTGTAATTGTTGTGGCGTTCATTATGTTATTTATTGTTAAAAAACAGAAAAAGAGGGATGAATGAAAAAATAACCACAGTAATTATTAGCATAATAAATTAAATCAATTAAGTAAGGAGAAAAAATGAAGAAATTAGCATTATTAATCATTGCGAGCGTAGGCGTGGTTGGTCTATTGGGATTGTATAATATGGCGAATTCCTCTGTTGCCAATGCCGCAACTACTGCTAACTCTAAACTCTCTCAGACAATTAATCCTGGAGTTTTGAGTACTGATATCCGTGACTCGACTAATTCCTTAGTTAATAATCCAACATTTGCTATGGGTGCTACGACAGTATCATCTTCATTGGGGTCGGGAACTGGTATTTTTGGGGATAACGACAATCGAATTTATGCCGAAAACCCAGGTGCCGCAGATAATGGCTGGACGTTGACACTAAACGTAGCGACCCCAGGAACTGGTGTTTGGTCTGCTGGCGGTGGAAAACAGTATAAATACAATGGAACCATTAACGAAGGTCGTCTAACAGTTAATCCAGCTGGCGGTACAGTTACCCCTGTAATTGGTGCAGCTGCAGGTATTACCAAGGGTACTTCTACGACCTTTTCTGGTACTAGTCCCGTAACACTAATGAGCGCTTCAGCAACTGCTAGTAAAGTATGGGCTGGATATATAACTAATACCTCATTAGCCCAAACCATCCCAGCTGGTCAGGCAGCGGGTACATACGTATTGCCAATGGTTCAGACGATTACGGCTCTTTAGCGGACTTAGATTATTAAGCGAGAATAGGCATTCTGATGGGTGTCTATTCTTTTATGTGTGACATTGATATAATAAGTATAATAGGTTTTTAAGGAGGGATATGAAGAGTTTGTTGTGGAGTAAGGTTGTTGGAGCGGCGATGATTGCAGGACTAATTTTGCCTGTGTCGGTGTCTGCTAATGGTATTGGTGGTCGGCCAGCAAATCCTGATCCGAATAATCCCAGGACAAGCTCAATTTTCATCTATAATCTTTCTGGCGGCGCTTCGAAATCTGACCAATTGTATGTTCAAAACGGGTCTGATAAAGAAGAAACGATTGAAGTTTATTCGGTTGACGGTACAGTTACGACGACTGGTGATATGACTTGCAAGGAGAAGTCGGAGGATAAAGTTGGTGCGGGCAAATGGGTTTCTGTCTCTAAAAAAGAGGTGACTCTTGGCGCGAACGAGAACGCGCTTGTTGATTTTACGGTAAATGTTCCAAGTAAAGCAGATGTTGGCGAGCATAATGCATGCATGGTTGTTCAGCGGAAGGTTAAGCAGTCGTCAAATAATGCTGGTGGCATTCAAGTCCAGACTCGTCAGGCTATCCGTATGGCGATAACCGTTCCTGGCGATATTCACCGCGACGTGACGATTGAGAAGTTTAACATTAAGAATTCTAACAGTAGTCAATTGTATGAAATTGCCTTAAAAAATTCTGGCAATGTGTCGGCTGATGTTGACGTAAAGTTGGTCGTGAAAGACCCGATGGGGAATGTTGTTTATAAAAACGGTGGCGTGAATGCGATGATTGCGAATGAAACGCGGCAGTTTAATTATGATAGCAATTTGGCGCCGTTTTGGGGTGGAAAATATAAGGTAGAGCTGTCGATTTCCTATAAAAAGAAGGCTGGCGAGTGGGGAATTAGTCAGGACCAAAATGAGCTAATCACCAAAACTGCCGAGCTAAAAGAATTATTCTTCTGGCCATCAACTACAGCGTTAATGATGATTGGCGGCGGAATACTTTTGTTCATTATTTTGATAGTGATAATTGTCATAAAATCAAAGCGGAACAAAAAAACTGTTCAATTTAAAAAGCGTTGAGTTTATAAAAAAGTGATAGAATAGTTGTATGAAGAAAAGTTCTCTGATTAGAGCGTTTTTGAGCATTGTAGTCGTGGCGCTCGGCGGGGTTTTACTATTGAAGAACCTCGATATTATTAACATTAGCTGGGATATTTTCTGGGGTACAGTTTGGGCTGCAGGATTTGTATTGTCTGGGTTGGTGAATATATTCAATTATCGAAATAAAACGGCGTGGATTTGGGGATTATTACTGGTTGCGATTGGCATTCTGATTGGCTTAAATTCTTACGGAATAGTTGACGTTAGTATCTGGAAGGTATTCTGGCCTGTAGTTTTGATTGCTGCTGGTTTGGCAATGATGTTTAATACTAGCCCTAAGGGTGTTAAGCGTTCTAAAAAGTTGAATAAAGACGGCGCAGGTAATGAGAAAATTGCTTGTTTTTGGGGCGAAGAAGACGCCGTAAAAGGTGATTATACTGGCGGTTCGTTGGTTGCAATATTTGGTGGTGTGGATTTGGATTTGCGTCAAGCAAAGATTAAAGACGGTTCTGTGATTGAAATTTTTACATTTTGCGGTGGCGTTAATATTACTTTGCCAGACGATGTGATTATCGAGAACGAAGTGCGCGGATTTTTGGGCGGAACTGATGATAAAACCCTACCTAAAGATTCTGCCAAAAAGACAATTTATCTACGCGGCGAGTGTGTTTTGGGCGGGCTGGAAGTGAAATAGGGGCCGCTCTGATACGGTACGCGCAGAAGTCGACATGATCCGGAGAGTGTCTGTATTGACAAAATTATTTTTTGGTGTATAATCACAGACAGTAATGAATAGAATAAACAGGAATAGAAGATAAAATGAGTAACAATGAAGTCGTCGATAAGGGTGAATTATTGAGCGAGGCTATGCGTAAGGGTCTTAGCGGTCGGGTAGAGTTCGATCCTCAAAACGACGAGAGTAATCGTGAAGATTGGGCGAAAGAGTTTATCGGCAAAGTTGGCTTTATGGGAGATAGGCTCAATTCTCCAGAATCAAGATTGGAATATTTTTTGGATAAAAATAACATCTTTCACTGGGTGATCGCGGCTAACGCTGGCCTGAGAGGCAAGGGCCTTGGTGAGTTGTCGTCTGATATTCGATCTGGAAAAGAGGGTCATGGCATGCTCCTGGCACTTCACACTCCGGCCACAAGAGATAAGTTTGCATGTTTTAATAGCGGTGTAGAGGCTGTACAGGAGTATGTTAATTCATCTCGTGAAAGCACGGAGGAGAAGTTGGACGCTATTGCAATGGCCTACGAAGCTTTAATAATTTGGACGCATATATTCAATGATGGTAACGGTCGGACTAGTCGTTTTATAGGTAAACTAATTGAAGACGGTTTAGGCGATGTTGACGGTCTTGTAGCGGAGGCAATTTCGGGTAATAATAGGCAGACTGTTTATTCTCCTACCGTCGAAACTAGAGAGGGCGTTCTTGAGGACTTAAATAACAGTGAATTGTCGGTTCCAAATGAAGATGAATTGCGTGCTAAGCTGGACAGTCTTCCAAGTGATATCGAAGGTATGAAGCTGAACATCAAGGCGATCCTGGAAGATGAAGAACTCCGTCGAGCATATAGGCGCGAGCAGCACGAAAGACAACGGATGTTTGGGTATTATGCTGTTCAAGGAGCAAATAAAGGATAGCTGGACTTTCTGTAAAAACGCGCTACAATAAAAATAGGGCGTTTTAGCGTATGTTGAATTGGCGTGAAATGAGCGGTTATCAGCCGCGAAGCCTGCGGGAAGAAATTAGTTGATATTGGCTGAGATTAGAATCCGCCGTAAGCTTGCGAGAAGAGCAAATTAAGCGCTAAAAGAATCACTTCTTTTGGAATCGAGATGGTACCGTCCGCCGTAAAACACCTAGCGGATTCTCGAAGTCAGAAGAGGTGATTTTATTTGAGAAAGGAAATATGTAATGAAATTCAAACATGGAACACGTCGTCGAGCTGCAGAATATGAGAAAGATTGGGTGCAGCGATGGAAAGAGGACGACACGTTTAATAAGTCGGTCGCGCAGCGTCCTGCCGATAATTCTTGGGTTTTTTATGACGGTCCTCCGTTTTTGACGGGAACGCCGCACCACGGACATTTGTTGGTTAGTACGGTGAAGGATACGATGGGACGATTTCACACGATGAAAGGTCAGCGAGTTGAGCGCCGTTGGGGCTGGGATTGTCACGGACTGCCAGCGGAGGTTTACGTTGAAAAAACGCTAGGCATTTCTAATAAAAAAGAGATTGGCACGAAAATTAGCGTTTCGGATTATGTCAAGGAATGTCGAGCGGCTATGGTTCGAACTGGCACCGAGTGGGAAGATACGATTGAGCGAATTGGTCGTTGGGTCGAGTTTAAGGGCGCTTATAAAACCATGGATAATAATTACATGGAATCTGTTTGGTGGGCGTTTAAGAGACTTTACGAAGAAGGTAAAATCTACGAAGGCGAAAAGATTTTGGTTTATTGCACGAAGGATGCGACGCCAATTTCTAAGAGTGAAGTGGCTATGGAAAATAGCTATCAAATAGACACTGACCCGAGCTTATTCGTCTACTTTAAGCTGGAGGATGAGGATGAATATTTGCTTGCGTGGACGACGACGCCGTGGACTTTGCCAGCAAATATGGTCTTGGCGGTGAATCAGGATGTCGATTATTCTTTGGTGGTGTACGGCGATAAAAAGTTTTACGTTGCAAGCGACCGAGTCGAGAAAGTTATGACGGACGAAAAGCACCAGCCGCTGGAATATTCAATTGTTAAGACGATTAAAGGTTCTGAATTGGTAGGTAAAAGATTCGAGCCGCTATTCGAAAATCGCGGTCCGGCTGCGCATAAGATTCTTCACGCCGATTTCGTGACGACCGAGGATGGTACAGGAATTGTTCATGTCGCGCCAGCTTACGGTGAGGATGACTATGAATTGTGCCGAAAAAATGACGTTCCGATGCTGTCGTTGGTTGATGGCGATGGAAATTATACGGAAGGCAGATGGCTGGGTCGCAACATTTGGGAGGCGAATAAGGAAATAGCGAAGACTTTATTAGAAGAAGGTCGGGCGCTGAAAATTGAATATATTCGTCACGAATATCCGCATTGTCATCGATGCGGCACGAAATTGATGTACCGTGCTCACCCAAGTTGGTTTATGGATATTCAGAGCCAGAAAAAGGAAATGTTGGAGGCGAACGAGCAGACAAGCTGGACGCCAGACAATCTGAGGACTGGACGATTCCATAACATCATCGAGCAGGCGCCGGATTGGAACTTGAGTCGCGATCGTTATTGGGCAACACCAATTCCAGTGTGGAAGGGCGTGAAGAATGATGGCACGGAAGTGGTGAAAGTGATTGGAAGCTTTGCAGAATTTGAAGAAGTTACGGGTCGCAAGTTGGACGATTATCATTTGCCGCAAGTTATGGACGTTACGTTTGAGTGCGACGGCGCAGAAATGCATCACATTGGTAAAGTTTTGGACTGTTGGTTTGAGTCTGGCTCGATGCCGTTTGCTCAATTCCATTATCCATTTGAGAACAAGGAAAAATTTGAAACAAGTTTTCCGGCTGACTTTATCATTGAAGCGATTGATCAAACTCGTGGCTGGTTTTATAGTTTAACGGCGGTAAACGTGGCTTTGTTTGGTAAATCTCCATGGAAGAATTTGATTTGTACTGGATTTATCAATGCCGCCGACGGTAAAAAAATGAGCAAGAAGCTAAAGAATTATACCGATCCGATGGAATTGATGAATAAGACTTCGGCCGACAGCTTCCGATTCTTGATGCTTTCAAGTCCACTAACAAATGGCGAAAACTTTGCCTTGGCGGATAAGGATGTGATGGATGTAGCGCGTAAGCTTGGTATGATCTGGAACATGTACGACTTCTTCACGATGTATGCTGAAGTTGACGGCTGGGAGTTTAACGGCGATTTGTCAGATCCGCTTCACGATTTAACAAATCCGTTGGATATTTGGATTGTGTCGAGGTTGCATCAATTGATAACAGAGGTCGAGCGAGGTCTTAACAACTATAATCTACAGGACGCAACCAAGCCGATCTTGCCGTTCTTAGACGACGCAAGTAACTGGTATGTTCGACGCAGTCGTCGCCGCTTCTGGAAATCTGAAGATGACGGTGATAAAAATGACGCTTACCGCACGCTCCATTACGTTTTGGTGCGACTCAGTTATATGCTAGCGCCGTTTACGCCATTTTTAGCGGAAGAATTGTACCATAATTTGACGGGCGATAACGAGTCGATTCATCTTAAAGATTGGTTGCCAGCTGGTGAAATAGACAATTCAATGCTACGCGACATGAATGCACTGCGTACTGCGGTGAATGACGGCTTGTCGAAGCGCGCATCAGAGGGAATTAAAGTGCGTCAGCCGTTGGCGTCTGTGAAGCTTATTAACACTATTTCTC
>CAUSFG010000003.1:0-22357 GCA_963530815.1 uncultured Candidatus Saccharibacteria bacterium
CCTTGTTTGAAGTGGTTGATGTTATAAATAAAAATCCTGACGTAGATCTTATTTATACGGATGAAGACAAGATTGATAGTGACGGTATTCATATAGAACCATTTTTTAAACCTGACTGGAGTCCTGATTTTATGAATTCATGTAACATGGTAACGCATTTTGCTACCATAAAAGCGGGTGTAATTAGAAGTGTTAATGGATTTACCGTCGGAACACATGGCGCGCAAGATTGGGATTTATTTTTGAAGATTTCTGCTAAAACTAATAACATTTATCATATTCCGAAAATTTTATATCATTGGCGTAAATCTGAGACATCTACTGCTATGAATGCTGATAGTAAACCATATGCTTATATAAATCAAAAGAATGTACTTCGTAGTAGTGTGAGGCAAAGAGGAGAAAATGCTTATATAGATTCTCATGTTGCGTTAGGATTTTGGCGTAAAAAATATGTAATCCCGACAAATCCGTTGGGGTCAATTATCATACCAACCAAGGATAATTTTAGATATATAAAAAAATGCATAGATTCAATTATTGAAAATACTTCGTATCCATATTTTGAAATAATAATTGTAGATACGGGATCTATAGATTCTCGAGTAAATGATTTTTATGAAAAATTGATAGATAATAATAGCAATGTGCATGTTATTAAATACAAGAAGAAATTCAATTTTTCAGATGCATGTAACTATGGTGTAAATAATTCTAGTGGAGAATATCTGCTATTCCTTAATAATGACACAGAGGTTATTACTCACGACTGGATTCAGTCGTTGCTTGAGCATGCTCAGCGTCCAGAAGTAGGGATGGTTGGACCTAAGCTTATATTTGAGGATAAGACAATACAGCATGCTGGAATAGTCTTATCTGAAAGAGATATCGCATTCCATCCGTTTTATGGTCAGGATGAGCGTACAGATATATTTACGTATATTTATACCGCCAATATTCGTAACGTATCGGCAGTAACTGGTGCTTGTTGTATGGTTAGTCGTGATAAGTTCAATAAGGTGGGTGGATTTGATAATAAACTTCGTATAACGTATAACGATGTAGATCTTAACCTTAAATTACGCAAAGAAGGCTATTATAATGTCTACACTCCATACGCGGAGTTATTCCATTATGAGTCTAAGAGTGTTGGTCGCATAAACACGAGTGAGAGAGACACTAGTGAACTAGAGAGTGCTCAAAAAGAGATGCGTAAGAGATGGGGCGAATACTTGAAGAGGGATCCATTCTATAATGATAATTTTGAGCAATTTGGTCCGGGATATAGGTTACCCGAATAACGTTAACTATTAATTATTAAATAACCGCGACAGTACAACTTACTATCGCGGTTATTTATAATATTTACGATGTAAAGATATACGAGTTATTATGCTTAGTATATTCCTGATGATGTAGATATGTGGCTGGCCCATGATTGTTGACCGTCACCCCATCCGTGTACTTCGACGGTGTTATTAGTCGTACCTCTGTATTTGACATAATAGATGGTATCTTTTCCTCTTCCTTGCAAGTCGGCTGCCACTATGTCGTTTGATCCTATCACATAGCCAGATTCTGGGTAATTGCTTGCGGTGTGACGCACCCAGTTTTTTAATGAAGAATCCCACACGTGAAATTCGATAAGACCGCTCGTAGTATTATCGAATTTAACATATATAAATTCATCTTTTTTATCTCCATCAAGATCTGCCGCAATAACTCTTCCTGTGTCCATACTAGCTGAAGGGTGGTTTGTTGCTGTGTGTCTAAACCAACTAGTTCCATTATTACTCCACCCATGTACTTCAATCATGCCAGAATTAGTCTGCTCATAATTAATCAGATAATATTCGTCATTACCATCACCATCGGTATCTGCTGTTATAACTTCAGAAAATAGCGGATCAATAGGTCCGGCAGATGTTGCAGTGTGAGCTAGCCAACGCAATCCATCTTGAGTCCACGTATGAAACTCAACTCTACCACTTGCGGTTCCGTTATAGTCGACCTTTGTTAATACAGTATTTTTGCTATTGACTTTCCTTGATATAACCTTGCTGTACTGCTGATTAAAGGTGTATGAGTTTGTCGCTGTATGCTGAGACCATGCCTGTAAGTTACTATTGGCCCATGTGTGCATTTCGGCACATTTACTGCCAGTATTATTAGGGACGGATATAGTTAAGGTGTCATTATTTCCATTTATCCTAGTTGGTATAATTCTAGCGCCAGTTTCTACGTTAGGTATATTCTGTCCGTTTTTACAAGAGAATGAGCTGCTTGATCTTGTATCTCCAAACCAGTCTGTAAAGTAATTATAAAAGTTACGATTACCATAGGCGCTACACCCATCACCTACGCCATACCCAGATGACATAGCAGCGGCATTTGGTTGATATGGTGTATAGCTATAAAGAGCGGCGGTTGTCCAATTCTGAATATTTATGTTAGATCCTCCGCAAGCAGCATTCGGACTCCATTGAACGAAATTTACGCCTGTTGTATATGGTGAAAACCAATTAGGATTACGTGTTATTATGTAGTGAAAGTGTTTCGCTGCCCATTCTAGCTGGTTTTCTAGACCAAAATATTTACTATCACACGCGGCGGTGTCTGGGCATCCATAGCCAGTTGCGCTTTTGAACTGCCCACGAGTTGGCCACGTGTCAGTAACTAGGGCTTGCTCTTTTTGGAGCAAAACTATTAAAAGCTGTGGGTTTACATGATATTTTTGAGAGACATCAAAGATTAATTGAGCAGCGCTTCTTCCATCTTTTGTTTTATAATCACGGAGACATGTGTATGGAGGACTATGCCACCCTTTCGATGCGGCATACTGAGCGTGAGTTATATCGGGTCTTCCAAACTCACTGGCTGGTTTGGCGCCATTTGTATCACATTGGGGAACTTTACTATTTAAAAATAACTGAATTTGGCCTGCACTCATGGATACGTAATTTGTTGCTACGGCATCATCCATAATATTGCCTGGGTCAAAATCATTTAATACTGCAGATGCTGGTGTAGAAGATAATATCGTTCCTAAGCATATTGACGTAAGTAGGCCTAATTTTAATATTAATTTCTTCATATAGTTATTTCTCCTTCAGTATCTCCAGTCACGTTGTTGTCTTCATAATGAATGTTTATTGTCCATTTTCCAGGTGACAATTGAGATAACGGAACGTTAAATCCTTTACAGCTAGACGTACTTGGACCAGCTTGCAGCTCTACACTATTGGAATACGTTTGTCCGCTAGTATTGTGCATTGATAACGTACATCTTCCGCTTGATGATATAGTTTGGATTAAACTACGGATATAAAGTGTGTTTGAATCTTTATCGACTGTTGTAGTTGTTATACTTACTCCAACTGTTGGTTTTTTTCCGTTGGATGATGGAGTCGGTTCTGGCGAAGGATCGCTTCCTTGTAGTGTTTTAGATTTTTGACCTGATGACTCTTTTTCTGACTTATTGGATGCATCATTTAATGATCTTTTTTTTATGTCTTGACCAGCTGTTTTTTGTTCCTCGGTGGCTGTGTTAAATTGATTCTGGATGAAGGGCCAGAACTTAAATTTATAGGAAATTAAGCCATAGCCTGTTATAGACAATAGTATAATAGCTATCAGAATCAATACTTTATTTTTTTTATTTTGTTTTTTCTGTATTTTCATAATTGTTACCTAATCAACACTACTATAGCAGATATAGATAAAACGGTAAAGCTTTAAAAAGTTCTTTTATAGAATAAAATATCTCCATTATGTACAGTGACTTTATCAATTAGTTCATAGCAAGGTAGCTGTAGTGGCGTCGTAGATAACATACGAGTAACAGATTTTCCTATATGATTGCTACAACTCAATTTTGCAATAAATACGTCCGGCTGACTAAGTACGAGATCTTTATCTATGGTGTCAGATAGAAGTATATGTGCATACCTGTTATAAATTGTCCTATCTTTTGACACTTTTGACCAGAAATCTTTATCAGGGTAAGTATTGACTCCCGTAATTGATTTCCTATTTGCCATTTGAGGGAAATTTTCTAGTACGCTTGTGCCAGACAATCCCCATATATCGTCACTAGACGAGGTAGAGATAATCTTTTTGGTTATAATATTATCGTTATATCCACTTCCTAGACCTCTATATAACGGCTGTATAGTTATTGTCGACATAATACATAAAGAAGAAAGCACTAACAGTCCGAGTTTTTTCTTTTTTATAAATATAAGAGCTAGTCCACCAGAAAGGCTTATTGCGGCTAATAATAATACGCGAAGATCTCCGGCAAAGTTACGATTGAACTTTACGACATATACGATGGTGCAGACGTAAATAATAATCACCATTGTTGAATATAGATATGGTAAATAGCGATATTGTGATGAAAATTTTATAGTATTGGCAAGCGTGTATATTAATGAAAAGATTCCTATAAAACCTAATCCAAGCTGCAATCTTGTTATCGGTACGAGATGCATCATGAAAGACTTTGCTATTGAAGAGAATCCTGGAATAAATAAATGAGATATGAATATTAAGCAGGAGACAAAAATAGCAACCCCAACCCAATCTATAGTTTTATTTTTACGCCATTTGCTATATAAAATAAACAGTATGGGAATGATAAATGCAAAAGGCGTGATGATAAATGCAGACATTTCACTTTGATTAATGGATCCTTTACTTGGATCTATCGATGAAATGGATGCGTCATCCATAAGTCGGTATTGACTATAGCCAGTGAGACCGATTAGATCAGCCTGTGATGGAATTCCCGAATGTACGAATCGCGCCCCGGGATAATCTGTACCAGAAATGGCTTGTACGGCATCTATTCTGGTGATTAAAAATATACCAACTATGCCGATCGCTGCTAGAGCGGATCCTACTATGAATGCTGTATTTACATATAATATTTTTCGCACTTTTTTGGGTGTTTTTTTCCAAGTATGTATGTAATAGCCAATCGCCACTAGAAATACAGTGATGACAACAGGTATCTGAAAGGCTGGATACAATAGTAGGGCGAAGCTTACCATTGAATAGGTTAATAAAAGTGATAGTGTGAGATTCGATATTATATCACCATGTTTATATCTCTTTAAAAAAGGCAAAGGTTTATTTTCTATTAATTTCATTATTAATAGCAGTATGACAATTCCCCAGACGATACTCATTATAGTAATGGTTTGATACCACCAGAATATAAAAGGGGCAAAAGAGCCTATGATGGCGATAGATCCTGACAGTGCGTATTTATTGGGAAGAAATTTTAACGATAGAAAGTATATACTTAATAATAATGATGCCAATAATAGCCACCACTTAAAGGCAAAAGCAAACTCGAAAGGAACTATTAAAAAGGCAAGATTTTGAGGTCGGAATACTGTTGACCATTCTTTATATGGAGCATCGGACACAAGGCTCATATTCTTGCCAGAATTGCCAAAGTTCTTATTTATTAGTGGATATCCAGCTTCTTTTTGTGCAATTGTGAATTGTGTAACGACTAGCCACTCGTCGCTGCGAATAGGTCGAGCTTCGCCTGATATGAGATTAGATGATTTGCCATTAAGGAAAGAGTCATAATATAAGCCAAATGAAGATCCAGATATCTTAAATCCTGTCGCAAAAATTAGACAAAAGATAATAGTAGACGGGAAAATCCATTTTTTATACGAATCGTCTTTTAATTTTGTAAAAATAGAACGTAGAACTTGCATAACATTTATTAGTATACAATAAAAATAGCAAGTATAAAGATTGTGTTTTTTGAGAACAAGTCTAAAAAACGAAAAATAAAAAATGAGTAATGTGCTATAATTGTTGAAGGTAGTAAGAGTATAAGGAGGCTACGTAATGATAAATATTGCATCACCCGTTATAGAGGAAGAGGAGCGTCGGGCAGTAAATGAAGTTATAGAGTCAGGTATGCTGGCTCAGGGTCCGAAAGTCGCTGAACTTGAAGAGAGTTGGGCTAAATATTGTGGAGTGAAGCATGCTTTAGCTGTGAATAGCGGCACGGCTGCTATCCACTGTGCTTTATATGCAGCAGGAGTTGGTGAAGGCGATGAAGTTATCACTACGCCATATAGCTTTATTGCTACGATCAACCCTATACTAATGTTGGGTGCTCGACCAGTTCTTGTAGACATAGATGAGGAAACATTTAATATCGATGTTTCAAAAATAGAAGCAGCTATTACAGATAAGACTAAGGCTATAATCCCAGTTGATTTGTATGGTCAACCTTGCGATTGGAAGGAATTGCGAGAAATTGCAGATAAGCACGAACTAAAAATTATTGAAGATGCATGTCAGGCAATTGGCGCAGAATATGACGGCGTGAAAACTGGTGCCTTGGGTGATTTTGGATGTTTTTCACTGTATGCTACAAAGAATATTATGTGTGGTGAAGGTGGCGTTGTTACCACTAATAGCGATGATGCTGCGGCTGCTATTCGCTCATTCAGACAGCACGGAATGACTTCATCTTACGAGTACGCTGATTTGGGATATAACTATCGTATGTCAGACTTGCACGGTGCTATCGCCGTTGAGCAATTAAAGAAAGTAGAAAACTTTACGAATAGGCGACAGCATAACGCTAATATGTTAAATGAAGCGTTGGCTGGAATTGAAAAGATAGTCCTACCGAAGATTGCAAGCAACAGAAATCACGTATATCACCAATATACTATTTTACTAGATAAGAGTATACGAAGAGATGATTTTATAGCTAAATTAAGAGAAAAAGGAGTTGGTACTGGAGTTTATTATCCAAAACCGTTGCACGTATATCCACATATTTCAAAACTTGGGTATAAAGTGGGAGATTTTCCTGTTGCCGAAGATTTGGCTGCAAGAGTTGTGTCTTTGCCTGTTCATCCAAAAGTTACAGATGCTGATATTGAAGTAATTGCTAGCGCAATTAAGGAAGCTGTAAATGACTAATAATAAAGAAGGTAAAATAAGGGTTGCTGTCATTGGCACTGGAAATATGGGGCGCAATCATGTGCGTAATTATTTCATGCTTCCAGAATCTGAGCTAGTGGCAATAGCAGACGTTAATCCAGCCGCAAAATCGCTAGCTGACGAATACAAAACAAAATTCTTTACTGATTACAAGGAAATGCTTGAGAGAGTTCATCCAGATGCCGTGTCTGTGGTTGTGCCTACTCCATTTCATCTTGAAGTTGCAACTGAGGTGATGTCTCGAGGTATTAATTGTATGCTTGAAAAACCAATTGCATCTTCGGTGGAAGAGGCTGATAAGCTAATTGCTTGTGCTGAGGAAAATGGAGTTACGTTTACAGTTGGTCATATAGAGAGGTTTAATCCAGTTATTAAGAAGCTGAAGCAGATGATCGATGATAATGCTATAGGTGACATAACATCGGTAGTATGTAAGCGTGTTGGTGGTTTTCCTGCTGTCGAGCCAAAAACGGATGTGATTATTGACCTTGCAGTTCATGACGTTGATATAGTTAACTATCTATTAGGACAAAAACCTAAAGCTATTCATAGCCACGGATCGCGTACTCGTCATAGTAAAAAAATTGATTCAGCAGAAATATTAATGGATTATGGTAGAGCGTCAGGATTTATTCAGGCTAATTGGCTGACTCCAGTAAAAATTCGCACCATTGCACTGACTGGATCGTTAGGTTATCTAGAGGCTAATTATATAACACAGGAGCTTACATATTATAAACATAATATGAAAGAAATTCAGAAAGATGGATTTACTGAATTTGTTTTGCAAGTTGGTGATCCAGAAAAGCGTGTGATAAAAGTTGATTTTGAAGAGCCTTTAGCTGCTGAATTGAAAGCTTTTATGGCTAAATCTATGGGCAGGACGGCATCAATTGTTGATCCGGTAGATGCGCGCGAAGCGTTAAAAATATCATTAGAGGCTGTTGCGCCTTTTGACGTTAAATAGGAGGATAATATGAAAAGAATTTTAGTAACAGGTGCTGGTGGATCGCCTTCTGCAAACTTTATTCGATCCCTTAGAGCTGCGGATGAAGAATATTACATTGTTGGCACAGATGCTGATAAATATTATTTACAGCGTGCTGAAGTTGATGTTAAATATCTAGCACCGTTGGCAAACGACCCAAAGTACATTGATTTTTTGAATTACATTATAGAGAAGGAAAATATTGAGTTTGTACACGCTCAAAACGATGTTGAGGTTGGGTTTTTGAGCGAGAATCGAGAGAAAATTAAAGCCAAAACATTCTTTCCAGCCAAAGAAACCGTTAAGATCCTTCAAGATAAGTTTGAGTCGTTTAAACTATGGGAAAAGGCCGGTATTAAAGTTCCTAAGACTAAACTAATTGAAGGTAAAGATACTGATTTAGATGCTCTATTAGAGGAGATGGGTGGATCTATGTGGATTCGCGCAATATCAGGAGCTGGTGGTCGTGGATCTCTTCCAGTTCACGATGTTAAGACTGCTAAGAACTGGTTAGATTTCCAAGAGAAAAATGGCTCTTGGTCTGGTAATTTTACAGCATCAGAATTGCTTGAACCAGAGACGGTTACTTGGATGTCGTTGTGGAAAGATGGCGAGTTAGTTGTTGCCCAGGGACGCAAGCGCTTATATTGGGAGTTGTCAAAAATTTCTCCATCAGGTGTTACTGGTGCTACTGGAACGGGATTAACTTACTCGGATGCTGAACTTGATGATATTGCTCGTAGGGCTGTGTTGGCTGTTGATAGTAGACCAGATGGTCTATTTGGTGTGGATATGGCTTACGACAAAAATGGTGTACCAAATCCAACGGAAATTAATATTGGCCGATTCTTTACGACTCACGAATTCTTTACACAAGCGGGTCTTAATATGCCTGAAATGTTTGTTAAGCTTGGCTATGGTGAAGAGATTCCTGCGATTGATAATAACACCAATCCTCTACCAGACGGTCTAGTATGGATTCGAGGAATGGACTTCCGACCAGTTTTGTCGGATATGGGAGTTGTAGAAGAGAGTGTTGCTCAGCGTGATCGTATCCTTAAGGAAATATCATAGGTGAAAATTCTCGTTACTGGTGCATCTGGTTTTGTTGGCAGGCGTTTTTTGGAAATGGCGCCTGCCAGCTGGGAGATAATTTGTTTAGGCAGATCTAATATTGATTATGATGATGTTAAGTGGGTTGAATGCGACTTGTCTAGTAAGGAGAGCTCAAAGATAGCTGCTGATGTATTGGCTGATAAAGAGTTTGACGTTATAGTTCATTTGGCGGCTTTTGTACCAAAAAAATCTATCGAAGACAGTTTAGAGAAGTGCAAGGAAGGTAATATAGATGGGACTATTAATCTTCTAACGTATTTTGGTAAAAAGGCAAAAAAGATTATTATCGGCAGTACTGTAGAAGCTTATGATAAAACAAAAATTAATGGTCCGATTACGGAAGATAATGTCGTGTCTGGTAGTTCATATTATAGTTCCACTAAGATAGCTAGCGAAGTAATTGCTCAATCATTTGCGCAAAAAAATAATAAAGAGCTTACCATTCTGCGATTTTCAATAATGTATGGCGGATATGACCCAATTGCTAGAGCTATCCCTAATTTCATTAGAGCGGCTAAGTCTGGAGATAATCTGACTATCAATGGTCCACTAGTTCTTCGCGACTATGTACATATTGACGATGTAGCTAGTAGTATTATATGTGCAGTTAATTCGGCGGGTGCTGGAGTGGTCAATATTGGGACGGGTAGGGGAGTCTCTATTAAAGAAACAGCGGAGTCAATTATTAAAAGTATGCGATCTAGTAGCTGTATAAATATTATGTCCGATAGCGGTGGTTGCGATATAGTGATTGATATATCAAAGGCAGAGAGTCTACTTGATTATCATCCTAAAGTGTTCTTTCCAGATAAAATTAAGGAGATGGGTGATCTCTATGAAAATTGCAAATAGAAATATATTTATAGATTTTGACGGTACTTTGGTCGATATTGCTCCTCGTCATTATAGAGTATATAAGAAGTGTGTCGAAAAAATGGGCGGCACACCTCTTGATCGGAAGAAATATTGGGAATTGAAACGTGATAATATTTCCTGGAATGAATTATTGCCGATGAGTGGACTTGAGGTAAATAATAGGGATGATTATCTCAAATTATTTATTGATCGCATAGAATTGTTGGAAGAATTGTATAGAGATGAGCTTTTTGTGGATAGCTTGTCTACGCTAAAAAAGCTATCCTCGAATGGTAATAAGCTATACTTACTTAGTTTAAGGCGAAATTCAGACGCTCTAGATAAGCAGATTGAAAAGTTGGGGATTGGGCGCTTTTTTGAGAAAATTTTATCAGGACATAGCGACACAAAAGAAGGCACATTATTAAAAAAGGCAGATATAGTTAAGCAAACAATAGATAATCCCGAAGACTCTATTATTATTGGAGATACTGAAGCTGATGTTGCTGCGGCTCAGCAGCTCAATGCGACCAGTATTGCTCTTTTGAGTGGAATTCGTAGTAAGGAGTTCTTGAAATCAATGGAGCCAGACTATTTAGTTGACGGTATTGGTGACGTGGCTAACATTAATCTTTAATCTGGTAGCCTATTTCTTAAAGTTATTATTTTCGTTGGATACATCGATTGTAAGGGCTGTCAACGTTAGCTGTATTCCTAGTATAAACGGCAGTACAGCTAGCATTACGCTGCCTGCGGTTGGTGATTGGTGGGCGAATAACTTAACGTATAACAGAAATATAGCCAATAATAGCGATATTATTAAGAAAAACATACCTGTAAATAAGAATAGTGCTACGGGATGAAAACCGTATAATACATATTTGTAATAAATCCTGCGCCAGAATCCTTTCCATACAGCCTTTAGATTTCTCCAGGCTGTCGGGATTAGTTTGATGGTTGATTTTTCGTCGCCGTAATGTGCTGGTACAGCATGGTCAATGACTTTAGCGTTAGCTATCGACAGAGCAGTCAGCATACTAGTTTCGTAATCATAACGTTTTTCTACTATAGAAAAATCGACTTTTTCGATTATTTCACGACGTAGCCAACCGCACCCGTTAGTGATGTCTGTAATAGAATAATACCCAGTAGAAAATTTGGTGAGTAGAGATATGAATATGTTTCCAAATTGGCGATATTTTGGCATAGTCTTGAAGGCTTCTCGATGGAAAAACCTACTTGCTTTTACGTAGTCTGCTGATTGATCTATGAAATCATCCAGCATTGCCTTTAGATATGATGAATCAAACTGATCATCTCCTGCGACTATACCGATAGCTGTTGCTTTAGTATTTTTTATCGCATAATCATATCCAGCGATAAGAGCTCCTCCGACACCTTGATTTACCTTATTATCAACAATAATAAGTTTGCTATATTGTTTTTTTAGTTTTTTCAAGACTCCAATAGTGTTATCAGTGCTAGCATCATTAACGGCTATAATGTGGTCTATGTATTCTGGTATTTTCTTTATCGTTTGAGTAATCATTTTCTCTTCGTTATAACAAGGTATAACGACTGCGGTCTCTAGTTTTCTGTACATATAATCAATTATACTACAATCGTATATGTATTATGAACGAATATGATATTCTTAATAAAGATAATATGAAAAATGGTATATTTTTAAAAATCTTTTTATTTCTTGTTGTAGGCGGTATTACACTGCTAATAGACGCGTCAATATCGTATATTTTATATCACAATATACATTTGCCAGCTTTTTTGGCTAGTAATATCGGCTTTTTGTCAGGATTTGTTTTTAACTTTCCTGTGAATCGTAAGAAAGTTTTTAATCATAGTCAATATGATAGATTTTCTTTAAGATCGCAAATTATTCTCTATACGCTACTTAGTATTTTCAATATGGTGGCAACTTCAGTAATTATTGCTACATTAGTAAACTCTAACATACTGGATATCCAATGGGCGAAAGTTATAGTGACTGCAGTATTTGCAATTTGGAACTTTCTGGTTTTTAATTTATTTATTTTTTCAAAGGATAATAATAAAAATGTGGAATAAAAAAATGGCTTATTTTAACCAGGGATGATTTAATTAAGAATACTGTATATAACACCCTCGGCTATGACAGAGCTGTGGTTGTGACTGTGGACGGATTGTCTACGAACGATGTAGTCAGTGCTTGTAGGAGTTTATAGATATTTGCCGTATCCAGATTTTTTTAATGGTTCGGCAAGTATTTCTAACTGCTCCTTGGAAATCCAACCGTTTTGAAAGGCAGTTGCTTCGGGTGATCCGACTATTTGTCCAGTCCTTGTTTGGATTACACGTACAAAATCTTCGGCATCGGTTAAGCTATTTATTGTGCCAGTATCAAGCCATACATCACCGTTGTCTAAAGTCTGTACTTTGAGTTTTTTGCGATTTAGATATTCAGCGTTTACGGATGTTATTTCCAGTTCTCCTCGGTCGGATGGCTTTACATTTTTAGCAATATCTACTACGTCATTGTCATAAAAATATAAGCCGACAACTGCGAAGTGGGATTTTGGATGCACTGGTTTTTCCTCGATGGAAACAGCTTGATTATTCCCGTTAAATTCAACCACTCCATAGCGTTCGGGATCAAGCACTTTATATGCAAATACAATGCCACCGTCGGGGTCTGTGCATTCTTGTAATGAATTATCAAGGGCGGCTCCGTAGAATATGTTGTCGCCAAGTATTAATGCCACTTTATCATTGCCGATAAAGTTTTCGCCGATAATAAAAGCTTGTGCTAGACCGTCTGGTGTAGATTGAACAGCGTATTCTAAATTTATGCCCCACTGTGATCCATCGCCAAGAAGTTTTTTGAAGCCGTTTTGATCGTCTGGAGTAGTGATTATTAAAATATCACGAATTCCTGCTTGCATTAACGTGGTTAGCGGATAGTAAATCATCGGTTTATCATAAATGGGCATCAACTGTTTACTTATGGCTTTTGTAATTGGCCATAGACGCGTGCCTGATCCACCCGCTAAAATTATTCCCTTCATCATATTCTCCTTTGTGTTGTATGATTATATATCTATGGTTCGACAGTATCAAGGTTAAACGGTTTTGAGATTAATGGAGGTTGTATTTTTTAGGCGTTGTTTGAGATGTATTGCCTTAAGTCTTCCTCCCAGTTACGGCTTTGAAATCCTGTAGAGTGTAGTTTATCTAGACTCATATCACTATTGAGCGGTCGTGGCGCAACTCCAGGCTTGTTGGCAAAATATTCTGCGGTAGTTGTATTAGAAACGATTAAGTCTTTATGATTAGATAATTCAAATATTTTTCTAGTAATGTCTGCCCAAGAGGCGAGTGGTCCGTCATTTGTCGCATTGTAAGTTCCGAATGGAGCTTTAGTTGACAATAAATGATCTATAATACGTACTAGCTCACTGGTGAATGTTAAGCGACCTATTTGGTCATTAACAACGGTTGGCGAGATGTTTTTTTCCGCCAATCCTAGCATGGTGCGGACAAAATTTTTGCCTTCACCAATTACCCATGTGGATCGAAGTAGATAGAAGCGGTCTAATTGCTCAACTAATAGATCTCCCGCAGCCTTGCTCTGACCATAGACGCTAAGCGGGCTAAGTGGCTCGTCCTCTGTGTGGGGTTTTTGGGTTCCGTCGAATACGTAATCGCTGGAAATGTGAACCATTGTCATATCATATTTTCGGCATACTCGAGTAAGGTTAGACACCGCAGACGCATTAACCTTCCAAGACGCTACGCGACCTTCTTCGGTTTCTGCTCCATCGACATTAGTAAAGGCAGCAGCGTTAAGTACAATATCAATGTTGGACCAGTCGAAAGACTCAACTGATTCTAAGTCTGTGATATCAAGAGTATCAATGTCAGCAGATTTGGCATTAGGGTATTGTCTTTGTAGGGCTAATCCTAGTTGTCCGTTAGCACCAATAATGAAAATTTTATTATCGTCCATAATTTTATACCTCCATAGGAATTACATTACTTAATAGTGGATGTGCAGCGTCTTTTTCGGAAATAATTGCTTGATCCTTATTGATTGGCCAGTTGATCTTTAGTTCTGGATCAAATAAATTAACAAAAGTATATTTAGCATCCGGGAACCAATGAGCGTCAACTAGATATGTGTAGGCTACATTATCATCAAGTGTTTGATAGCCGTTAGCTACGCCTTTAGGAACGAAAATTGCCGTACCCGGATTAATCTCGTGGGTAAATACTTGCCCAAAGCTATCTCCTTTACGGAGGTCACACCAGGCACCGAAAACGCGACCGTTAGCAGTTGAAATGAATTTGTTCCAAGGCTCAGCATGAAGTCCACGAGTGGCGCCAGTTTCGTCATTGAAACTGATATTGTTTTGTACGATATTGAACGATGGTAAGCCTAAGGTTTCCATTTTTTCTTTTTGATAATTCTCTTTGAACCAGCCGCGATTGTCGCCATGTACGGGTAATTTAATAACAAATAACCCTGGAATTGACGATTCAGTAACTGTAAGTTCATTGTAATCAGTCGGGTCAAACATAATTATTGTCCTTGTTTTGCATAAGCTGCTTCAACGGCGTCTTTTTGGGCGCGCCACCAGTCTTCGTGTTCGCGATACCAGTTAATAGTTTGCATTAATCCATCGTGCATACCGGTTTTATTATCTGTGTATTGCGGTTGCCATCCTAACTCGCGGCGTAACTTGCTGGAGTCCATTGCGTAGCGCATATCATGACCTGGACGATCGTTGACATGCTCGTACCAATCTTTACCTTTACCCATTAGATCACAAATCAATTCAATCACCATCTTATTATTAACGTGATCATTATCCGCGCCAATGATGTAGGTTTCTCCTAGAGCACCTTTTTCTAGGATTAAATGAACTGCTGAGTTATGGTCGTCAACATGAATCCAGTCGCGTACTTGTTCGCCGGTACCATAAAGTTTTGGCTTGATATCACTTAAAATATTGGTAATCTGACGCGGAATAAACTTTTCAATGTGTTGGTATGGTCCGTAATTGTTAGAGCAGTTTGAGATAGTTGCTTTAATACCAAAACTACGAATCCAGGCACGAACTAGCATGTCGCTGGAAGCTTTAGTACTAGAGTAGGGACTGGAAGGTTTGTATGGAGTGTCCTCTGTGAAGCGATTTGGATCATCAAGCTCTAGATCACCAAAAACCTCATCAGTTGAGATGTGATGTAGCCTCTTATTATGTTTTCGAATAGCCTCTAGGATGGTATATGTACCAATTATATTTGTTTCAACAAATGGCCATGGATTACGTAGAGAATTATCATTGTGGCTTTCGGCGGCGAAATGTACGACTATGTCATTTTCAGCGACTAATTTGTCTATTAATTCGGCGTCACAAATATCGCCCTCTACGAATGTAATTTGGTCAGCTACAGTTTCCAAATTAGCACGATTTCCGGCGTAGGTTAATTTGTCAATAACAGTAACTTCATATTCTGGCTTGTGTTTTACGGTGTAATGCACAAAATTCGAGCCAATGAATCCCGCGCCTCCCGTGACTAGCATCTTTGTCATAAGTATAGTATATCAGGTATAATAGAGAAGTTACAGAGGAGGATATTATGAAAGTTGTAATTGTTAGTGGCTATTTTAATCCATTACACGGTGGGCATTTAGATATGATTGAAGCAGCTGCAAAAATGGGTGATTATTTGATTGTAGTGGTGAATAACGACAAACAGCAATTGCTAAAAAAAGGAAAAATTATCCTTAATGAAGAAAATCGACTCCGCTTAATGCGAGCATTAAAAGGCGTGGATCAGGTGATGCTTTCTATTGATGAGAATCCTCCGGTTACAGAAACCTTAGAGATGATCGCTCGGCAATATCCGGGATGTCAATTGGTGTTTGCAAATGGTGGCGATAGATCGGCACCGGAAGTCGTTCCAGAACGTGATGTTTGCGAAAAGTACAACATTGAAATGGTCTATGGGGTTGGCGGCTCAAATAAAGCAGACTCGTCTACTCGAATTAATCAAGCTACTGGACAGGAAAGCTAACTTCGACTTTTCCGACCATATTTTTCATATACAGCTAAAGTTTGCTCTGCCATGCGTTGCCATGAAAATGTCTTAACGTGTTTCTTGCCTTTTTTAATGAGTTCATTACGTAACTTGTCATCAGATAAGATGTCGTCAATTGATTTTGCTATATCCTCGACACTGAAAGGATCAAAATAGTGAGCGGCATCGCCGTGGGTTTCTGGTAAGCAAGTGGCTGTGCTCGAAGCGACTGGCGCGCCGTGTAACATTGCCTCTAATCCTGGCAAACCAAATCCTTCACTGAGCGAAGGGAAGCAATAAACTGCCGTATTTTCATACATCCAGCGCAATTGTTCGTCTGATATAAAGCCAGTAAACACGACGTTTTTAATTCCGTGATCATTTACATATGTCTCGTGGCGAGCGTAATTGCTATCTTTTTTACCCGCCAGAGCCAGCGTTAAATCTGGATATTTTTTCTGTAACAAAGCGAACGCGTCAATCAGCCGTCGAAGGTTTTTATGTGGCGTCGGTCTACCGATATACATAATGAATTTTTTACCAATCAACTCGTCAACAGGCTCGTTACCTTTTGGCAACTCATCCGCTGATTCCAAAGTTACAGTAATTTTCTCTGGGTTTACGCCGGTGAATTTAATCAAATCATTTTTTACGAAGTTAGAAATTGTGATGATGTGCGAAGATTTTTTCGCGACTTTTTTATTGACCCATTTGTAAATTTGCTGCTTAATCCAGAAAACGATAGGATTTTTATCTGGATTCCTGAATCTAACAGTAGTCAAATCTTGCATTGTAGTAACAACTGGACTGGAATTATACCAAACAGGCTGCTGAACCATCGCAAAATGAACTAAGTCTGGATGGAGACTTTCAAGTTGTTTTTTAAAGCCGATTTGCTCAGCAAAAGTGTATTCTTTGTAGGGGCAAATGACTTTCTGAAATTTTGGATTGCTTGGTTGCCAACTATCGAAGTCTTTTGGCTTGAGCAGAATAACATAATCGTTTTTATTATCAATTTTCTGCAAATAATGAATCAGCCGTTCGATGTAGCGACCAGTGCTAGTCCTTAATGTTCGGGCGTCAATTATGATTTTCACGATAATGTTCCTTCCATGATTTATCAACTATATTTTTTATCGCTTTATGGAAAATTGCAGCTGAAAATTCGTTTGCTGTGGCTGAGATTTTTGTTGGTGAAACTTTTTTTCCTGGCAGTCTCTCTAAGGTTTTTATCAATGAAGAATCTGTTTGCTCAGAAAAGAACCAGCCGTTTTTTTCAGGTTTTATATAATCAAGTGCGCCGCCAGCTTCGTACGCAACCACCGGGATGCCAGATGCCAACGCTTCAACTGGCGCAATTCCGAAATCTTCGTGCGAACAAAAAATAAATAAATCTGCTTTTTTAATATATTTTTCTCGTGTGGTATTATCAACGAATCCTAAAAAAGTAGTGTGCTTATCGGCGATATTTTTTAGATTATCAACGTCTGGACCTTTTCCAATAATATCTAATTGCCAGCCAAGTTTCTGACAAGCCTTAATAGCGATATCAAGTCGTTTCATTGGCACAATTCGCCCCCAAATCAGGCAGCGAGGTTTTTTAGGAATGGACGTTTGCTTGCGATTTTTAGCAAGTGGCGAAAAGCTTGACACGTCAATTGGCGGAAAAATAACCGTACTTTTTCGCTGGTAAAACTCTTCAATATCAGCCTGAATTCCCGTAGAGTTGGCGATAAAAACATCAACTTGCTGAGCGGCATTGAAATCTCGTTTTTTCAATGGTCTAACTAGGGTTTTTAAGCCTAGGCGCGCCAGCCATTGTGGCCGAAAACTTGGTCGTTTGATATATTCGTCATAATGTCGCCAATAAAAATGCGTTGGCGTGTGACAATAGCAAATATGAAGTTGATCTGGTCTGGATTTACGGACGAATTTTGCCTCGCCATTTCCCGAACTGGAGATGATAATGTCAAATTCGCTAAGATCAAGCTTGGCGAACCACCACTGTCTAAGAAGTGGCAACAATCGTCGAATTTTTGAAAATGGCCATCTTTGTAAATAGCCAGTAACGACTTTATTGTTTAATCTTTCTCGCCATTCATCGCTACAAAAAGAAGTGTAAATTGGCGCATCTGGGTACAATTTGTGAATTTCCAAGACGACTTTTTCGGCTCCGCCCCCGTAAATCCAATCGTGAACTATGGCAATTTTTGGCTTACTCATTAATTATCTTTCTGGAAAATAACCAAGCAGGTTTTTAATAAAATCGTGATGTCCATCCAGATACTCCAGTTCTGAACATAATATAAGTCAATTCGTCGCCGTTCTTCAAAGCTGATACTGCGCCGACCAGACACTACAGCCAGTCCAGTTAACCCAGACTTAACCGCTAATAAAACGTGTTTTTTGTCGTAGGCGCTTAATTCGTGCGGTACCAGCGCTCGCGGTCCAACTAGGCTGATGTCGCCCTTTACGACGTTAAATAATTGCGGCAATTCATCAAGGCTGAAGCGGCGAATAAACCGACCAACTGGCGTCACGCGAAAATCATGATCAAGCTTGTCGCCGTTTTTACGGTATTCTTCAACTAGCTCAGGCTTACCGACCATTCGAAAGACTTCTTCGTCGGTTTTGCCGTCAAACTTTGCATAATGCGAGCGGAATTTGTAGACTTTAAACGGTCGATTGTAGCGAGTGAGACGTTTCTGTTGTTTGCCGTGCATTAAAATCGGTCCTGCTGGGTCGCTGATTTTTACGGCAATTGCCACCAAAAGCATAATTGGCGAGGCGATGATAATCCCGGCTGTTCCACCGATAATATCCATGATTCGCTTCACAATTCGCCCATAGCCCATTAGTGGCGTCGGATGAGTGTGAATTAGCGGCACGGAGTCGATGATATCAATAGTGTGTTTGGTGGTCATAATCCCGTCGAATTCCGGCGCTTGATAAAAATCCAGATAATGTTTCTGGGCAATTTGATAATGTTCGCTAACGTTTTTTGAGTCGGTTTGGATGATAACGTCAATTTTATCCCTGGTGAGCGCCGATTCTAATGACGAGCGTCGAAGCTTTTTTAATTCAATAGGAATGAACTGGGTTTGCGCAACAATTCCGCTAATCTTAAAGCCGGTCAGCGGATTGGTTTCTATGAAATCAGCCAGAACGTGAGTTAAATCACAATTGCCAATTAATATAACACGGCGCGCCCCTAAGCCGCGTTTTAATAGCTTCAGGCGAATAATATTGGCAGCGCTGCGGAAAATCATTAGTAAGATGAAACCAATTCCAGTGGCATAAACCGCGACAAGCTTGGCTGGGAATAATGGAGTATTGGTAAAGAACGTCACAGAAATCATAATCATAATTCCAGTTACTGACGCCAGAAGTATTCGTCCGAAATTTCGTAGCGGGTGAGTGTAAACCTCTCTGTCGTATAAGCCAAAGAAATAGAACATTACGATCCACAACGGCAGTGTCATAAAAATAGAGGTGATAAAATCAATAGCATTGATGCTGATATGGAATGGTCTAGGGTCTAGGGAAATTCGTAAAATATAGGCAATAGTAAATGCACTTAATAAAGCTAAGATATCAAGAATGACCAGAGCAATTTTGAAGTAAAAATCAGACTTTTTCCGCATAATCTCTGGGGTAATTATACAAAAATATGCCGATTATAGCAAAACAATGAATCGTATTTATAAAACTGCCAAAAAACCAAAAATGCACAAACATCGCGATGGTTAGAGATAGGATAAATTGGGCTTTAATTTTACGGATGTTTTTTATGGCGAAAAATATAATTGTCAACGGGACAATTAGAAGGGCGAATAGCCCGATGATTCCTAAGCCGCTAAGTAATAATATGTAAAAAACGTAGACTGTTTGGTCTGTTGGGACGTTTATATGAAGGTGTTTTTGGATGAAATTACCGAGATTGCCGAGTCCGACGCCGAAGAAGAATGTTCGTGGCGATGACAGCCAAGATTTTATGGCTAAATCGCTGGCGCTTAGTCTGTCGTTAGCGGAAGCTTCAACGAAACCAGCAGGTTGGAAAGAATTGTTGCTTGACGGAATGTTTTCGGCTGGTTTTGGTGACGGATTTTTGGCGATGGATTTTTGCGGAATCTTGATTTTTCCGAGAGATAATTGATCAACCATACTGACGAAGGTATTGTGCGCAATGAAAGGTGTATTGGCGTATCTAATATTGGCTGAAGCGAATAATAGGATGAAGCCGAATAACAATCCAGTAGCGGCAATTGGAATGTTTTTATATATAAACGATAAATTGATACGTTTTATGAACGCGACTATCAATAGGAGTGTGATGGCGATAAAAATTGCTAAAAATCCGCCACGAGAGAATGTTAAAGATATGGCGAGAGATGTGAAAAATAGGCTAAATTTGGCTAAGCGAGATTTTGATTGAAAGAGCGCAAGGAAGAATGCTGGAAGTAGAGAATTGGCGAAGAATTGTGGTTCGGCGGCGAATAAATTGATTCGTGGAAATCCAAAAACGTCGGCTTTACAGCCAGCGCAAAGCGTGCCAAATCCCGTTGGTTCAAAAGTGGCGACGATGAGCTGAATGATTGCTAAAATCCCAAAAACCAGTCCACTCCATAGTCCGATGCTGATGAGTTTACGTTTTTCTGATTTTGATAATTCGCCGTAAATTAAGCCAGCAGATAATCCGACAGCGAGTAAGAATAATAGCGATAACGAATATAACGCGGTGCGCAGGCGTGCTTCTGCGAAAAATACGCCGACGACGATGGCGATAAAAATTGCCAAAAATCCGCCGATTAGCCATCGGTTTTTCAATAATCCTTGGCGTTTTTTAAATAGCAAGGGCAAGGAGGATATCATCAATCCGACTGCTGCGATTTGATACAAGCCTATGCGCAAAGATGAAAAATCCAGAATTGATAAGCCGACGCTGGGATGCAGGGCAAAGCCGCCACCAAAAATAACAATAGCCAATAGCCAGAATCGAACGTCGTTAATGTATTTTTTTGCCATATTTTAAGTATAGCGTATGGTGTATACTTTAGATATGAAACTGACGAAAAAGCAAAAAATAATGTTGGATTTTATCGATGGGTTTATAAAGGGCAATGGCTACAGTCCGACGCTTCGGGAAATTATGCGCGCCTTGGGCTATAAATCGGTATCGACGGTAGCAAAACATGTTGATAATTTGGTGGTTGCGGGATTTTTGGAGAAGCAGGATGGCGAAGTTAGATCTTTGACGCTGAGTAGTGAGAAAAAAGAAGTTTGGTGGCAAAATTTAGCGAAAGAAATTAAGAAGAGAGAAGCTGAAGATGACGAAAAATCACGCTCGGAAGTGGAGATTTTAAAAAAAGCATTGGAAATTGTCCGTCAGTAACTTTACAACTATTCAAAAACTCGCTATAATACAAGACATATTCCGGCATAGCTCAGTGGTAGAGCGGTTGGCTGTTAACCAATAGGTCGCTGGTTCGAGCCCAGCTGCCGGAGCCAAATCGAATTTTAAGACTTCAACAAGTATAGTTGAGGTCTTTTTTATTGATTTTGCGGTTATATATTTATAATATCGCGGAATAGGTGAGATAATAATGACTATGAATAACACTTATTGTGATGGTATGTGGGCTAGATTTCTTTCTAGCCAATGTTTACGGGATGATTTTAAGAGCGGTCCAAAGAGTAGTGACTTAAAGAATATTTTTAACTTTGCTAGCAGTTCGACGGAGAGCGCTGGAGATTTTGAACGGCGATTTCCAGTGATTGCGCATGTTGATCTTTATGGACATACCGCTGTAGACGGCTACTCATATGTTCGGCTAGTAGAGAATGAATTGCCAGAGATACGAAAGTTAGCGGAAGAGAGGCGAGAGGCTGGCGTCGTTAAGCAGATAGATGATTTGATGAGGTTTATAGAGCTGGGCGTTAATGGCGTAGATAACGATGTAGTTTTATTGGTCTTTGATGGTATGTAGACACTCTGATATATTTGCAGACATCTTAAAGCATTTTTACAGAACGCTTGTTTATAGTGGTTTGCATGAGAGCAATAACCACACCTCAACCATTAGCTAGGTCGCGACTTATTACGTCCGATTCTAGTCCATCGCCGTTTCGGGCGATAGTTAATCCATTTGTCGACATAGTCGTGCCGGTGCTGAACGAGGAGAAAATTCTTCAAAGCAGCATTGAAACGATTGACGAATATATGATGGAAAATTTGCCATATCGCTATCAAATAACGATCGCGGATAATGGCAGTCAAGATAACACTTTAAAAATAGCGAAAAACTTGGCGCAAAATCATCAATCAGTTCG
>CAUSFG010000004.1:0-22155 GCA_963530815.1 uncultured Candidatus Saccharibacteria bacterium
GTGATTCAAGCATAAATAAGCCTAGGAAAAATAAATCCGCCTTCACGTGAGAGGGCGGATTTTTATTGTGTGGAAATTATTGAGCAGCTTGGCGAAGAAATCGTTGAATCTCTGGATGATGATCAGCTGAAAGAATTGGTGCAGATGCAGGACAATGACGTGCCAGCTGAAGAAATTGACGCATGGATTCGTGAGCGAGTTCCAGAATATGATGAGATCATTGAAGATAACGTGGCGATTGTTCTGGGTGAATTAGCTGATAACTCTGATGTGATTCAAGCATAAATAAGCCTAGGAAAAATAAATCCGCCTTCACGTGAGAGGGTGGATTTTTATTGTGTGGAAATTATTGAGCAGCCGTCTTTTTGGTGGCGCGCATCTGTCGTGGTGACGATAAATTGGTGATTTTGGATCGTCTCCTGAAGAAGTTTTTCGCGAGTGGCGTCCAGCTCCGAGAAAACGTCGTCCAGTAGAATTAGTGGTCGAGATTGACTGACTTCTGTTTGAAGTTCTAGCTCTAATAATTTGAACGCCAGCATAATGGTTCGCATTTCGCCGCGTGAAGCAACTTTAATGGCGGGCTGATTATGGAGGAAAATTGTGAAATCTTCACGGTGTGGGCCGGCAGAAGTAAAACCGGTTGCTATTTCATATTCGCGGGATTTTCCTAAGTGATTCAGTAGGGCTTGGTCGTAATTTTCCAGAGGTACAATAGCGCCATATTCAATGGATAATTGCGTGTCTTTTCCAGCCAAAGATTCGTATAATTTTTTTATGCGGGGCTCGTTTATCTGGAGAAATTTGGCTCGTTTTTGGGCAATGTTGGTCGCGTATTGGACAAATTTTATGTCCCAGGCAAACAAGTTGTCGCGCCAAATTGATGAGTCTTCTTGGTGGGATTTTAAGAGTTCGTTGCGCTGTAAAAGAGTGCGATTGAAAGCTCTTAAATCCGTGTCGTATTTGGGATCAAGTCGGGCAATTAAGCCATCCAGAAAATCGCGTCGTCGAGACGGTGAAGAGGAGATTAATCTTAGTTCGCTTGGCTCAAATAAAACGACAGGCAAGCGGTTTTTTCTGGTTAAGGCCTTTGATTTATTGTCATTGATGATGAATTCTTTGTTGATTTTTCCGGAAATTGAATCAAGCTTAATACGTCGCTCGCCGAAATCGCCCTCTAGGTGAATAATTGTCTGCGGAGCGTTCAGCGTCATACAATCGCTAAGGCTGCCACGAAAACTACTGCCGCGTAGCGCCACATAAACCGCCTCGAGCAGATTCGTCTTGCCGGTGCCATTTGGTCCAACGATTACCGTCCCAGAATTGCTAAAAGTCGCTTCGTGTAGATGATAAGACCGGAAATTGTATAGCTTAATCTTAGAAATCACTCTGTTATTATAGCACGGGGCGTAAGGCAAAATTAGCAGACAAGACGCTTGAAGTTTGATATAATAACGGATAGATAAATTGGAGGAAATATGTTCGACACAAACCCTTATGAGGAAAAAATGAATGCAGCGTTTAGCTTTTTTCAAGATGAATTGAAGAAGGTGCGAACAGGCAGGGCGCACGCTGGAATGCTTGACGGTGTTATGGTTGAGGCTTACGGCTCAAAAATGCCGCTTAATCAGGTTGCAAACGTAACCGCTCCAGAGGCACAAATGCTGTTAGTTACGCCATTTGATCCGGGTAATATTACAGCAATTTCTTCTGCAATTCGCGATAACCAAAGTCTAGGTTTTAATCCGTCTGACGATGGGCGAGTGGTTCGCGTTCCAGTTCCAGCTTTGACGGAAGAGCGCCGCCACCAACTAGTGAAACAGGTTAGCGAGAAGGTTGAGGAGGCTCGAATTGCGATGCGTAATATTCGCCAAGACGCTCTTAAAGACGCTAAGCGAATGAAGGATAATAAAGAGCTGAGCGAAGACGATTTGAAGCGTGTAGAGAAAGAAATTGACGGCTTAATGAGTAAGATGCAGACGCAAATTGACGAGGCGTTTAAGGCGAAGGAAAAGGACGTCTTAACCGTTTAATGAGTGAAACTTTTGCCGACAAAGTGAAGGCGTTGAATTTGCCGTTGGATCAAATTATTGTTATTGGTAGCGGGATTTTGGATCAATTGGGGATTCGTCCAGCTAGTGATATTGATCTTGCGGCGAGTCCTGATTTGATGAAAAATCTCTCTGAGGAGAGTGGCGATTGGATTAAAAAGTTCGACGACAATCAGCGTTTTTATTTTGTAAAAGATGACGGTTCAGCTGAAGTTTGGGATGGCTGGGAGTTTGATGGGCGGGCTGTTAGCTATGATGATTTGCTTGATTATGCGGTGAAATATGATGGCGTGAGGTTCGTTGATTTGGAATTTCTGCGCAAATGGAAGAGCTGGCGTGGACGTGAAAAAGACGTACGAGATGTTGAGTTAATTGATGAATGGAGGGCGAATAATGAGTGAAGATGCGAATTTGCCGCGGCACATCGGGTTTATTGTTGATGGAAATCGGCGGTGGGCAAAGCAGCACGGTCTGCCGACATACGAAGGACATCTGGCGGGCTATAACGCACTAAAAGACGTGGCGCTAGAGGTTCTTCATCGAGGCGTGAAATACGCGAGCGCTTACGTTTTTAGTACGGAGAACTGGAAACGGTCAGAGGAAGAAGTCCGACATTTGATGAAATTGTTATTGAACATACTGAAGGCTGACCTGCCGATATTTATTGAAAACGAGGTTCGCTTGAGGGTTGTTGGGTCTAGGGAAGGTCTGTCAGATCAATTGATCAAAGCGATTGACGAAGCTGAGGAGAAAACTGCCGACCTGAAAAATGGAGAACTGGTTTTATGCTTAAATTATGGCGGACATTTGGAGATTGCCGATGCGGTTAAAAAAATTATTCAATCTGGAATTTCTGTTGAGGAAATTACGCCTGAGTTGATTGCTGAAAATATATACGCACCAGAGGTGCCGCCATGTGATTTGATTGTTAGAACTTCTAGCGAGCAACGGCTCAGCAACTTTATGTTGTGGCGATCAGCGTACAGTGAGTTGATGTTTATTGAGAAAAATTGGCCAGACATGACGGTGGACGACGTGTCGGTGATTTTAGAGGAATATGCTAATCGAAATAGGCGGTTTGGAAAATGATTGTTTGGGGAGTGTTTGTAGGGCTATTTGTTCTCATTTTATTGGTGGTTTTGCATGAATTAGGTCATGCTATTGTCGCCAAGAGAAACGGCGTCAAGGTTGAGGAATTCGGAATCGGATTTCCGCCTGCTGCAAAAAAATGGAAAGTAAAGCGAAGTTTCTTAGGTGAGAACGTAACGTTTAGCTTGAACTGGCTGCCGCTTGGTGGGTTTGTCAGATTGAAAGGCGAATACGATTCCGCAAAAGGCGAGGGCACATATGGCGGATCGACATTTTGGGTGAAGACGAAGATTCTGCTGGCTGGCGTCATGATGAACTGGATAACTGCGATTGTTTTGTTCACGATTCTTGCGGTAATTGGCATGCCGAAAATCCTGTCGAACCAAGTTCAATTGTCATTTGATACAGAGGTTAGGCGTTCGCCGGTGGCGATAGCGAAAGTTACGCCAGGTTCGCCTGCTGATAAAGCTGGACTTAAGGTTAATGACGAACTGATTGGGATAAACGGTCAGTCGCTTACAGAGGCGGGAGAATTGCCAATTGTAACGAAAGAGAATGCTGGCAAAAAAATCAACGTCAAGTACAAGCGTGACGGCAAAGAATCGTCGCTTGATATCCAGCTGAATGATGAAAAGTCCGTGAAAAATGGCGGATATTTGGGTGTTGTTCCGGGGCAGACGGAGAAAATGTATAGCACATGGTCGGCGCCTATTGTGGGTGTGGTGGCTACTGGGCAATTGTCATACGAAACGATTAAAGGCGTTGGCGTGTTATTGGTGAAAACCGTACACGGATCAATTGGGCAAATATTCGGTTCCGCGGAGTCAAAAGAATCTGCACGAGCTGATTTGGCATCTGTTAGCGGGAGCGTAGCAGGACCAATTGGCATACTGGGCGTATTATTCCCGTCAGTTGTCAGTTCTGGAATTGAGTACATCATTTTCGTGGCGGCGTTAATCTCGCTGACGCTGGCGGTGATGAACATTTTACCAATCCCAGCGCTTGACGGCGGTCGCTGGTTCACGATGACAATTTTCCGCTTATTTAAGAAAGATCTGACGAAAGAGCGTGAAGAAAACATTCAGGCAACCGGTATGCTAATTCTATTAATCTTAACAATTTTGGTGACGATCAGTGATGTTGGAAAGCTCTTCTAAGAAATTAAAAAACTGCAAATGGTGGCTGATTTTGGCGCTCCCAGCTTGGGTTTATGGCGTATTTTTGGCGGTGGAAGTTGTTGTTTCATTGGCGGTCGGTGCTTTGATAAAAATCGGCGTGCCACTCAATTCTGTGAATCCAGTTATTTTTAACACGGTGCTTTCGGTTGTCGTATATATTTTGTCGCTAATTGTCGTGGTTGGTGTGCCGTTTTTGGTTAAGAAGCGCCGAACAACTTTGAGCAATTTGGGCGTGAATGACTGGCCAACGTTTTTGGAAATATTCATTTCTCCGTTTGCTTTCGTGGCGTACTTTTTGCTAACAATGGTCACGATGAGTATCGCCAGAGTTGTTTTCTTAGTGGATATGCAACAAAAGCAGATCATACCGTTCAGTCAGAGTATGTTGGCGACCCATTGGCAATTTATCATGGCATTTGTTGTGTTGGTGGTGCTGGCGCCAATTGTTGAGGAACTTTTGTATCGCGGATATCTTTATGGCAAGTTGCGCAATTCTTTCTCGGTTTGGCTATCAATTATCGTAACGAGCATAGCGTTTGGCGCGGCACATCTTTGGGTTGGTCCAGATTCACCATTGCAATGGGCGGTGGCAGTTGATACATTTACTTTAAGCTTGGTTATGTGTGCGACCAGGGAATACACTGGCGCAATTTGGGTGCCGATTATGATGCATATGGCGAAAAACGGAATAGCTTTTTATTTCTTGTTTGTCAATACGGGCGCAATTAATCAGACAGAATCGTTATTGCCATTTATATTTATGTAAAGGAGAAAAATATGCGAATGACACAACTTTTTACTAGAACTTTGAAGCAGGCGCCAGCTGGCGAGGTTGCGCAAAATGCTCAGCTTTTGATTCGTGCTGGCTACGTACATAAAACGATGGCGGGTGTATATTCGTTTTTGCCGTTGGGTTTGAGAGTTCTTGAGAATATTAAGCAAATTGTTCGCGAGGAAATGGATAAAGTCGATAGCCAGGAATTGGCGATGAGTACTTTGCAGCGAAAGGAATTGTGGCAAGAAACTGGTCGCTGGAGCGATGAATTGGTCGACGTTTGGTTTAAGTCTAAGCTGCAAGACGGCACGGATATCGGTTTTGGTTGGACGCACGAGGAGCCGATTGTTGATCTTCTTCGCAATTACTTAAAGAGCTACAAAGATTTGCCAATTAGTGTTTATCAATTCCAGAACAAATTGCGAAATGAGCTTCGCGCTAAGAGTGGAATTATGCGTGGTCGTGAATTTGTGATGAAGGATATGTATTCGATTCACGGCAGCAAGGAGAGCTTGGACGATTATTACAATTCAGTCATCGAGGCATATAAGCGTTGTTATGATCGATTTGGGATTGGCGATGAAACATATGTGACGTTTGCTTCTGGCGGCGCTTTTACGAAGTTTAGTCATGAGTTTCAGACGATTTGCGACGCTGGCGAGGATTATATTTATTTGCATCGTGGCAAAAATATCGCTGTTAATGAGGAAGTTTTGGATGAGGCAATTAAGGAGCTTGGCGTCGATCGTAGTGAGTTAGAGAAAGTGAAAACTGCCGAAGTTGGTAATATCTTTAATTTCGGCACGCAGAAATCCGAAGAAATGAAATTAGTGTTTACCGACGCCGAAGGTAAAGAGCGATACGCTTATATGGGAAGTTATGGCATTGGAATTACGCGAGTTATGGGCGTGATCGTTGAGAAGTTCGCTGACGATAAAGGTTTGGTTTGGCCGGAAAATATTGCGCCGTTTAAGGTTCATATTGTGGCAATTGGCGGAAAAGGGCAGGAACTAGCAGGTAAGTTTTATGACGAGCTAGCTAATAACGGCGTCGATGCGCTGCTTGATGATCGCGATGAGCGTCCAGGCGTGAAATTTGCTGATACTGAGCTAATGGGTTTGCCGTGGCGGATAACGATCGGTGATCGAGCGATTGACGGTGATGGCTTGTTTGAATTGACAGAACGAGCAACTGGCGAAACGCGAAAAATGGATTATCAGCAATTGATGGATTTTTGCTTGAGTCGGTAATGCTGATTATATTGACATAATAAATAGTGATTGATATACTCAGATAGACTTAATCAAGACTAATTAAAAACACTATATTTAGTGTAGATCGTAAGACTAATACCACTACATACAGTAGAGGAGGAAATTTTTATGAAAAAAACTTATCAAATTACAGAAGCTGGAAAGGCTGATTTAGAAAAAGAGTTGACAGAGTTGAAGGGGCGACGCGGCGAGATTGCTGAAAAAATTGCGGCAGCGCGAGACTTTGGCGACTTGAGCGAAAACGCGGAATACGACGCTGCGCGCGAAGAACAGGGCTTGGTGGAAACGCGAATTTTGGAAATTGAAGATATTCTGCAGAACGCCGAAATTATTAAATCCAACGGCAGTTCAAGTGTCGGTTTGGGCAGTACAGTCGAATTGCAGTGCCCAGAAAGAACTGTATCTTACACGGTGGTTGGACCAGTTGAAGCCGATCCGTTGGCTGGACGAATCTCAGATCAGTCACCAATTGGTAAGGAATTGATTGGTAAGAAAATTGGTGACGAAGTGACGATTAAAACGCCAAAAGCCGAAATTACCTACATTATTAGGTCGATATCTTAAGTCTGGCGAGATCTATAGCGTATAATGTGCTATAATTATCTCTGTTATGGCTACACTTCAAGATTATCGCAATGAACGACTACGAAAACTGGAAACGTTACGTCAATTAGGCGTTGAACCATATCCAGCAAAATCAGAACGAACTCACACTTGTGCTGATGTTTTGTCTAAGTATGATGAGCTAGCTGGTAAGGAAGTTGTTGTTGCGGGTCGTGTAGTGTCTATTCGCAGTTTTGGCAAATTGGCGTTTATTAAATTACGCGATCAATCTGGCGACGTGCAGCTTTATCTTCAGCGTGATGATGTGGCGGAATTAGATGCTGCGCGCGGCGTGCTTGGAATGAAGCAGCTGAAATTGCTGGATACGGGCGATTTTATCGAGGCGAAGGGCGTGATGACCACGACACAAACGGGCGAAAAATCCGTTGGTGTACGCGAACTTAGATTGTTGACTAAATCGTTAAGACCAATGCCAGAAAAATTAGAGAATAAGGAAGAGCGCTTGCGTCGACGTTATGTTGATATGAATGTCAATCCTGAAGTTCGCGAGCGATTCATTCGACGAAGTAAGTTTTGGCAAGCAACGCGAGATTATTTGAATAGTCATGGGTTTATCGAGATTAATGTTCCTGTTTTGGAACACACCACTGGCGGTGCGGACGCGAACCCATTTGTGACGCATATGGATGCGCTGGGCGATCAGCAGTTTTATTTGCGAATTAGCCACGAATTGCCGTTGAAGCGATTGATTGGCGCTGGATTTGAGAAAGTCTATGATCTCGGTCCACGTTTTCGCAATGAAAATTACTCGGACGAGCATTTGCCGGAGCATATCGCTATGGAATGGTATGCGGCTTACTGGGATTGGAAGCAGGGAATGCGTTTCATGGAGTCGATGTATAAAGATGTGCTTCAGAAGACTTTTGGTACTCTGCAATTCCAATTGGGCAAGTTCAATGTCGATATGAGTGGCGAGTGGGAAGTTTGGGATTATGCTGAGGTTATTCGCAAGCATTACGGAATCGATGTTTATAACACGACAATTGAAGAAGTTGCCGCTAAACTGAAAGAACATAATTTGGAAGTCGAAAAAACTGACTCTATTCCGCGCAGCATTGATAAATTATGGAAGAATATTCGTAAAGATGTTGCTGGTCCGGTTTGGTTGGTGAACACGCCGAAGTTTATTAGTCCGTTATCAAAGACTAATCCGGAAAATCCAGAGACGGTGGAGCGTTTTCAGCCGGTGATCGCTGGTTCGGAATTGGGTAATGGATTCTCTGAATTGAATGATCCGATTGACCAGCTGAATCGTTTCCTTGAACAGCAACGAATGCGTGACGCTGGCGATGAAGAGGCGATGATGCTTGATATTGATTACGTTGAGATGTTGGAATATGGAATGCCGCCGGCTTGCGGTTGGGGCTATTCTGAAAGAGTATTCTGGATTTTCGAGGGTGTTACGGCGCGTGAAGGCGTGCCGTTCCCGCAACTTAAGAGCGAAATTGACGAAACAACTCGGGCGATTTATCCGCAAGTCAACTTGTAATTTTGCTATAATTAAAGCATGAAACGTTTTCTTTTGGGGCTACTAACTGTTGGGCTATTGCTGGCTGGGTCTGGCAAAATGGCGTTTGCGACACGCTCGACGGATAATTTTACTATTACAAAATTTAATGCGGAATATTCACTGAGTCGCGACTCTGATAATCGATCAAAATTGGAAGCTACTTGGCGAATTACCGCTAATTTTCCGCCGAACCAAAATCGAGGAATCGCGCCAGTTTTTGTTAAGAAGTACGATGATCACTCGACGAATTTTTCATTGCAATCTGTAACTGATGAAAATGGTACGTCGCTCGAATATTCCTGGAATGATGATGAGTTGAGGATTGGCAATAAAAATACTTACGTGAAAGGCGAGAAAACTTACATTATTAAGTTTACACAGCGTGACGTAACTAAGAATTACGGCGATACGGGACGTGATGAATTCTATTGGGATGTGATCGGTGACGAATGGCGTGTTCCGATGGAAAATGTGCAAATTTCCGTGAAACTTGATGAATCTTTGTCTGCGGCAAGGCAAGGAAAAGCTTTTTGTTATGTCGGCAGTCGAGGTTCGACGACACAATGTGACTTGAGCGAAGATAATGGTCGGATTGCTGCAAAAATAGATAAATTGAGTCGTCGACAAGGTGTAACCGTGGCGGTTGGATTTAAGAGCGGAACTTTTTCTGAATATCAAGAAACGCTGATGGAAAAGTTGATTGGAATTTGGCATTTGATGCAGATTTTGGCTTATACAATCGCGACACCTTTGGCGATTTTTCTAATAATTCGATATAGGCGGTTGGTTGGCAGAGAAAAGGAGTTAAAACCGATTCCACCGGAATATTTGCCGCCAGAGGATATTAGTGTTTTGATGTCGACATATGTTTTGAAAAAATACGATCTATTCAAGGTTAAAGGCTTGCCAAAGGTCGCGCAATTATTAGACCTGGCGGTTCGGCATTATATTAAAATTTATGAAGTGAAAATATCTTCGCTATTTAGCGGTGCGCAATATGAGATTGAACTTATTAAAGATTTGCAAGAACTTAAAGCCGAGGAAATTGAAATTGTCCAAGATATGTTCGACAGTTCATCTATTCCAAAACCAGGTCAACGCCTAAATCTGAAAAATCTTCAAAATAATATAAAATACATGACACGAACGCGTGACGATGATAAGAATCTGGAGACGCTAGCCAGAGAGAAATATGGTTTATGCGAGCAAAATCCAGAAGTGAAACGAATAATGAGAGGGTGGTTTAAGCGAGTTCTCGTGTTGGCTATTTTGTTTTTGTCGCCGATGTTCCTTGTTATGTCAATTATGCTTGTCTTAGCGTCCAGAGGTTGGTCATTGACAGATAAAGGTTTGCGCTTGAGGCGATATTTGAAGGGATTGAAAATGTATATCGGCGTGGCTGAAGCTGAGCGCTTGAATATTCTGCAAAGTCCTGAGGGCGCGGAAAAAGTAGTTGTTGACGTGAACGACGGAAAACAACTTGTTAAATTATATGAAAGAGTTTTACCGTATGCTGTGTTGTTTGGGCAAGAGAAAAATTGGAGCAAGCAAATGGGCAAATATTACGAGCAATTTGGCGAGGCGCCAGATTGGTACGTTGGGCAAGGCGCGTTCAATGCTGTGGCGTTTTCGTCTGGACTGAGCGGATTGTCGACGGCGGCTGGCCATGCTAGTGATTATTCTTCAACTTCTGGCGGTTCGTCTGGCGGTGGATTCGCTGGCGGCGGCGGAGGCGGCGGCGGAGGCGGCGGCTGGTAGAATTTGATATAATTAAAGATATGGATTTTTTATTGGAGTTATTTTCTGGCAGGCTATTTTTAGCTGCGATTCAGAGTAGAGGTTGTAATTATGTCTGATATTTTATTGTGGTTGGTGGCGGCTGTTTTATTGGCGCTTTCTGGGCTATTTTCCGGTCTGAATATTGGTTTAATGATGGCGCGGCCTGATGATTTGAAGCGAAAGGCTAGGCAGGGCGACAAAATTGCGGCGCGAGTGTATCGATATCGAAAAGACGGTTATTATTTGATTTTCTGTATTTTGCTTGGCAACGTCGGCGTGAATACCGCGATGTCGATTCTGCTGGGAAATATGACAAATGGCGTAGTTGGCGGTTTGATTGCGACGCTTCTCATCACGATGTTTGGCGAGATTTTGCCACAGGCGATTTTTTCGCAGCGTGGATATCGATTTGTGCGATATTTCTTTTGGTTGCTTGATGTGATTTACGTGCTATTTTGGCCGCTTGCTAAGCCGATGTCGAAATTGTTGAATCGTTGGTTGGGTAAGGAAACGCCGCAATTATATTCTCATCAGGAGCTGGAGGAGATTATTCACGAGCACGCCGTTAGGTCGGATAGTCCGGTTGATTATGACGAAAGCCGAATTGCGGCAGGTGCGTTGCAGTTTAGTAAAAAGACGGCTGGCGATTTGGTTACGCCGATGAGCGAGGTTTTCGTCGTGGATCTGGATGATGAGTTAGATGCTACGCTTTTGGCGCAAATAAAGCACGCTGGACATTCGCGAATTCCAGTTCAATCTGACGGGGAATTGGTCGGAGTTTTATACGTGAAAGATGTCGTTGGACGAGATTTGCCACTGCCAATTAGCCAATTGTACCGCGATAAAATTTACGATATTGACAAGAGGTCGCGCCTGGATACGGTCTTAAGTCGATTCATTCAAACGCACAATCATTTGTTTGTGGTGATGGACGATGAGATGGAGCTGGGAATTATTACGCTGGAAGACGTGATTGAAGAGATTCTGGATCAAGAGATTGAAGATGAGTATGATGAGGAGTAGAGAACGATTTATATATAGTGGTATACTAAGAAATATATTTGACAAAAACGGTGGGCAGGGAGATTAATGTGTCTAAAGAGCAATATTTTGGAGATGGCATTCCTGATCGATTGCGACAGATATCAGTCGAAGGCATGCTGATAGAAGAGTTATATATCCTCGATACCGATTCGGAGCTTTCTGATCTGGGCGACGAAGTGGAGTTTGATGATGATGCTATATATGTAGACAAAACTCAGGCAGGAGGTCTGGGTAGACTAGCTATAGATAAGAGGTGTGCCGTGAAAGCTCTCGATAAAATTGATCCAGCTGATTTTAATTCAGTAATTCTAATGAAAACATATATACAAGATGGTGACAATCTCTGTTGCGGTGTTATCGCGGACTGCCGATTTTACAAAGGATCATTTGGTGTCGATAGTGGAAAGGAAATTGATTTTACAGATCAGGAAGAGATGTGGGAGACGCTTGATGATCAAGCAAATAAGTTAGTAATTTCTGCCGTGATTGATGTAGAAGATGGACAAGTTAAAATATGGGGTGATTCAGCGTTTTTTGATGCCGCTGTGTATATGACTAAGTTGGTTAGCGACAAGTATTCGAAATGCGAAGAGAATGATGAACAGGCATCGAAATCTGACGCGGCTTTAAGAAAATCCGAACTTCAAGATAAAGCTAAAAAGGCTACGTCTTCTTTATCTAAGACTTGTGAATATGCAGTTGGTGGCTTAAGTAAGTGGATTAAGGATCATCGGAAATAGAAAATTTTGGATATTTTTTCAAAAATACCTTGACAATTTAAGGTACCTTGTATAACATAGTACTATGTATAATAAATCAACAAGGAGTTTAATGTGAAAAGAATTGACATTATTAAACGCGCCGGTCGAAATTTGGGGCGATCAAAAGGTCGCACGATTTTAACCGCGCTGGCAATTTCAGTTGGGGCGTTTACGATTGGTTTGGCGCTGATGGCTGGAGAAGGCGGTCGGCTGTATACAAACAGTATGGTTGACGCGGCTGGCGATAAAAAATCCGTTTCGGTCTATAAAAAAGTGACCTCGTCGGGGCCTGATAGCAATCTTCCGGAATATAGCGACTCGGAAGATACGGAAAATAGTCAATCTAAGGCGATAGAGAAATATTCGATGACTGATAACGACGTGAAAAAAATACAGAAAATCCCGCACGTGGAAAAAGTGACGCCAGCTTATTCCATGTCAGGAGTTTTATATGTCAAAAGTTCGGCAAGCGACAAGAAATTCGTGCCTAGCGTAACTGTGAAGTTTGACAAAACCCGAATGGAACTTGCGGCTGGTAGTTTGGATGATTTTATGCCGAAAAAGGGTGAAGTTGTTATTTCAGAATCTTACGTGAAAAAAATGGGATTCAGTGATGCAAAATCAGCAATTGGGCAAACGATTACACTAGGATTGCAAAAAGGAACTTCATCAAGCAAGGGTGCTGACAAGGAAATATCTCTGAAAGTCGCAGCAGTCGATAAACCTTCGGATACGATCCTGTTTTACCAGCCGACTGTGCGCGTTTCTGTGGACGACGCTAAGGATATTTACGACTTTAGTCATCCTAAAAATTTGCCTAATGAATATTCTTACGTAATTGCGTCAGTTGATGATGAGAAAAATGTTGAGGCAGTGAAGAATGAGCTTGGCAAGGATTATGAGTCGTATTCGATTCAGGACACGCAAAAAGTTATTTTAACTTTTGTGAATGTGGCTCAAATGGCGCTGATTGGGTTTGGCGGCTTGGCGCTTTTGGCGAGTGTTTTTGGGATTATTAACACAATGTACATTTCGGTTTTGGAGCGAACTAGTCAGATTGGGCTGATGAAAGCTTTGGGTATGCGAGGTCGCGATATCGGTAAAATGTTCAGGTATGAAGCGGCGTGGGTTGGACTTCTTGGTGGCTTAATTGGTGTTGGATTAGCAAGTTTGATGTCACTACTTAATCCTATGATTGCTAGTTTACTGAAGTTGGAGCAAGGTACGAATCTATTAGTCGTTAATCCTCTGCAAATGGGACTTTTGATAATCGGGCTGATGATTATGGCGGTACTTTCTGGCTGGCTGCCGAGCCGCAAGGCAACAAAATTAGATCCAATTGAGGCGTTAAGGACGGAATAGGAGAATTGTTATGATTGAGCTTAAAAATGTGACGAAAATTTACGGCAAAAAGAAGAACCAATTTGTGGCGCTGAATGATGTGAGTTTGCGAATTCCGACGGGCGTGAGTGTGGCGATTTTGGGAAAATCTGGTTCGGGAAAATCGACGCTGATGCACGCAATTTCCGGCTTGGATCGACCGCAGCAAGGTGAGGTGATTATTGACGGTCAGGACATTCTGAAATTGAAACAAAAGCAAGTTGACGAGTTCCGCGCGAGAAAAATAGGTTTTATTTTCCAGAGTTTCTTCGTTCAGGGCAATGAAAGCGTGGCGGATAATGTGAGTTTGCCGCTGGAAATTGTGAAAATGCCAAGGGGCTTGAGGGAAAGTAAGATCAATGAGGCGCTGAAGGCGGTGGACTTGTACGAGAAGCGCAAGAATCGTGCAAAGGATTTGTCGGGTGGTCAGAAGCAGCGTTTGGCGATTGCGCGGGCAATTGTCGGTAGTCCTCAGATCATTTTTGCGGACGAACCTACGGGAAATTTGGATAGCGAAACTGGCGCGAAGGTGGAAGAATTGCTGTTCAATTACAACAAGCAAGAAGGCGCAACGCTGATTATCGTGACGCACGACGTTGATTTGGCTAAGAAATGTGATTATCAAATTCTGATCAAAGACGGCAAAATTAAGGGTTCTAACATACCGAAAGAAGGTAAAAGTGGACGTTGATAGCTATGCGGAAAGCTTGGCGGTCCAATTGCGAAAAGGATTTTTGGTTTATTGCGTTTTACTGGTTTGTTCTAATAAAGCGCAGTACGCCGGCGACATCGTTAAGCAATTGAACGATTCGGATTTAACAGTGGTCGAAGGTACGATTTATCCGCTGCTGAATAGGCTGCAGAAAGACGGATATCTGCAACACGAATGGCAGGAAAGCGAGCAAGGTCCGCCGCGAAAATATTATTCATTGACAGATCATGGCGATCAATTGATTCACGAACTTAAAGATCGCATAAATATGTTAAATAATTCGCTTGATAACTTAGAGAAAGGAATAAAAGAATGAAGGAAATAACTAGGATTCATCTGGCAAAGACGGCGTTTAGTGTGGAAATTGACGCTAAGAAATCGCTAGAAAAATATCTTAATTCGATTCAGAAAAATATGCACGCCGACGCGGAAGCGATGAAGGAAATTGAGGCGCGAATGGTTGAAATTCTAGCCGAGCGTGGCGTGATGAAAGAGGGCGTTATTAGCGATGATGACGTTTTGGCGATTAAAAATCAAATGGGTGAACCGCGTGATTTTTCGGATGATAGCGAGGACTCAACTGATGAATTGACGGATGACAATGAGAAGCCAGAAAAGCAATTGATGCGCGACACGGACGGAGCTGTCATTGGCGGCGTGTGTGCAGGAATAGCGGCATACTTTAATATAAATCCGTTGTGGGTGCGACTGATTGCAATTGTCTCGCCGTTCGTAACATTCGGCACGATGGTGCTAGTTTACCTCGCGATGTGGGTGTCGATGCCGCCAGCAAAAACCGCGTCGGACAAGTTACGAATGCGCGGGAAGCCAGTAACTTTGGCTGCGCTTAAGGAGGCTTCCGCTGATGGAAATTCAACTGTGTCTGCCGGAAAAACTCCAATTGCGAAATTTTTCCAATATTTTGTCGGTGCTGTGGTGCTACTTACGACGCTAGCGGTGCTGTTTGGGCTGATTGTTGGCGGGGCACTTGGTGTTTCCGTGGTTAATATGCTCGGCGGTTTGGGAATGCAAATGTGGGCGTGGGGAGTGTGGATTTCCTTGGCAATTGGCGGAATCTCAGCAGTTATATTTGGCGCAATTGTAACGCGTAGTATATTTGTTTGGAAGGTCAATCGAATGTCTGTAATCACAATGATCGTGGCGGCATCCGTTGTTTTTATGAGTTTGGCAAGCGCCGCAATATTTAGCGCACACGCTGGCTTGGAATATGCACGTGAATCGCAGCAGCTTACGAAGAAAGTGAATATCGATATTCCAGATACGACAAACGCTAATTCAATTTTTATCGATATGCCAGTGGGGAATGTTTCGCGAATAAATTCTGATAAATTTAAGGTGGAAGCGGAGTTTGTGGATTTACCAAAGGCGAATAAGCCAGAAATTAACGTGCGTCGCGATGGTGATAAAATTGTGCTGTCCGTTTCTGAAAAGTGTAACGCGATATTCTTTGACGGGTGCTTGAAGTTTTATAAGCCGATAACTGGCTTGAAAATTTATGCTCCTGCGGGCGTGAATGTTAGCGGTTTGTTCTATCACAACTCGATTGAAGTGGAAAACTCCGAATCTTAGGCTCGCACATTTGAATGATTTTACCGCTAATGCTACACTTGAAGGATGAAAGGTAATTTTTAAGCATGGCTTGGTGGCAAGCGATTATTCTCGGCGTAATTGAGGGAATTACGGAATTCTTACCGATTTCTTCGACTGGGCATTTGACGATTGCCGAGAAATTACTGGGAATGCGAATTGACGATCCGAGTGTCGTGGCTTTTACTGCGATAATTCAGATCGGAGCAATTTTGGCGGCAGTGATTTATTTCTGGAGCGATATTTGGCGAATTTTACAGGCTTGGTGGCGCGGTTTATGGTGGAAGCGAGCGCGTCGAAAGTTTGATTATAAATATGGTTGGGCAATTATTATCGGCTCAATTCCTATTGCGATTGTCGGATTATTATTTAAACATGAAGTTGAAACGGTTCTGCGCAGTTTGTGGTTTGTGGCGTTTGGGCTTATTGGTTGGAGTGTTGTTATGTGGCTAGCTGACGATCGTGCGGTAAATAACAAGCGTGGCGAAACTGAGACGAACTGGAAAGACACTTTGGCTATTGGCGCGGGGCAGTGTTTGTCGCTCATTCCGGGAGTTAGCCGTTCTGGCGCAACGATTTCAGTCGGTTTATTCCGTGGATTTGACCGCGTGTCGGTTACGAAATTGAGTTTCTTCTTGGGTATTCCAGCACTAGTCGCGGCGGGGTTGTTGGAAGTCGCTACCAAATATAAGCACATTTCTGGCGGCGTTGGCTGGACTTCAACCATAATCGCCACGGTAATTTCATTCGGCGTCGGTTATTTGGCTGTATCATGGCTATTGAAGTTTATTCAGAGTAATAATTTCCGTCCATTCATAATTTATCGATTTGTCTTGGGTTTGTTGTTGTTGGTTATGCTTGGTTTGGGTGTGGTTTCTCACGTTTAGATATGATTGATTTTTCATATTGCCACATGTAAAATAAAAGCATAATCAATATCACTAAAATTTAAGGGAGTGAATTATAGTGGAGCGATAAAACACAAGGAAGCCTGCATCAAAAGCTTTTGTGCTAAGTCTTTTTGTGATCACAATAATACTCATAATATTATTGTTTTTTATTAAGATTTCACCACGTGGAGTAATTGATCCGAACGCAGTTTCTATTCGTCAGGATTCGGGCGAGATTCAATATAAGTATGCTAATGGCAATTGGCAGAAAATAGTTTCGCTTGAGGATTTGAAAAATAAGGATAACGGCACTAATAAGGAAGATGGCAAGAAAGAATCTAGCAAATCTGATAGTCGCGAAATTGAGATCCAGAAGAATGCCTTGTACATCCAGTGGCGATACGCCGGGGAATCTGAATGGAAAAATATCATAGCCTACTCAGACTTAAAGGGCAAGGATGGTCGAGACGGTAGAGACGGGATTAACGGCAAGAACGGTCAAGACGGCAAAGATGGCAAGGATGGTCGAAACGGTATTAACGGCCAGAATGGCCAAAACGGTAAGGATGGTAAAGACGGCCGCAACGGAGTTAATGGTGCTACAGGAGCTAGAGGAGCCACGGGAGCTACAGGTGCGACTGGTGCTACAGGGGCAGCTGGCCAAAATGCTACAATTTCTGCAACTAATAGTACTCAGCCTTGCTCGACTGGATTGACTATTACCGGAAATGGTACAAGTAACCTAGGTTTACAATTTACAGGCAAGAATCTTCCTGCGGGTGGTAAAACAAATCAAGTGCTCGGTAAGAAAACTGATGACGACTGTGACGTAGAATGGAAAGATACGTACGAAATTCGCGGAACTGGTATGCCTGAGGGTAATGTTAAGGCCAGTGTTGGCACGTACTATACTGATACAGCTGCTACAAACGGTGCCATTCGCTGGATTAAAGCTAGTGGTAGCGATAAAACAGGCTGGAAGGTTGTATATGGTGACACTGGCTGGAGAAGTGTTCCTCAAATTCTCTCAACATCCATGAAAGCCAGCGTAGTCAAGGTTCGACGAATTAACAATACTGTTTATCTGTACGCAGCTCTTACGGGCTGGGCGTATAACTGGAACGGTGGTGGTACGGGCACGTTGCCAGATGGACTACGCCCTAGTGACCAGATGCAAGGCCCTTCTGCTGGACGACGGGGTAATTCGTACTTGACTTGGATCATTCAAACTAGTGGGCAGATTAATGCTGAAGCGGCTAGCACTGAGAACCCAACGCCAACGCTTCCTCCGATCGTTAGCGTATCGTATGTGCCAAACGACAACGTTCCATGGCCAACAACGTTACCTGGCACAGCTATGTAAGTAAATTATTTACACTTATTTAAAACCCCGTCTGTTAAATCCGGCGGGGTTTATTTATATATAGCCTATGTTGTTATATAATTGAGACATGTTAGACATTAAGTTCATCCGAGAAAATGTCGATTTGGTGCAAAAGTCGGCAAACGATAAAGGCTATAAAGTTGATATTGCGGCATTGTTGCAATTAGACGATGAGCGTCGCGATTTACAGAAGCAGGTTGAAGCGCTACGCGAACAGCGCAATGTTATTTCAGCGAAGATGAAAGGCGGTCGACCGGATCAAGAACTGATTGATCAGGGTAAGCAATTGAAAGTTGAGCTGGCAGAGCGTGAGGGTTATTTGAAGTCGACCGAGGAAAAAGTTGCAGCAATTCTTAAAAACGTCCCGAATATCACTTTTGATGACGTGCCTCTGGGTGGCGAAGAAGATTCTGTTGAGGTAAAAGTTTATGGCGATTGTAAAACTGGTGCAAAAGATCATTTGGATTACGCCGTAAGTCGCGGCTGGGTGGACTTTGAGCGCGGCGCTAAGGTGGCTGGTGCGAAGTTTTACTACTTGAAGGGCGATTTGGCTTTGCTGGAAAATGCCGTCACTCAATTTGCCTTGGATTACGTAACAAAGCAGGGCTTCACATTTATGACCGTGCCGCATATGGTCAATTTACGAACAGCTGAGGGCGCAGGTTTTACCCCGAAGGGCGAGGGCAGTAACGAATATGTAGTTGACGGCGAAGATTTGACGCTAATTGGTACGGCAGAAATGCCACTAACCGGCTACCACGCGGACGAGATTTTGGACGAAAAAGATTTACCATTGCTATACGCTGGATATAGTCCTTGCTATCGAAAAGAGGCGGGAACATACGGCAAGCACACGCGCGGTCTATTCCGAGTTCACCAATTTAATAAGCTGGAAATGTACGCATTTTGTTTGCCTGAGCAATCTAAAGAGATTCATGAGAAAATTCTTAGCGTTGAAGAGGCGCTTTGGCAGCAAATTGGGATTTCTTATCACGTGGTTAATATTGCGGCGGGCGATTTGGGTGCACCGGCTGCAAAGAAGTATGACATTGAATATTGGTCGCCAGTTGACCAAACTTATCGTGAACTGACGAGTTGTTCGAATTGTACTGATTATCAAGCTCGCGGTTTGAACATTCGAGTTCGTCGAGAAAATGGCACGATTGAATCTGTTCACACATTGAATGGAACTGCGGTGTCGTTAGCGCGATCGCTGGTGGTGATTTTGGAGAATTTCCAGAATCCAGATGGAACTTTGACCGTCCCTGAAGTGCTTCGTCCATATATGAATGGTCGTGACGTGATATAATAGAGAGCATACTAGTTAGTAGGAGGAAAAATGATTAAGGATATTACAATTACTGGCGTTAAATATGAGCTGAACGCCACAACAAAAAAATATGTTGAAAGGAAAATTGGTTCGTTGGGAAAATATTTGCCACGCCACGCGCGAAAAAGTGCATCTGCAGACGTTAAGATTAAGCAGATTGACAATCCTGGTGGCAACAAGTACGAAGTTGAAGTTATCATCAATGTACCAGATAAGAAAATTGTAGCTAAGGATTCAACCATGAACGTTTTGGCTGCGGTGGATATTGTTGAAGCTAGGTTGAATGGTCAAGTTCGTAAGTATAAAGATGATGTGCTGGCTCACGTTGGCGGAAGTCGCGGAGTTTTGGCGAAGCTAAAGCGAACTTTCGGTCGAAAATAATTAATAGATGAAATTGGCAGGAAAGCGTTCAGATTCTGGGCGCTTTTTCTTTTCAAATTGCCCGAAAAAAGTTATAATAAAAGAAGTTTTTGAAAATGCCTGAAAGTGAGGGAGTTTTAAGGTTTATGGCAATTACACAACAAAAAGCGCTGAGTAAGATTTTTGGCGATCCACAGAAGAAGATTTTGAAACGATTGCGTAAGCAAGTTGACGTTATTAACGGTCTGAATGACAAATATGAAAAAATGTCCGACAAGGAGCTTCGGGCGCAAACTGATGAGCTGAAAAAGCGTTTGTCGAAGAAGAATGTGACGCTTGATACGATTTTGCCGGATGCATTTGCTGTGGCTAGGGAAGCCGCTAAGCGTGTGATTGGCGAGCGTCCGTATGATGTGCAGCTGATTGGCGGTATGGTTCTTCATGAGGGTAACGTTGCCGAGATGAAAACTGGTGAAGGTAAGACTCTTGTGGCGACATTGCCGACTTACTTGAATGCTTTGGAGGGCAAGGGTGTTCACGTGGTGACGGTTAATGACTATTTGGCGCAGCGCGACGCTGGTTGGATGGGTCAGGTGTATGATTTCCTGGGCTTGACCACTGGTGTGATTATTAACGAAGCGTCATTTGTTTATGATAAAGATTATGACAATGAGCATCACGACGATCCTCGAATGCGAAAGCTTCGTCCGGTTTCGCGTAAAGAGGCTTACGCTGCAGACATTACATACGGCACGAATAACGAGTTTGGTTTTGACTATTTGCGCGACAATATGGTTAACGACGTTGATTTGCTCAGGCAGCGTGAATTGAACTTCGCAATTGTTGACGAGGTTGACTCAATTTTGATCGACGAAGCTCGTACGCCACTTATCATTTCTGCTCCAGCGGCTGAAAATCCTGACAATTATTACACGTTTGCTAAAATCGCCGCGAAGTTGGTTCCGGAAGATTACGTTTTGGATGAGAAGCGTCGAAGTGTTGCTTTGACTGATGAAGGTGTTGAAAAAGTCCAGAAATTGCTGGGAATAAAAAACTTGTACACACCAGATCACGTACGTAGTGTTTATCACATGGATCAGGCTTTGCGGGCGCAGACATTGTTCAAGCGCGACAAAGATTACGTCGTAACCAACGACGGTGAAGTGATTATTGTTGACGAACATACTGGTCGTCTGATGCAGGGTCGCCGCTACAACGAAGGCTTGCATCAGGCAATTGAGGCAAAAGAAGGTGTTCCTGTGTTGGAAGAGAGTATGACCTTGGCGACAATTTCATTCCAGAATTACTTCCGTTTGTACAATAAACTTTCCGGTATGACTGGTACGGCGTTCACTGAAGCCGAAGAGTTCCAACAAATTTATTCACTTGATGTTATCCAAATTCCACCGAATAAACCAGTTATTCGCGAGGATAAGGAAGATCTGATTTTCAAGACTGAAAAAGCCAAACTTAAAGCTGTCGCTGAGGCGATTAAGGATTACCACAAGCAAGGTCGTCCTGTTTTGGTTGGCTCTGGTTCTATTGAAAAGAACGAGCAAATTGCCAAATATTTGGAAAAAGAAGGTATTAAGTTTGAGATTTTGAACGCTAAGAACAATGAGCGTGAGGCTGCGATTGTTGCAAAAGCCGGCGAAAAAGGTGCAATTACTTTGGCCACGAATATCGCTGGTCGCGGTACGGACATTAAGCTTGGCAAGGGTGTCAAGGAACTTGGCGGATTGGTTGTTATCGGTTCAGAGCGACACGAATCACGCCGAATTGACAATCAGCTGCGTGGTCGTGGCGGACGTCAGGGTGATCCAGGTGAGACTCAGTTTTACGTTTCGACCGAAGATGATTTGATGCGAATTTTCCAGGGCGAGCGAATTGCATCATTGATGGACAGATTGGGTGTTGATGATGATACGCCAATCAGAACTCGGGCTGTGTCGAAAACATTGGAAGCGGCGCAGAAGCGAGTTGAAGGCTACAATTTTGATACGCGCAAAAATGTTGTTCAATACGACAATGTGATTAACCGTCATCGTCGCGTCGTTTATGTTATGCGACGTAGGATTTTGGAAGGTGACAATATTAAGCCGGAAATTGAGCGATTATTGCGAGCTAAAGTTCATGAATTGACGACTCTTCCGTCAAAGAATAATCCAAAGTTTGTCGAGGATTTCTCGGTTATTTTCCCGGTTGATAAGGAAAAAATTGAAAAGATTGGTAAGGAAAAGAAAGATCGTTTGCGCTATGAGAAGGCGCTGGAGCTGGCTGAAGAAGCTTACGCAGAGAAAGAGCGTGAGATTGGCGCTGATGATTTGCGTGGAGTTGAGCGCGAAGTTTACATGGCAGTGTTGGATAATCTGTGGCTGCAGCACTTGGAAAATATGCACCATTTGCGCG
>CAUSFG010000005.1:0-21313 GCA_963530815.1 uncultured Candidatus Saccharibacteria bacterium
GTGTAGTTTTTCCCGAAAAGCTGGCGGAAGTGAATATTCCAGAATTTTGCCAAGCTGAAGAGTATGCGATTCCCGACGTAAGACGATGGCAGCATGCTAATAAAATAATTAGTCCTGAACTTGCAGATCGTGAATATATGCGCTTTATCGCAAAGGCAAGGGAGACTGTGATTAATAGACTTACTAAGGATGGAGCTTTTGGTTTACCTGATGATTTTACAATTACTAGACCTGAATACATTCCAGGTAATGATGGCAAGATGAAGTTGAGTAGTTTCTTGGAGGACTTTAAGCGTCGGAAACTTAAGGAGGTTGAAGATGAGGAATGTAATGGTATTAATCCTGAGGGTGATTTAAAATTTGCCAACAGTGTTCTTGAGTTTATAAAATCCATAAAATTGCCAAGCGAAGAGGAACTAGCCAAGCAGTATAAAGAAGCGACAATTAAAGAAAACAGTCCAGTGGTTCGTAGTCTTGCTGAATCTATGGCTAAAGAGTGTCTGAGTGGGGCTTTAGACAACGCCCTGAAGGTGCTTTCGGAGAAATTGAATGGCTATGAAGCGGCACCTAAAATCGCTGCTGAATCTTTGAATGAGGCGAGGAAGAGAAAGAGAAATAAGCAATCACGCCAGGGAAATTGCGAGGTGAGTGATCAGGATGTTCAGGCGGTGGAGGTTAACTTGAAGGTCGGGGATTATATAGAGCTTAGTCACGAAACATTTCCGTGGTTAGATGATGAAATGGCTAAGGTTTTATATATTAAGAGAAGCGGTAATGATGTTACGATAGTAGTCGATGCTCGTACTGAAGCAGCCAAGAGAATTGAACACAGAATGTCTGGCTATGAGACTAAGAAAAAGCAGAAGAGTATTTTGCCCAGTCTTTATAATAAATTAAAATTAGCGGCAGAAATTGTTGCAACGTCAGATTCTGGATTACGTGATTCTTGGACGACCTTAAGATATCGAGATAAAAATAAGTATCCTTTTAGTATCTTTAGCTGGAAAGCCCAAACATCTGACGCACTAAGGATGTATGTGTCGCACATCGCTATGGATAAGGTGGATGATGAGTCTGTGAGAAAGATACTAGAAGAGAACGGTGTAACTCATTTATTAATGCTTTTGGGTGCTTGCGACAAAAATAACCAGGAAGAATTATTGCCAGTATTTACTGGGCGGACTAGGCGCATTGAGGCAGCTGACGGTGCTGGTGCTTAGGCTTATCTAATGACATTTGCAATAGCTTCAACAACACCCTCATCAAATGCAGTTGGGACGACTTTATCGACGGTTGGATTTTCGACCAGGTTAGCTAGCGCTTCGGCGGCCGCTAATTTGTGCTGATCGGTGATTTTCTTAACTCCGTGATCTAATGCGCCGCGGAAAATTCCAGGGAATGCCAGAGAGTTGTTGACCTGATTTGGGAAGTCGCTACGACCCGTACCGATGATTGCGACACCGGCTTGTTTGGCGACATCTGGCATAATTTCTGGAACAGGATTTGCTAGTGCGAATACGATTGGATCTTTCGCCATTTTTTGGACTAATTCTGGAGTGAGAAGTCCTGCGCGCGATACGCCGATGAATACGTCTGCGTCGGTGATGGCGTCTTCAATTGAGCCGGATTGCGATGCATCGACATATTCCAATAGCGCGGTTTTTTCAGCGTTCAAATCTGTGCGTGATTTTCCGACAATTCCTCGACTATCCACCGCTACGATGTTTTTTGCTCCGTAAAGATTTAACAATTTGATGATTGCTGTGCCAGCCGCGCCCGCGCCGATGACCACGAATTTGCAATCTGCCAGGTTTCGTCCTGTCAGCTTAGCGGCGTTAATTAAGCCTGCTAATACAACGACAGCTGTGCCGTGTTGATCGTCGTGGAAGACTGGAATATCTAATTCTGCCTTCAATCGCTCTTCAATCTCAAAGCATTTTGGTGCGGCAATGTCTTCTAGGTTGATGGCTCCGAAACTTGGCGCGATGGCTTTAACGGCGGCAATAATTTCTTCTGGCTCGTGAACGTCTAATACAATTGGCACTGCGTCGACATCGGCAAAATGCTTAAATAGCAAAGCTTTTCCTTCCATGACTGGCATGGCGGCTTTTGGTCCCAAATTACCTAAGCCCAAAATTGCTGAGCCGTCTGAGATCACGGCGACTAGATTGTTTGTCCAAGTGTATTTTGGCAAATCGGCTGGATTTTCGGCAATTGCTTGACTGACTGCGCCGACGCCAGGGCTGTAATAGGCGCTAAGCTTGTCGCGATTAAGCTCCTCTTTATCTCTGAGGCTAGTCGTAATTTTACCTTTGTATTTTTCGTGTAGTTCGAGTGCTAATTTATTGTAATCCATAACTATATTATACTCCAATTTTATTTAATTGATATTTCTTCAGATTTGTGTTATTATCTTATGTAATTGTACGAGAGTTAAATATTCGAGCCTTGTTTGACGTGGAGCCGCAGAGGTACAACTGCGTGGCCAGTCGGAGCGAGTTCGGAAGATAGGAAAAATTATGAGTTTTGAGTTAATCAACAAAATCAACCAAGCACAAAAAAAGCAAGCAGTTGTCGATGCTCGCAGCGGTGACACAGTTCGCGTTTACCAGAAAATTAAGGAAGGCAACAAAGAGCGTATTCAGATGTTCGAGGGTGTTGTTATCCGCACCGACAATAAAAAATCGCACACATCACGCATTACGGTTCGAAAGATCGCTTCAGGCGTTGGTGTTGAAAAGTCATTTTTGATGCACAGTCCGCTGATTGAGAAGATTGAGGTTGTTCGCCGTGCTAAGGTTCGCCGCAAGTTCTTAAGCTTCCTTCGCCAGCGTAGCGGTAAGTCAGCTCGCTTGACGGCTAAGAATTTCGATCGCGCTGCCGTTAATGACATTCATGACGTTAAGGCGGAAGCGGAAGCTGAACGCTTGAAGGAAGAAGCCGCTCAGGCTGCCGCAGCAAAGCAAGCCGAAAAAGATGCCGCTCAGGCTGAACTTGACGCTAAGGCTGCTGAAGTTGCAGCTCGCCATAAAGACGCGTAATTGTCAATTGGTTAATCGTTAAAACCGTCTCTTAATCTGAGGCGGTTTTCTCATGTTATAATCTCAATATGGCAATATTCCATTATATATCCGTTCTCGTTCCGACGACTTTAGTTGTGGCGACTCCTTATGTTTTGAAGAAAAACGGCTTTGATAATGAGAAAAAATATCGCTGGCTACTTTACGCAGCGTGTTTGTTGTTTTTCATATCTTGGTATTTGCCGTCGCCGTTAATTGACGGACAGGATACTAGTTTTACGGCGCATTTTGTGGGCGGTGGGCTATTTACGGGGCTGTTCTGGGCGTATTTGGTTTCGTCGATGAAATGGCGGGCGCATTGGCTGGTGATGGCATTTTCAGTTTTCGCTTTAGTTTCGGCGCTGGGCTGCATTAACGAGTTGGCGGAATTATTTATGGTCAAGGCAGGTTTGGCGAGCATAAAATTGGACGACACGAATTGGGATATTTTGGCAAATACATTGGGCGCGGCAACGATTTGGATTGGCTGGATTATTGCGAATTTTATGACGAAAAAGGGAAGATTGTCGGGTGATTCTGGGAATTGATGAAGTCGGGCGCGGCGCGTGGGCTGGACCGTTGGTGATTGGCGCGGTGGTTTTAGGTGGCGCTGAAATTGAAGGGCTTGATGATAGTAAAAAATTGACCAAAAAACGACGTGAATTGCTTGATGAGGAAATTCGCGAGCAAGCGTCGGCTTGGGCGTTGGGTTGGGTTTCTGCTGAGGAGCTGGATGAAATAGGGATGAGCGATGCGCTTAAGCTGGCAACGCGGCGCGCAGTCAAAGAAATTCAAGCGAAATGTCAGAAAAGCAGCTCGAAGTTTGATGAGATTATTATCGATGGGACGGTCAATTTTTTGGCAGGTACGCCACTAGAAAAGTATGTAACAATTATAGCGAAGGCTGACGGCCTGATTCCGAGTGTTTCGGCGGCGTCGATTATTGCTAAGGTGGCTCGTGATAAATTTATGGCGGAGCAGGATAATATTTATCCGGGATATGATTTTTCTTCACACGTTGGTTATGGTGTGGCGAAGCATCGAGTGGCTATTGATAATCTGGGTGTGACTCCATTACATCGGCTGAGTTTTGCGCCGTTGGCCAAATATGCTAATGTTGAGGTGAATTCGCAAAATGCGTCTGACGACGGAAAGTCTAAAAACCAGCAAAAAGACACGACGCGTCAAATTGGTGATAAAGGTGAGCAAACGGCGGCGGATTGGTTGGTGGCTGATGGTCATGAGATTATAGAACGGAATTGGCGAACGCGATATTGTGAAATTGATATTGTTAGTAAAAAAGACAATGTTTTATATTTTACAGAGGTCAAATATCGTAAAAATGACAATTTCGGCGATGGCTTGGCAGCAATTACAAATAAAAAACAGCAACAAATGCGTTTTGCTGCTGAAATATTCATTGCCAAAAATGCGCAGTATGAAAGCTGTAATATGCAAATGCTGGCAATTTCTGTCGATGGAAATCCGCCCGTAGTTGAAGAGTGTGTGGTGTTGGAATAAATTGTTCGCTTTCGTCGTTTCCGACTCATCAGCATAGACACGCATCTATGGAGCGAACATGACAAGTGAGAGAGTTGGGAGTCTCTACAGACTCGCCATGTTCGCGAGGTTATTGCCTGCTACTCCTGTTTGTCGGAGAAGTAGACAACAATGTAGGGATCGGGAGTAGCTACCCACGGGTTGGGTTCTGTGTAGTTGAACTCAACGCTATGAATCGTCTCTTCGAGGCTCTTGAGCCTCTCAAGGAGTGCCTCGCGACAGCTGTGGCTGTCTGCGACTGCCTGGGTGATTAGGCGGTTGTAATCATAGACACAGATCGTGTCCGGAAGTTCACCTTTCGCAAGGTATTCATCGATAGTTGCCTCCTCGACTTCCTTGCAGAACTCAGGGATCCCCTCTTCGAAGAAACGGGAGACCTCATTTTTTCTGAGTGTCTCCATCCTCTCTTCTGCCTTTTTGAGGTTGGCAGCCCTCTTTGCCTTGACTTCGGGGGTGATGAACGTAGACATTGCAGTACCTTCTCCTCATCTGGGCAAACGCCCGTGCTGTAAGCACTGATCAACGCCCGGATGGCGCGACCGAAGATGAGGTTTCGGGATACTTCTTAAAATATCACAAAATCTCACCTTCGGCTTATAAACTCTCTCAACTTGTCAAGGTGCGCTTTCGGACAAAACATTTGTTCCGTCAACAAAAGCTAATATATATATATCACTAATAGAACAAAATGTCAATAGATTTTGTCAAAAACCGTAAAATAATGCGACCAAATTATTTACAACTCGGAAATAACCGCCTCTTTGTCTCGTTTAATCAGCTCAGTGCGTGCGGATATTTCGGTAATTCCCAGCTTAATCGTTCTGGTGAGGGCTGGAATATCCATCATTGGTTCAAAGAATTGTTGAAAGTCGTTAAGTTCGTTGGTTGTCAGTAGGGCTGTGGCGGCATAGCGAATGAAATCGTCGTAGCTTTTATCCTCACCAAACGTATCTTCGACCCACGCCCAGTTTTCTTTCAGCCAATTCCACGCAATCTGGCGGCTTTCTCTGGTCCGAATCAAATATACAAACCAACGGCTGGCGTCTTGCGGGCGGATAATATTGGAATCTTTAATGTTGGCAAGAATTTTTTCTGCCGTTTCAGGGTTTTTGGTAGAAGTTAGTCCAATTGCAATATCATTCTGCAGGTCATTCGACGGCGTGTTTTTATATGCGGCAAAGAGATTTTCAATCATCTCTGGCGTCTCGAAATGTCTTACGTTTGCGCTGATAATTAAAGCTCGAATTTCTGTCGGCAAGTCTTCCAGTTTATTGTTGTCAAAACGCGTTTTCGCTTCATTCAAAACTTCTTTATTTTCGCTATACATCATCAAACTCAAAGCCGTAGTGCGCCGTTCACGGTCGTCGTCCGATTCTCCATCTTTTTCGTCCCAGCCCAATTCCTCAAATGTGGCGCGCGCAAATTCTCCAGAAATTCGCTTTAATGAATCTCTGGCGACGTCATTGTCATCAACGAATTTTCGCAGTTCCGTCAAAGCGCCGGCCGCCATACCGAAGACTTTTTCGTTGGTCTCAGTTTTTAGCGACAATGCCAATGGAAGTAGTGACGCCGAATTTTCAAATCCAGCGCGGGCGAGTATTGTTGCGTCTTGTAAGATACAAATCTTATCCAGGGTTGGCAGTTCCGTAATGTTCTTTAATAAATATTCGCGAGTAGATTCGTCATATTTGGTGATGAAGTGGGCACTTAAGCCGCAGTTTAATTGCAATGGCTTTTCAATAGAAACGATGGTTTCTTTTTGATTCAGGACCTTTACGTCAAGCGGTTGGTTTGCGAATAATGGAATCGGCCATAACGCGTCGGATGGTTGGTGTTCGCCGATGAAGAATCGCTCCTGACTTAAAGTCGCCGCGTCGTGACTGTTTGAAACTGATACGACAGGTAGGCCAGGTTGGGAAATCCAGGCGTTCATTAAATTGACGATTGGCTGACCGCTCGCTGATTCCAATTCTTGCCATAAATCATTTCCGACGGTGTTTTTATATGCGAATTTTTCAAAATATGATTTAAGTCCAGCGCGAAATGCCTCTTCGCCGATAAGTTTTCTAACCATAACAAGCAACCGTCCGCCTTTGGCGTAAACGATTGCTGGGTCGAACAAAGTGCTGATTTCGTCTGGATGATTGACGTCGGCTTGAACCGATTGAACGCCGTCCAAGCTGTCGCGTCTGAGCGCGGCCGTTACTTCGTTCGTGGCAAAATCTTCCCACATATGCCAATCTGGTTGAAGTGCGTCAATTGCTACATATTCCATCATATTGGCAAAGCTTTCGTTGAGCCACAAGTCATTCCACCACTGCATGGTAACCAAATTGCCAAACCATTGATGGCTGAGCTCGTGCGCGATAACCGTGGCAATGAAGCGCCTGGATGATTCTGGGGTCAATTCTGGGTCCGCAAGCAAACAGCTTTCGCGGTAAGTAATTAATCCCCAGTTTTCCATGGCGCCAGAAGAAAAGTCGGGAAGGGCGACGTGATCGGATTTTGGCAATGGATATTTGACGCCGAAATATTCATCATAAAAATCAATTGAACGAGTGGCGATGTCTAACGCAAAATCTAATGTATTTTCATTCTGAGCTGGCGTTGCCCAGACGCTAACCTCGACACCAGATTCGGTGCGAGCAGATTTTTTGTGCAATTCACCGATGACGAAAGCTAGAAGATAACTGCTCATTCGTGGGGTTTTCTCGAAAGTTGTTGTGAGTGAATCGCCATTTTCTTCTTCGCTTTTTACGGGCATATTTCCCAAAACCGTTATCTTTGGGCGAGTTATTAGCGTCAAATCATATTCAGCTTTAGCGGCTGGCTCATCAACGCAAGGGAAAACTTCACGCGTGTGATGTGATTCAAATTGAGTTGCGAAAAGCTGTTTTTTAACGCCGTCGTGAGTAAAGTAGCAAGGATATAATCCGTGCATTGCGTCAGTGATGTTTCCGGAAAAATCGATGCGAATTGTGTGCTTTCTGTTTTTAAGGTTCGGCTGAGATAATCTCAATTCATCAAACTCGCCAAATGAGACGTCGGCAGGCTGATTGTCGATTGTGGCTGATTGAATTGTTAAGCCTTTGGAATGTAGCGAAATTGATTCGCTGGTGGACTCGCCAGAAATGATAACTGTGCCAGAAAATTCTTTTTCCTCGGCGCGCGTTAAATCGAGAGTTAGGTTGTAATGATTTGGTGTGAATGTGTCAAGTAGGCGTGGAACTTTAGTCATAATTTAATTATAATACAGTCATGAGGGTGAATAAAATACGACGTCGGCAAGTGGTGATTGCGCTGGTAATTTTGGTGGCTGGTGTGGCGGTTTGGGCTTCGCGAATTTCACAACCCGAACCTCAGACAATTCAAACCTCAACGCAACGAGAATTATTTGGCAATTCGAACGCCAAATCGGAATTGGAAAAGATAGAAGTTAAAGGACGTGCGCCAAAGACTGGCTATTCCAGAAAGCAATTCGGCAACGGCTGGGGTAAGATTAACGGCTGCTCTGTGCGGGAAGTGATTCTGGCTCGAGATTTGACGGATGAGAAAATTGACGAAAAATGTCGAGTTTTGTCGGGTGTGCTGAATGATCCATACACTGGTCGAACAATCCAATTTCAGCGCGGCGAAAAAACTAGCTCTAAGGTTCAGATTGATCATGTCGTGGCTTTGAGCGATGCTTGGCAGAAGGGTGCGCAGCAAATTTCTCCAGAAGAGCGAGAGAAATTGGCGAACGATCCGTTAAATCTGTTGGCGGTTGACGGTCCAGCAAATCAAGCCAAAGGTGACGGCGACGCGGCAACTTGGCTGCCGAGTAATAAATCTTTTAGGTGCCAATATATTGCGCGACAAGTGGCTGTGAAACGCAGATATCGCTTGTGGGTAACGGAAGCTGAAAAAAGCGCGATGTCGGGAATTCTGGAAAAATGTGTGGAAGTAAATTGACAAAATGAAAAATTTTTAATACAATGAGAAAGTACTCATCCGGCCGGCAGGTCGGAGTTTTTCGTTTATGGAAGTTTGAGACGGAAAAAGATATAATTAATAAGAAGGAGAATGTAATGGAAGATTTGAATATCAAGCAGTTGACGTTGGCAGTGCGTACGATTGCTGAGGAAAAAAACTTGCCAGAAGAAACAGTTTTGAGCGTGATTGAGCAGGCGATTGCGGCGGCTTGGCGTCGTGATAATGGCACGCGAGATCAGTTGGTTCGCGCAAGCTTGAATATCAATAACGGTACGGCCGTCGTGTCGGTTGTTAAAACTGTTGTTGAAGAAGTTGAGAATGACGCAAATCAAATCGACCTAGAGGAAGCTAAGGAGATAGATCCTGCGGCTGAACTTGGCGGTGAAGTTGTGATGGAAACTCATAATGTGACGACTTTTGGTCGAGTTGCAGCTCAGACCGCTAAGCAAGTGATCTTGCAGCGTTTGCGCGAAGCTGAGCGTGAAGTTGTCTTGGCGGAATTTGAAGATAAAATCGGTACGGTTGTTATCGGTACGGTTCAGCGAGTTGAGCCACGTGTCGTGCGAATTGAGCTTGGTAAGGCTGTCGGAATTATGCCTCAGAGTGAGCAAATTCCTGGCGAATATTATGGTGTTGGTCGTCGAATTAAGGTTTATATTAAGGACATTGAGCGCGAAGGTCGCGGTCCTCAGCTGATTCTTAGCCGCGGCAACGAAGAGTTTGTGCGATTCTTGTTCAACCAAGAAGTTCCAGAGATGGAAACTGGTGCAGTTGAGATTAAGGCAATCGCTCGCGAAGCTGGTCGCCGAACTAAATTGGCGGTTTCTTCGGCGCTTCCTGGCGTTGATCCAGTTGGTACGTTTGTTGGTGGTCACGGCACCCGCGTTCAGGCTGTGATGAATGAAATTGGCGAGCAGGAAAAAATTGACATTATTCCATACGAGGAAGACGCGGCTGGATTTATTGCTAATGCGATGAGCCCAGCAGAGGTTTTGAGTGTGACTGTCAATGAAGATGAGAAGCGTGCGACGGTTTATGTTAGCGAAGATCAACAATCGATAGCAATTGGTCGCGCTGGACAGAACGTTCGCTTGGCAAGTCGATTGACTGGCTATGAGTTAGACATCGAAGCAAAAGCTCCTGTTAAGACAGAGCCAAAACCTCGAAAGAATATTGAGGATAGCTTGATGAGCGTAGTTGAGGAGGTGGCGAAATAAGCTGCCTTCTGCGAATCGCCGAAAACGAAAGGAGGGCGATATGTCAGAAGATTTTTCTGAATTAGAACCTCGACTGACGGAAACGGCTCGGGCCAGTTTGGGGCGAGCTGGTTTTCTGGCGCATAATGAGGGGAGTGAGTATGTTGGCACGGAGCATATTTTGCTTGGTGTGTTGGCGCAAAATTCGTCGCTAGGTGCGAAGATTTTGGCTGAAAATGGCGTAACTTTGGATCGGGCGGAAATGGCATTGAATCTGACCGCAAAGCCGCTGGTGATTACGATTGTAAGTAAGGGTTTGAGCGCCGAAGTTGTTGAATTGATAAGAATTGCTTGGCAATTGGCGGTTGAATTTGGACAGGAAAAAATTGGCACGGAACACATCGTTTATGGAATGTTGCAACAGCACGAGGCGCGAGCGACTAAATTGCTGCGAGATATGAACGTTGACATTGACAATCTGCGTGGAAATCTGGAAGACGTGTTTGATAAACAGCAATTTGAATCTCTGCAGAGTGAACGCAGTGTGGCAAGTAAAAATTCTGGCGATCTGCGAGTTTTGGATAAATTCGGTGTCGATTTGACGCGGCGTGCCAGCGAAGGATTTTTGGATCCGGTGATTGGTCGAGCGTCGGAAATTCAGCGAATGATCACGATTTTGGGTCGGCGGAGTAAGAATAATCCAGCGCTGATTGGAGAGCCTGGCGTTGGTAAAACTGCGGTCGTTGAGGGTTTGGCGCAGAGGATTGCTGATAATAAAGTTCCCGAATTTTTGAAGGGCAGGCGACTTTTTCAACTGGATTTGACGGCGATGATTGCGGGGACGAAATATCGCGGGCAATTTGAGGAGCGATTGCAAAAAGTTCTGGCGGTCGCTAAAAAACATCAAGAAGTTATTTTGTTTATTGACGAGTTGCATCTGTTGGTTGGCGCTGGTTCGGCTGAAGGTTCGATGGATGCGGCAAATGTATTGAAGCCAGCGTTGTCACGAGGCGAGGTGCGGCTAATTGGCGCGACGACGTTTGATGAATATCGAAAACATATCGAAAAAGATGCTGCGTTGTCACGGCGCTTCCAATCTGTGACAGTCAGTGAGCCATCATCGGAAGAGGCGGTGGAGATGATGCGCGGTTTGAGAGAAAAATTAGCCAAGCATCATCAAGTTCAAATTCCTGACGAGATGCTGACTGAGGCAGTGGATTTGAGTCAGCGTTACGTGACGGAGCGATTTTTACCAGATAAGGCGATCGACGTGATTGACGAGGCGGCGAGTTTATTGAAGTCTAGTTCGCCAATAAAATTGTCGCGTAAGGATAAGTTGGCTCGTCAAATTAAGCGATTGGCTGGAAAAATTGACGCCGCGGTCGAAGCTGAGGATTATGAAAAAGCTGCAGAATTTAAGATGCAAATGAGGCAATTGGAATTGCAAGCCGAAGCGCTGAAAGATGAAGCCAGTGATGAACCCGTATTGACTGATGAATATTTGCGTCGAGCGGTTTCGGCAATGACGAATATTCCGATTGATAGATTATCGTTGAATCAGATGAAGGATTTGATTCGCTTGGAAAAACGACTGAGCCAGAGCGTTCTTGGTCAGAATGAAGCGATTGAGCAGCTGGCGCGCGCGATTCGCCGTAATAAAGCTGGACTAAATCGTCAGAGTGGGCCGCTTGGGTCGTTTATCTTTCTGGGTCCGACTGGAGTTGGTAAGACGGAATTGGCGCGAGTTCTGGCACGGGAAGTTTTTGGCGGTCATGATAGTTTGATTAAAATTGATATGAGCGAGTTTTCCGAGCGTCACATGGCTAGTCGGCTTGTTGGCGCGCCGGCTGGTTATGTTGGCTATGAGGACGGCGGGAAATTAACGGATAAAGTTCGTCGTCGACCATATAGCGTGGTGTTGTTTGATGAGATTGAAAAGGTACATCCCGACGTTCTGAATCTGCTTTTGCAAATTTTGGAGGACGGCAAGTTGAGCGATTCTCATGGGCGAACGGTGAGTTTTCGGCAGACGATTGTCATATTGACGAGCAACGTCGGCGCTGAACAAATGATTCAGGATTCGGAGCTGGGATTTGGTGCGTCTGGGCAGAAAAAGTCGGCTAGCGAAAATCGTCACGAGAAAAATTCGCGTGCCGCTCTGCGTGAGCTTGAGGAATTTTTGCGTCCAGAATTGATTGGCAGATTTGATAACGTGATTACATTCAAGCCGTTGTCTCGTTCGGTTGTGCGAAAGATTTTTGATAATCTCACATCTGACTTGATCGAAGCTGTTGGTCGACATGGAATGACGCTTGATATTGCTTCTTCGGCGAAGCGTTGGTTGATTGATCGGGGATTTGACGAGCAGCGCGGCGTGCGAGTTTTAAGACGAACAATTCAGTCGGAGCTGGCGGATCCATTGAGCGATGTTTTATTGTCCAATAAAGCAAAACCTGGCGACACGCTGGAGGCTAAAATTGATAATGATAAGGTGGTGATTAATGTCAATCGTGCGTAAAATATTCAGCGTCCTTACGCCGATAATTGTACTTTCTGTTGCAGTTTTTGTGATGATGAATCGTCAGCAAATTATTGATGAGATTGCACTGTGGCAATATAAGCCGAGTGCGGAAATTGTCGCTATTGCTGATCGCGTAAAGATGTCGGATGTTGGCAGGAAAATGTTCTATGTTTCTAATCCGCAAATCAAATCGGCGAACGAATTTAACGAAGATTGTCGGCGTGTAGAAAAAGGAAACGCGATTTTGGGTTGTTATAATCCGTCGTCTAGGGATATTTATATTTATAACGTGACCAATTCTGAGCTTGATGGCGTGAAAGAAGTGACGGCAGCGCATGAGATGCTGCATGCTGCTTGGGAAAGGTTGAGTGCGTCGGAAAAATCTCATTTGAGTGAGCTTTTGGAGCAGGCTTATAATAATGTGAAAAATAAGAAATTGTTCGAGCGAATGGAGTATTATGATCGTGCGCAACCTGGAACTAGGGCTAACGAGTTGCACTCAATTTTAGGGACGGAATTTGCCAATTTGGGCGACGAGCTGGAAGGATATTATCGACGGTATTTTACTGATCGGTCTGAAGTCGTGAAATTGCACGCGCAATATCAAGAAAAATTTGAATCCAGAGAAAATGAAGCACAGAAATTGAGTGAGTCGTTGAAGGTTCGAAAGGAAAAATTGAACAGAGAATTATCGCAATATTCAACTGATTTGGCGGATTATAATAGTCGCGTGGCGGACTTTAATCGGCGAGCGGGCGTTAGTGGCGGATTTTTGTCGCAGAGTGATTTTTATAGTCAACGCCAAGCCTTGAAGGCAGAGCTCTCGGAGTTGAACGAAAGGCGTGTCAATTTGAATTCTGAGATCAATTCTTACAATTCTGATGTTTTGCGGCTCAGGGAGTTGGGTGTGCAGATTGATGAATTGAATAAAAGTTTGGATAGTTTGGAGGGGGCGAAATAATGGCGAAAGTTCGAAGTCAATTTGTTTGTCAGCAGTGTGGGGCTAGCTTTTCAAAGTGGGCTGGCAGGTGTGAAAATTGCGGGGAATGGAATTCGCTAGTCGAGCAGGTCGTTTCTTCTGGCGGGTCATCTGTTGTCGATAAATCGGCTGGGCGCGGCAAAGCCTTGAAAACGTCCAGCATCCGTGAAGCCGTCTCTGAATCTGGATTAGAAAGATTAAACACTGGAATTGACGATTTGGACACTGTTTTGGGTGGTGGATTTTTGGTTGGTGGTGTGGTGTTGGTCGCGGGGCAGCCAGGAATTGGGAAAAGTACGCTTTTGGCGCAAGTTGCGGCACATATCGCCAAGACAAAATCGGTGTTATATGTAAGCGGCGAGGAATTGGTTTCTCAAGTGAAGCTTCGTGCGGAGCGTTTGGGTGCGGCTGATTCGGAAAAAATGCAGCTGGCGTCCAGTAATAGTGCGGAAGATATTGCGGCGTCAATTCAGCAGGGCGGGTATGATTTGGCAATTGTCGATTCGGTTCAGACAATTTCTCTCAGCGAGATTTCCTCAGCTCCAGGGTCGGTTAGTCAGATTACCAACTCGTCAAATGTAATTATTCGTGCTGCCAAAGCTTCGGGTACGGCGGTGATTTTGGTTGGTCACGTTACCAAAGAGGGCTCAATTGCTGGTCCGAAAATATTGGAACATTTGGTGGACGTTGTGCTGAATTTTGAGGGCGATCGATATGGCGGTTTTCGGGTCGTTCGGGCGCAGAAAAATAGGTACGGATCGACTAACGAAGCGGCGATTTTTGAAATGGACGAGCAGGGCTTGAGGATAGTAAAGAATCCGTCAGCCGAGCTTTTGGCGGAGCGTCAGAATCTGGATGGGTCAATTGTGTTGGCGACCATGGAAGGTGCACGTCCGCTTTTGGTGGAAATTCAGGCGCTAGTTAATCCGACGAATTTTGGCTATCCTAAGCGCACGGCGAGCGGTTTTGATCTGAATCGATTGAATCTGTTGGTGGCGGTTTTAGAGAAGCGAACAAAGTTGAAATTGGCGGACAAAGATATTTACGTCAATGTGGTCGGCGGGCTGAAATTAAATGATCCAGCGGCCGATTTGGCTGTGGCGATGGCGATTGCTAGCGCTAGCGCTGGGCGAAGTTTGGACGAAGGTGCCGTAGTGTTTGGCGAAATTGGTTTGGGTGGCGAGGTTCGCTCGGCGACGAATTGGCAAGCTCGAATTAAAGAGGCGAAGAAGCTAGGCTTCACTTATGCGATTGCGCCGAAAGTTCATAAAGATAAATTCATAAAAGGCGTCAGCGATATGCGACAGGCGTTAATTGACTATTTACAATAGAAAGGGAAAAAATGAAAGATTTTTACGGATTGATAATAATTATAATGTTGCTTGGTTTGGCGGCTGAGATTTATTTCTTGGCAAAACCGCGACGAAATTCATCTGTGGGCGCGGCACCGATTTTGGTCGACACGTCAGTGCTTATGGACGGGCGAGTGACTGAACTAGCGAAGACTGGATTTCTGCTGGGCAAAATTATTGTGCCGAGGAGTGTATTGACAGAATTGCAATTATTAGCCGACGGTGCAGACCATGACAAGCGTGAAAGGGCGCGATTCGGCATGGATGTCGTGAAGGAGCTCAAGGATATTTTGAAGTCTTCATTCGAGTTATATGACGATAATATTCGCGTGCCGGAAGGTGTGGATTCGCGCTTATTGAAATTGGCAAAGGAAATGGATGCGGCAGTGTTGACGCTTGACTATAATTTGAATAAGGTGGCGCAAGTTGACGGCGTTAAGGTTTTGAATATCAATGAGCTGGCGAAAAGTTTGAGGATGAGCTATTTGCCTGGTGACGAGCTGGATTTGGAACTGTCGCAGAAGGGGCAAGATTCTCATCAAGCGGTTGGCTATTTGAAAGATGGAACGATGGTGGTTGTTGAGAACGCCAAGCGCTACATTGGGCAAACGAAGAAGATTGAGATTATCCGAAGCTTGCAGACCGACGCTGGCAAAATGATGTTTGCAAAGCTTGTGGTTGAACAGAAAAAACCTGTAAAGCAGAAGACCAACGTTCCTAAAAAGCGCACAAATGGTCGCTCAAAAACATCAGCTCAACACGAGGCTGAGCTGATTAATTTGGTGAATAAACAATAGTTTATTTAGTGAACTTGAATGCTGCCAGTTGAAGTGGCGGTGTAATATGCAGAGTCTCTTACGGTTACAGAAACCGTGTGTGCTCCTGCCGTATCAAGTTCTACCGTGGCGGTCTGCTTGCCGCTTGAATTAATTTCTGAACTCTTAATACTCTTTCCATCCACGGTAATTTCGATTGCCGATAAGCCCCAAGTTCCTGCTGTAACGTCGACATTTATCGTATATTTCTTACCACTGTTGGTGTATGATATTGCTCCAATTTGCGGTTTAGTGTCGTCGCACTTGTGAACATCATCTTCTGCGTTTGCGTCGTAACCTGAAGGAACGGTGATTGATTCTTTCTTAGTCAAAGGATCGATAATCTTTGTCACTTCAATCTCTTCCTTTGCGCCATCCGGAGTACAGTTTGTTGCCTTTTTCTTAGAGACTTTATCGAAGGTGATTTTTTCTGTAGATTGACTTTGCCTCTTATTCCACCATGACGGGTAGAGTTCGCCGTTGACAGTTTGGATTCCGCTTGGTCGCTCATACCATTGACCTGACTTCCATTTACCCTCTTTGGCGTAAACTTGGATGTGGGCAAATTCCATAACGCTTCTAATTACCGGCATGCCGTAGTTGGAGGCTGATGTGCCAATCACGCTAGTGTCGGAGTTTCCGAGCCACATTCCCATGACCAGAGCTGGGCTGTAATTAACAATCCAAAGGTCTTTTGGCTGTGAACCCTTGTCGGATGTACCGGTTTTTGCAGAGGTTCGAACGCCATTGACACCCATCCAGCCGTGAAGTCCAGGAGTTCGGTCGGACAAGATGTCGTTCACGATGTATGCTGATTGCGAGTCGATAACTTGCTTGCCTTCATCTTTCCATTTTTTCAGAGTTTCACCTTGGCTGTTCTTTACCTCGATAACACTTGAGACGTCTTTTTGAACTCCCATTCGCGCTAGTGTTGAGTAGGCGTTTACTAATTCCGTCTGTTTGGTTCCACATGCGCCAATTGCCGCACCGAATCCATAACCGCCGGCATTTTCTTCCTGTCGGCAATAGTTAGTATCACCCATCCTGCGGATTCCCTCAACGACAGGCTTAGCGGATCCGTCGCCAACGATATAAGCGGCTTTAATGGCTGGGACGTTTCGAGATAGAGCAAGCGCCCTTCGGACATTGATGGCACCCATAAATTTATTGTCCCAGTTCCTTAGAGTTGCGCCGTACAGTTTATCAATGTTCTCATCAGCTAAGACTGTGCCGCTACCGTATGCTTGCTTGCTGTCGTGTTTGTCGAATAATTGAGTAAAGACAAGCGACTTAATCGTGGAACCTGGCTGAATATAGGAAACTGCAGCGTTGTCCTGACCAAAGCCGGTGTAGTTAAAGTCGCGACTACCAACAAGTGCTACGATTTGTCCAGTTTGAACGTCCTCGATTGTTGCGGCGCCGTTACTAATTCGCACAGCGTCTGGTCGACCCGTTGCAAAGAACGATTTCATTTCATTTTCAAGTTTCTCCTGAATTCGCCAATCAAGAGTGGTTTTAATCGTCAATCCACCGCGTCCAACGACTGATTCGCCGAGTTCTTTACTCAACTGATTGCGAACCATCAATAGGAAGTGAGGAGCCTTAATATTCTCCAAGTGTTCGGTCTGCGGCTTAAGTGTACTTAAAATGTCAATCTTTTTAGCTTTTTCAGCCTCATCCTTGGTAATAACGCCTTGCTCAGCCATATAATCCAGAACTGTATGTTGTCGGGCAATCAAAGCCTTATTTCCAGCGGTGTTATATGGATTATAGTAAGTTGGATTCTGTGGAATACCAGCAATTAACGCCGCTTCCGCCAGCGTCAGATCTTTGGCGTGCTTGCCAAAGTATGTTTGAGCGGCAGACTCTGCGCCGTTACGACGACCGCCGTAAGGAGATTCATTCAGGTATAACGACAGGATTTGATCCTTACTGTACATACGCTCGACTTCAATTGCGAGGATGATTTCCTTGATCTTTCGAGGAATACCGCTAATTGATCGGTCGCCGGCCTCATCTGCGAAGAAAACCTGCTTGACTAGCTGCTGCGTCAGAGTCGATCCACCCTGAACTTGGCGACGTGAAGCAGTTGAGAGCATCGCGCGCAACATACCGCTAATACTGATGCCGTGGTGATTATAGAAGTTTCGGTCCTCAATTGCGACGGTGGCTTTTTTCAAATAGTCGCTAATCTGGTCAGATTCGACAACCAATTGATAATTGCCCGTACCTTTATCTTCCCAAAGCAAATTGTCGTTGCGGTCGTAATATTTAGTGACAGTCGTCTGGACGCGCTTAGCAAGCTCGCCAGGGCGAATTTTATCGAGGTCTTTACGGAAGTAAGCGAACATTCCGCCGATAAGTAGCAGCATCAACAAAATACTGACGCCAAGAATTTTCAGAGCCATCAGTCCGCCGCGCTTGGAGAACCAATATTTCGCTAGTCGCTTCGGATGCAATCGATAAAAGAATCGCTTTACGGGATGTTTCGGCAAAGTCGCCAAATATTCCGCTCGTTCGCGTGCGTCCTTATCTTTTTTAGTCTTATGTTTCTGCGCCAAATTGGCATATAAGTTCATCCGTTTCGACGGAGATTTCTTATCGCTTGAGCCGTGTCCGGCGGTGCTTATCGTAGTCTTTTTCTTCACAATTCTATTATATCACGCATATGTTTCGCTTCAATTGTAAAATTGCTATACTAATATATAGAAAAGGAGTGATATGAAATTATCAGAAGAATTACAATGGCGTGGATTCTGGAATCAGACCACATTTACTGACGACAAACTTATCGATTCGGAGAATTTCACGCTCTATTTGGGGACGGACCCTTCGGCGGACAGTTTGCATGTTGGGCATTTGGCGGTTTATATGATGGTTCGGCATTTTTTGGAGCGCGGACATAAAGTGTTTTTGCTCGTCGGTGGCGGCACGGGAATGATTGGCGATATGCGTGACACGGAAGAGCGAAATCTGCTTCCGTACGAGGAAATTGAACATAATAAGCAAGCCTTAAAATCCCAAGTTTCGCGAATCTTTGCTGGACGAGATTTTACTTTGGTTGACAATGCTGATTGGCTGGCTGATCTGGAATTACTGCCATTTCTTCGCGATATCGGTAAGAATTTCAATATGGCGGATTTGGTGAGCCGCGAATTTTTCAAGGCGCGCATTAATAATAGTAAGGGTCTGAGTTTTGCGGAATTCACTTACACTTTGCTTCAGGGCTATGATTTTTGGCATCTATTTAATCAATACGGCGTGAATTTGCAAATTGGTGGATCGGATCAATGGGGCAATTTATTATCTGGTGTGGATCTGATTCGCAAAAAAGAAAATGCTGAAGTCTACGCAATGACCGCACCGCTACTTATCAATAAGTCGACTGGTCGTAAATTCGGCAAATCTGAAGGTGGCGCGGTTTGGCTTGATGAAAATAAAACCAGCGTCTATAAATTCTATCAATTCTGGCTGAATGTTGACGACGAGAGTGCAATTGAATATATGAAGATATTTACGATGTTGGATCGCGATACAATTGAGGCTATTGCTGAAAATCATGCGGTTAATCCTGGCGCACGCTCGGCGCAGAAGGTTTTGGCTCGTGAAGTTACTGACATTGTCCACGGTAGTGCGCGTCGTGAATCTGTTGAGCGCGTAACTGAAGTTTTGTTTGGTGGCGGCGATTTTAAGAAATTGTCGGACGATGATTTAGGCGCTTTGGCTGAAGAAATTCCTTGCGTTGATGCTGGCATTGATGTGATTGAAGCGCTGGTAGAATCTGGGGCGGTTGGCTCTAATGGCGAAGCAAAGCGATTGTTAAAATCTGGCGCCATTAGCATAAACGGCGAAAAACTTGCCGAAAATAAAGTCGTCAATGACACGTCGCTACTGAAGAAGGGTAAAAACACATTTGTATTAATTATGGGGGAGAACGAATAATGAAGAAAATTATCGGTTTTGATTTGGATGACACATTGGCAATTACAAAATCGCCAATTAGCGATCGTATGGCGAGAATTCTTAGTCGATTGCTTGAGAATTATGACGTTTGTGTGATCACGGGCGGTACATTTCAGCAGATAAAGAAGCAGGTGATTGATAGGTTGAACGTTGCTCCAGAGTTACTTCAGAAATTCCATGCAATGCCGACTTGCGGAACTCGATATTATCGATTTGACGCCGCTGATGATGAATGGAAAATTCAGTATGCGAATGATTTGTCTGATGAACAAAAAACTCAGATAACTGCGGCATTGGAAGAAGTTGCGAAGGAAATGGGTATTTGGTGCGAGAATCCTGCGGGTGAAATAATTGAAGATCGACATAGCCAGATTACTATGTCGGCTTTGGGTCAGCAAGCTACACCTGAAGATAAATATGCGTGGGCTGAAAAATATAAGGATGTCCGTCCGATATATCGCGACAAGGTGGCGGAGAAGCTGCCTGAGCTTGAAGTGCGAATTGGCGGTACGACCAGCACTGACATCACGCTTCCGGGAATTGATAAGGCTTATGGAATTGGTAGGTTGCTTGAACTGAATGGCTGGTCGAAAGAAGAAACGCTGTTCTTTGGTGACAAAATTGAAGAAGGCGGCAATGATTTTCCAGTGAAGCAAATGGGTGTAGATTCAATCGGTGTGAGAGGCTGGGAAGATACGGCTTACGCTCTGGAAGGCATCAACGCCGTTTCGTAGATGAAATTAACAACTCCTCTCGAGCAAATTAAAGGCGTCGGGCCGAAAACTGCTCAGGCTCTAACAGTGGCCGGTCTTACGACGGTTTCTGATGCCCTGAATTTTTTGCCGCGAGCGTATGACGACTATTCGACCGCGGTTAATATCGCAGATCTTCAGCCGGGAAAAGTTACGGTTAAGGCGCGCTGCGAGTCGGTTTCGACGCGTGTTGTTCGGCGTGGACTTAGAATCACGACCGCGGTTTTGGCTGATAAATCGGGCAAAGTTAAGGCGGTTTGGTTCAATCAGCCGTACCGCGAAACGCAATTAAAATCTGATGCAGAATTTATTTTTTCTGGTCAATTTGGTATGCAATATAATCGCTATCAGATCAACAATCCGTCCGTCGAGCTAGCAAAAGAAGTTGCCAAAGCATCGATGGAAAACGCATCTGGAATTCAGCCGGTTTATAAATCGATAAAAAATCTCCGCCCAAAAACTGTGCAAGATTTGATGAAAAATATTCGTCCGATTATGGATTTTTTACCAGAAACTTTGCCGGAAAATATTATTCAGCGCCAAAAATTGGTTAGTCGTTCTGAGGCGGTTAAATTTCTTCACGCGCCAAAAACTCACGAGGAAATTTCCCGTGGTCGTGAGCGCCTGGCGTTTGAGGAGCTGTTCGAGATGATATTGGCGGCACAATTTAATAAGCAAGAACAGACCAGATTAACAGGCTGGAAAATTCCGTTTAATAAGTCGGTCGTGAAGAGTTTTGTCGACCAATTGCCGTTTCCTTTGACGAACGCTCAGCGCCGAGCTGCGTGGCAAATTCTGCAAGATTTGGAGTCTGACCATCCGATGAATCGGTTATTGCAAGGAGATGTCGGCTCGGGAAAAACTGTCGTTGCGGGATTGGTGGCTGCGGAAGTGGCGAAGGCTGGTTTTCAGACGGCAATTATGGCTCCGACGGAGATTTTAGCGCAGCAACACGCGAAAACACTTGACGAGTTATTGTCACCATTTGGCGTGTCGGTTGCGCTTCTGACGGGCCACGTGAAAGGTGTGGCGCGCAGTCAATTGTTGGACAATTTGGCTAGCGGTAATATTGATGTTGTGGTCGGCACACATGCGCTAATTCAGGAAAAGGTTGCGTATCATAAATTGGGATTTGCGGTGATCG
>CAUSFG010000006.1:0-20702 GCA_963530815.1 uncultured Candidatus Saccharibacteria bacterium
ACGGACTATTTATAATGATTTAGTTGATTTCTCCAGTTATCCTCCAGCGCCATATTCAGGGTCTGCTGCGGGTTACTTTTGCATGAACAGCCCGGATGCTGATAAGTTTAAAGATCGAGCAATGAAGCTTCGTGAGGATTCGATTTTGGCGACCGGAGTTTCGGAGATTAAGATTAATTACTATGATGGAAAAACACTGATAAGTAAAAATAGTGACGCTCCAGATAGTGATAAGAAAGCTCTTGATGGTGCGGATAATGTAGAGGTTACTTTAACAATACAGTCACCAAGTAAACAAGTTTCTGATTCTCAAACATTAATGATACGAAAGATAAATAACCTATGATTCAACGAAAAAATGGCTATTCCTTGGTGCTGATTATCCTTATGAGCACTTTTATATTGGCGCTTTTGGCTGGTGCTATGAGGGTCGTGACTCAATCGTATATTTACTCTCAGGAGGAGTACTATTATAAATTAGCCCAAGAGGCTGGTGAGGCGGGTACGGCTTACGCTAATGCTTGTTTGGATGCCAATGGAGCTGAACAATCATGGAGTTCGGCTCCTGGTGGAATTGGACCACTTCGTCCAGAAACCAATTGCAAGGGAGATGTAGCTTTCCTTGGCAATAGATATGTATTTGAGAATAATAAACTAAGAACGACTTTTGAAGTTGGTGATTTGGAGGCGTCAACTAAAAGCGCAGCCTTATCAGCTGCTACCGCTCAAATTTCATCTACTGGTCGCGTTGAAATAACAAATGGTAGTGGCACAGTCTTAAAAACTTATACTGCTGTTGTAAAAAAATCAGTTACTTGGCCGGCTGACATTGATGCAACACGTACGGTAAGTGGCACCAACCGCACGTGTGCGATTTTGTCAAATAACGTATGGTGTTGGGGTAAAAATAATATGGGGCAATTGGGTGATGGAACTACTAGCGACTCTAATATTCCAGTGAAAGTTCGTTCTATTGGTGACATGAAATATGGAAAGATTATTGATATATTTACAGCACAGCACCACAGCTGCGTGTTAACTCAGCTGGGCAGTAATAAAAAAGTATATTGTTGGGGTAGTAATGAAGATGGTCAGCTAGGCAATGGGTCATCTGGGGCGGGTAATTATTCTAGTGTTCCGGTTGAGGTTGGTGGCACTCTCGCAGGTAAAGACGTTACGTCAATTGGAGGAACTGGTGACGTCTCCTGTGCTATTGTGTCTGGTAAAATTTACTGCTGGGGTCGGAACAATATGGGCCAATTGGGCTTCGGAAATCCTGGAAACCCTGGATTTCGTGCTACGCCAGTGCAGATTAACTCAGGCGGCCATAATAGACTTCCTAGCAATTATTTTGCGACTAAGTTGGCAACCGGTGGATCACGCTCGCAAACGATGTGTACTATCACTACTGAAAAAAGGGCTTATTGTTGGGGTCTAGCCAGGTTTGGCCAGATGGGTATTGGTCCAATATCTGGTAATCACTACAGTTACGCTACTCGAGTTAAGGATTTAGAAAATGTAACTGATATATCTCAAGATGGTTATACTTGGGCGTCGGATCATGCCTACGTATCTCATACCTGCGCTATTGCCTCAGGTAGGGTGTATTGTTGGGGTGGTGCTGGTCGCGGGCAGTCTGGTCCTCTGGGCCATGGCGCCTTTGGTGCGCATTTTCAGCCAGTACAAGTTAATGGTCTACCGGGAGTTCCGCTACGAATTGAGGTTGGGATTGCTCACTCTTGTGCCTTAGTGAACGATCATGGCAATAAGAATGTATATTGCTGGGGTGATAATAAGCTTGGTCAGCTGGGGACTAATTCTAATACTCCACAATTTTCTACCAGTCCGAAGACCGTTCATGTTGGTATTGGTGGATTGCCGCCAACAGAGTCGGTAGTGGATATTGCGGCGGGAGCAAACCGCGGTTGTGCAATTATGACAAATAAGCGCTCCTACTGCTGGGGATTGAATGAAAATGGGCAGATTGGTGACGGAACTTCAGGTCCTGGGAATTATAGATTTAGTCCAACAGAGTCACTATTCCTTCGTCCAGTGCAAAATCGATATATATATTAAAAAAACGCTTGCGCTTTTAAAAACGTTGTAGTATTATCAAGTTACAAATCAAACTAACAATTTAGGGGGCACATTATCGTGACTACAAAGAATATCAAAAATCAAGGTTTTACACTAGTTGAGCTTTTGATCGTTATCGTGATCATCGCAATTTTGACAGTTGTTTCTTTGGTTGCATACAACGGTTTGCAAAACCAGGCAAAGACATCTGCTGCTAAATCTGCTGCTGACGCTGTTGCTAAGAAAGCTGAGCTATACAATACAGCAAAGAGTAAATATCCAGCTAACTTGGGAGTCTTAACAAGTAAGACTGTTACTGTTGGCACTTCTTCTGAATCACAGACTGGCGAGCCATATTACTTGGACGAAAAGACAGTTAAAACTCCTGACTCAGCTCTTACTGATGGTCACGCCCCAGGAGAAGCTAATACTATTGAGTATAAGCAATGTCCGGATACGGGTGATGCTACGGGTGCGCACGTTAAGTACTACAATTTCTCGACAAGCAAGGTAGAAGAGCGAACAATCGGTTCTTGTGCTAGTTAGCTAAGAATCATATAAATAAAAAACTCTGGCATTAAGCCAGAGTTTTTTATGTGCGGGTTTATATTAAATATCGCGTAGGGCATGGCAGAATTCCATAACTTCTTTACGTAGTTCAGCCAATATTTCGTCATTGTCGCGATTATCTATTGACCGCCTCATCCATTCTGCGATTTTTTCCATGTCGTCTTCTTTGGCGCCTCGCGTTGTGACAGCTGGCGTACCTAAGCGAATACCGCTTGGTCTAAACCTTGGCAGAGGATCATCCGGAATCGCATTAGCATTCAGCGTCAGACCGATTTTATCCATGGCGATTTCCGCCTCTTTGCCGTCAATACCGAAACTGCTGTGAATATCTGCCAGAATCAAATGGTTGCTGGTGCCGCCAGTTACTAACTTAAAACCGCGTTTTTGCAACTCTTCCGCCAATCTTTTTGCATTTTTAACAATTTGCTCGGCGTAATCTTTGAATTCTGGCTGTAAGGCTTCACCAAATGCTACGGCTTTTGCGGCGATGGTGTGCATATGTGGACCACCCTGAGTGCCAGGGAAGACTGCTCGGTCAATTAATGTGGGTAGGTTTTCGAGAGTTTTTTCTGGCTTTTTCAATGGATTGCCAACTAGTCCTCGACTAAGAATCAGCCCGCCTCGTGGTCCACGCAGAGTTTTATGAGTTGTTGTGGTAATTACATGAAAGCCATAGTCGAACGGGTTTTTGGCAACGCCACTAACGATTAGCCCTGCAATATGGCTCATGTCTGCCATTAGCATGGCACCGACTTCATTGCCAATTTCGGCAAATTTTTCGTAATCTAGCTCTCGTGGATATGCCGAAAATCCCGCCAAAATGATTTTTGGTTTGTGTTTTAAGGCCAATTGACGAATTTCTTCATAGTCAATTTCGCCAGTGTCGATATTTTTTATACCATAGCGAATGAAGTTGTACTCTCTGGCACTACGAGTAACCGGGGCGCCGTGCGTAAGATGTCCGCCGTGAGCTAAATCCATAGCCAGAATAGTGTCGCCGGGTTCGCACCAAGCGTAATAAACTGCTTCATTGGCTTGCGCGCCAGAATGCGGCTGGACGTTGGCGTGATCTGCTTTGAAAAGTTTCTTAGCGCGATCAATCGCCAACTGCTCGACTTGATCAGTGTTTTCTTGTCCGCCGTAATAGCGTCGACCAGGGTAGCCCTCTGAATATTTATTAGTGAAAACGCTACCGAGCGCCTGAAGCACATCTGACGAAACGTAATTTTCGCTAGGAATCAGTTCCAGGCCGTCCGTTTGGCGCTTTTTTTCTGCTTTTATAAGTTCTTCAATTTGCTTGTCTTTCATGACTAAACCTCCGTTAATACTTATTATATCATTGCTTATATATATCATTAGTGATATAATTTACGCATGATAAAAGACAAGTATCTTCAAAAAATTGGCAATTTAATCGCTGAGAATCGTCAAAAACAAGGTTTGACACAGACGCAATTAGCTGAGGCGATTGGCACGTCGCAAAGTGCTATTAACCGCATTGAAAACGGGGGTCAGAATATTAGTATTGAGATGATTGCTCGAATTAGTGAAGTACTTAATAACAATATTGTAACCGTAAACCATTCCGGAAAAATGAATTTTAAGGTAACTGGCGGCAAAAAATTGTCTGGTGAGATACAAGTTAAGACTAGTAAAAACGCCGCAGTGGGTCTTCTTTGTGCGAGTTTGTTGAATAAAGGGAAGACGACGCTTAGGAAAGTGGCGCGAATTGAGGAAGTCAACCGAATTATCGAGGTTTTGAATTCGATTGGCGTTAAAACTCGCTGGTTGGACGGCAGTGATCTTGAGATCGTGCCGCCGGCGCGCTTGAAGCTTGAAGATATGGATATTGCTGCGGCGAAGAGAACTAGAACTGTGATTATGTTCCTTGGTCCGCTACTACATCAATATGACGATTTCAAATTGCCGTTTGCTGGCGGCTGTAATTTAGGCAAGCGCACGGTCGAGCCACATCTTAGTGGTTTGAGGCATTTTGGAATGAACGTCACGGCGGAGACTGATTATTATCACGCAAAAACTGATATCAATTCTGGCGATCGAACGATTTTATTGACGGAGCGCGGCGATACAGTGACGGAAAATATAATTATGGCTGCGGCGTTGTCGCCAAACACTACCATCATCCGCAATGCTAGCCCAAATTACATGGTTCAAGACGTCTGCTTCTTCTTGAAGAAGTTGGGTGTGAAAATTGAGGGAATTGGTACGACGACCTTGAAAATTACGGGTCGTAAACGCATTAGTAAAAATCTAGACTATTATCCGAGCGAAGATCCGATTGAAGCGATGAGCTTTATTGCAGCAGGCGTAGTGACAGATTCGGAAATTACTGTTCGTCGTGCGCCGATTGAATTCTTGGAGATTGAATTAGCGACATTGGCGGAAATGGGTCTTAAATTTGAACTCAGCAAGGAATATTTTGCTAATAATGGGCAAACTCGTTTGGTTGATATTAAATTGCAGCGTTCCAAACTCCAGGCAGCAAAGGATAAACTTCACGCCTTGCCGTTTCCTGGAATTAATATGGACAATCTGCCGTTCTTGGGGCTTATCGCGACGGTGGCCGAGGGGCGCACGTTGGTTCACGACTGGAGTTACGAGAACCGAGCAATTTACTTTACAGAGTTGAGCAAGCTGAACGCGCAAATCGAACTGGTTGATCCACACCGTGTTTATATCACTGGTCCAACAAGATGGAAGCCAGCTGACGTTGTTGCTCCGCCAGCGCTTCGTCCGTCCGTTGTGATACTTTTGGCAATGCTTGCTGCCCCAGGCGTATCGATTCTGCGCGACGTATATTCGATTAATCGCGGATACGAGGAATTGGCGGCGCGCTTAAATTCGCTAGGTGCTGAGATTGAAGTGATTATTGAATAGGAATCCGCTTGATCTGCGGTTCTTTTTTAGGCTGGATTTGCGGTTTTGGAAAAATAAATTTGAGATAATCTTTCATCATTCGGGCGCCAGAAATAATTGGCAAATAGTTGCTTAATTGGTGGCGGATATGTTTTTCCAGCAATTGGTCATTTTTCAAAATAGCGGCAGCTTTATGCATGTTAACGTACAGAGATGAAACTTCGGCTTCGTAGTTTCTACCGGTAACCTCCAGGCAAGCGATTGGCTGAACGTCGGCAACACCGCCGTCGCTAGTGGAGATGAGGAGTTTCAAGTTGGCAATATCTTTTTCCCATGAAGTGCCGCACGCTTCTAATCCGACAATAGGAATGTTTATCGAGGCGTCTGAACCGATTGCCAACGCTCGTCCCAACTCTTCGTCGTAATCTTGTATGTAATGAACACGCTCCTTGAGGACTGGATCGTTATCAATCAATTTCAATACTTCGAGCAATTTCTGATACATCGTCACGTCGCCTTGGTGAACTTTTCCTGTCAGAATATAATGCGCGTTGTGGCTAATGAGAATTTGGCGCAATGAATCTGGGTTTTCAAACGGCATATAAGGTCGTTTGTAATTGGCGAATCTTCGCTTGAAGTCGAATAATATTGCATTTTCTGGGATTTGTATGGATTTTCCGTACTGGTCTTGGCGATTCAACAGGACTCGATTTAATTCCTTTCGACCGAGTTTTTTCAAATACCTCAGATCCGCGCTATTCAGCGAGTTTAATTTTTCAGAAAAATCATTTGTGGGCAGTCCAAATTTATCGATAATGCCATGATTGCGATATGTTTGCAGCGTTTCAGGTAGCACCCATGTTTCAAGATCTATTCCATTGGTAATGGCTTGAAATTTGACTTTGTCGTTGTTGCGGTCGCGGAAATTTGCCACGCGGGCGTGTAACTTACTTACACCATTCTTCGCTTCAGTAAGTTCAATTGCCAAAAGATTCGGCCTCAGTCTGTCATTACGGAATTGCTCCATTAGCCAACAGCGCACGGCGTTGCTCTTTATATTTGGCAGAACTAATTTTTCAAATTGCGAACGATGGAATTCCGGTTCGGCCGCTTGAAGAAGTGTGTGGTTCGTGTAAAGTGTGTGCTTGCGAACGTAAACGATGGCTTCGTATAAATTCATTCCGTTAGCGCACAGTTCGTCTAGTCGTGCTAATGCGGCAAAAATCGTTGCGGTCTCATTAAGTTGAATAACAGCCGGCTTAATACCGAGAAGCTTCAACGCTTTATAGCCGCCAAAACCCAGCGCTACTTCTTGGTATAGTCTATGGTCACCAGATCCGTCGCCTTCGTACAATTGCCCAAAGTTCGGTTCTGAAATTGTAACAAATTGCGTTGAACCGAGTGTCTTCTTAAAAATGCTTAAGCTTGCATCTGGGAATCCGTTTGAACTTACGAAAACTTCGTCAATATATTCAAATCCGTAATCTTGAGGTGAAACAGATTCCGAAAACTCTTCTTGTGCGAGGTTGGTGATTTTTTGGTGTGATTCGCTACGATAAAACGGCGTCACTACTACGAATGGAACTTCCAATTTTTCAGCTACACGTCGCGTGTCCGCTGCCAAAACTCCAAGTCCGCCACCACCTTTAATACCGTTGGATTTATCATAAATTTCCATTGTCCAATAAACATATGGTCGGTTTTCAGACAATTGATGTGTTAAGCTGCTTCGTTCAATTACATCATAAAATTCGGACGCATCTTCAATATCGTGCGGCTGGTATTTTGGTTTTTCTGTATAAATATATGGATCCATCGATGCCCTTTATGGATTGAAATTGTCTAACTTGGTGCGGGTGGGGAGAATCGAACTCCCATCTCAAGTTTGGAAAACTTGCATACTAACCGCTGTACTACACCCGCAAGCTTTTACTATTGTAGCAGAAAGATGTTATAATGTGAATACGCCCTGATAGCTCAGTTGGATAGAGCAGAGGACTTCTAAGCCTAAGGTCGTAGGTTCGAATCCTACTCGGGGCGCCATTTCATATAACTAATGGGGGATATATGGATGCGAATAAAAAACCGCAAATGACGCGGGAAATGATGGAAAGGCTATATGGTCGTATGAATACGTTGAGCGACAACAGCTCTAGAGCGTATGGGGATACTGGCAGAATGCTGACCGCTAATCGTAGCGTGAATTCGGAGCGCCGATATATTAAGGGATATGGATCTTCGATATCGGCCAATAATTCTGACAATCGAAGACGATTTGGTGCGGAAATGGGTGTAGCGCCTCGGTCGAGAGTCGCTAACAATAATCCTGATGACGCTGGCTTGTCTGGCGGTAATCGACGAGTCAACGGTTTACAAAATAATAATGTTCAGTCAAGCGTGGACAATTCTCGTCAATCGTTTAACGCTAATCGAACTACTTTTCGTGAGCCGCCTTCTCGCCGATATAATCCGTTTGGATAAATAAAAAATCCTCACTTCGTGTGAGGTTATTTTTTTGGAGGGCCAGGAGGGGCTCGAACCCTCGACACCCTGCTTAAGAGGCAGGTGCTCTAACCAGCTGAGCTACTGGCCCACAATTTCATTATACAACAATCAATAAAAATGTCTACCGTTTTATTGAAAATAATTTATCGGTGTGAATAAATTGTCGTAAAACTTGGGGCGAATGATGGGGTTCGAACCCACGGCCTCCGGAGCCACAATCCAGCGCTCTAACCAGCTGAGCTACATCCGCCATAAACCAAGCTTCTCAAATTATAGCACACACTATATCTGTACTCAAGATGGTAAAATTGCTATACTTAATGACAATGAGAGAACTAAATGGCTCAGAATTAGCTGGATTTATCAAGGAGCGCCAGGCGAAACAGGTGCGAGCTTTAAGACAGGCTTGGCGTATTAATCCTTGTTTGGCAATTGTTACTGATGTCGAAAATCCAGTTATTGAAACGTATATGCGACTGAAACAGAGATATGGCGCTGATATTTTGGTTGACGTGGAGATTCATCGAGTCCCTGCGGGCGGCGCTTTGGAGGTGATTCAAGAATTGAACAATCGAGACGATGTTCAAGGAATAATTCTGCAATTGCCTATTAGCAATCCTGAGCAGACCGAGGAATTACTCGAGAGTATTCGAGAAGATAAAGACGTTGACGGTCTGCGTAAAAGGGCAATTTTTCAGGCAGCCACGCCAACGGCTATTAGCTGGCTACTGGCTGGATATGGCGTTGATTTGAAGGGAAAAAAAGTTGCGATTGTCGGGCGAGGTCGTTTGGTTGGCGCCCCTCTTGAGAGGATGTGGCTAAAGTCTGGTGTCGATGTGACGGTTTTTGAAAAAGGCGACGATTTATCTCAATTGATAAATTACGATATTATCGTGTCGGCAACTGGAGTTCCGGGGTTGATTAAAAGCCAAATGGTCAAGGCTAAAGCGGTTGTTGTTGATGCGGGAACTGCTTCGGAAAATGGAAAAATTGTTGGCGACGTATCTGAAGAAGTGCGTCAGCGTAATGATGTAATTGTTACACCAAAAAAAGGCGGAGTTGGTCCGCTAACAGTTTCCGCACTCTTTGATAATGTAATTACGGCTTGTCTAAAAATTGCGAATCAATCAAAAAATTAAGCAGCTTTTATGGCAGTTTTGACCTGCTCTACAACTTGGCGCGGTGTGAGATTTGCTTTTACGATGTAGCTATGAATTCCTAGTTTTTTCAAATCGTGTGGAGCTTCTTCTTCGCCGAGGTTAGTAAGGACAATAACGGGAATAGTTTTTCCCCAATCTTTAGACCTAATTCGCTTCAAAGCTTCTGCGCCGTCCATTTCTGGCATTTGTAAATCTAGCAAAATAATATCTGGCTGAAACTTTTCGACTACTTCTATGCCGATTTGTCCGTTGGCAGCCAAGCGAACGTCAAACCCGTCTGATTCGAACTTCATTCGGTACATCTGGCTGATAGTTGGGTCGTCTTCAATGATAGCGATTTTTATCATGCTCTAAGTATATCATATAAACTATGTTATAATTTTTGACATGGAAAACTTTAGAGGCGAACAGTATGCGGAAGCGGGTGATTTTCTTAATGGAGTTGATCATGAAGCTAATAAAAAATTAAACAGGGAAATTGAGGATCTTAGGAGTGAGGAATGCAGGGTTAAAATTGGAGAAAAGACCGACTCCGCATATAACAACCCTGACAATATTAAAAATATATATAACTATTTGAAGCGAGGCGATGCAAAATTAAAAGAGGTCCGTAAACACTTTATTCATAAAAATCCAGCTACCGCAGCACTTGCGAATGTCCTAGAAAAGATTCCTTTTGTAAGAGAAAATAAATGGAGTAATATTGTAGATGCTTATCTAGAGATTTTTCGTGATAAATTTCTATACGGTAAAGATCAAACTAATTCGCAGCCGTGGCACAATCAACGAGGTTCCGCACTGACGTTTTTGACAATTTCTGAAGCTTATAGATTAAGAGTTTCTGGTGAAAATGGCGAAATATTGGCAGAAGGTGAATATCCGAGCATGAGTGGCCCACTGGATGAGTCGGTATTTGATGAGAAGATTAATGGCTTGCCGCTGACAGAAGTTATGATTCAAGATAAAATCAACAACGGCGTGGATAAAGCGACGGCTATTGAAGAAGTAGAGAAGAGAATTGGTGAAGTTCGAGAGTTTATTCAGGCGCCGGTGACGGAGAAGTTTTCTAACGTCATTCGACATTGTGCGGATTCGCTTGGTATTCGTGAGCGAGTGGAAACAGTGAATGGTTTGTCGATTGATCATTTGAAGAAAGTGGCAGAAAAAGAGAATCGTTCAATTGACGATATGTTGGTGATGAGTTTTGGCTGCGGAACGGGACTGGCGACTTTGAAGATGCTGAAAAAACTTAAGGATGAAACGGGTGAGACACCAACGGTTATCCTGCTAGATCAAGATCCGTTGTCTCTGGCGGCGGCGCAGAGCTTGGCTAAGAAATGGAATTTGGAAGATAAGATTGAAGTTCATTGTGAACGATTATTCAGTAAGCTTGGCAAGCCTTTGAGCTTGAAGGGAGTTCTGGGTGATCGTAAGCTGGATATTGCGGAAGATTCTGGCTTGCGAGAATATCTGCCAGATGGCGTTTATAAACAATTGACACGAGAATCATTAAAATTTTTACGAACTGGTGGACTAATGATCACTGGCAACATGAACGTAAATCGCCCACAAAAAGAATTTTTGCATGGACTAATGGGGTGGGTTCCAAAAGTTAGGATGCGTTCAATTAAAGAAGGCTTTAAATTGCTCCAAAAATCTGGCATACCAAAAGAATCTATTGAAGCTACAGTTACCGCAAGCGGTGTTTACACAGTTTTTGCGATTGAAACGTAGAATAAAATGCTATAATAAGCATTAGTATGATGATACGAGCATTAGTGCTAGGATTGGTTGCGTTGATGGCGCTAATTTTGGGCGTGCTCGTACTTAAAAAGTCGAAGCATCGTCATGATGCGAAGCATTGGTTTTTTCTGGTTTGTCTATGTTTGGCCGTGTGGTCAGCTGGACTTGAGGTGTTTTCTCTGGCGGACAATGGGGTAGTATTAGACACTGCGTCCAGATGGTTTTATGTAGCTTCGGCTGTTTTTTGTCCTGCGTTAGCTATTTTTACTACAAAGTCGTTTCTTCCATCGACAAAATCAACGAAGAGTTTTATTTGCGCATCTAGTATATTGATAACGATTTTTTCGCTATACATTATTTTGGTGCCTGAATTTATTATCAATACATCAGAAATTGTCACTCCAGTAGATTTTTCTCGAATTCCGATTCATGCAGTCAACTATGTCATTTTTGCAACTTTTTTCTCAGTATTCTTCTTAATTTCTATGTGTTTTGGCCATATAGCGTGGCGCAAATCAGATCCCGTTCGACGCAAGCAAGTCGCGATTTACATGATTGGTCTGTTGATATGTAGCATTCCTGGCTTTGTAGTGGATCTGTTTCTTCCGGCGCTTGGTGATTATCGATATATATGGATTGGTCCAATTGCTACGATTATTTTCTTGTTTGCAATTATGTATAGCATCGTCAGATACCGATTGATGGACGTAAAAATGGCGGTGGCTCGAAGCGTTTCGTATATGTTGCTATTAATCGCACTAGCTGTCGTTTACGTGATTTCTGCATATGTCATTTCAATTTTGGTTTTCCAACGCAGCCTGACGGTTGATAGTCACGTAAATCTCATGAATATGATTTTGGCTATGGTTTTGGCGGTCGTATATCAACCAGTGAAGAAAATCTTTGATAAATTTACTGATAGAGTTTTTTATTACGGAGAATATGATGCTGATACGTTTACGCGTGAGATTAGCAAGATATTAACCTATACGGCGGATCTGCAATTGCTAACTCGACGTGTTGGTAATTATATAGCGACTTCTCTTAAGGCGGAAAAAGTGGCGTTTTGTATTCCGGAAAAAGGAATATACGGTCGGGCGGGTCGGCGACGAATATCTGTTGTCGAGGAAGATGTTCGCAGGATTATGGATTACTATTATAAGAATTGCAGTTTTCCGGAAGTTATTTTGGCGAATCAAGTAAAAGATCCAGAACTGAAGAAACTTTTGGATATTCATCGCACGAAAATTGTTATGCCGCTGCTGCATCAAAATCAAGAAACAGGAATTCTATTTCTGGGCGAGCATAAGAGTTTGGGGTATAGTTCTCGCGATATTGAAATGCTGGAATCGATTGCTGGGGAATTGGCGGTGTCGATTCGAAATTCTTTGTCATTGGAAGAAATTAATGAGCTGAATAAGAGTTTGCAGCGTAAAATTGACGAGGCGACGAAAGAGTTGAGGTTCAGTAATCGACAGCTTCAGCGACTGGATGAGGCGAAGAACGAATTTATTTCTATGGCATCACATCAGTTAAGAACGCCGTTGACTAGTATTAAAGGTTATCTGGATATGATGTTGGAGGGCGATTTGGGAAAGATTACGCCGACGCAGCGTGCGGTTCTTAGAGAGGCGTTTTCTTCGAGTGAGCGTATGGTGAGGCTGATAAACGACTTTCTTAATGTTTCTAGGCTTCAGACTGGTAAATTTAACATTGATAAACAGGAGACAGACGTTGCTCAAATTCTTCGGGATGAAGTTGCTTTGCTTAAGGTTGTAGCTGATCAGAGGTCTGTCGAAATGGACCTAAAGATTGATAAAAAAGTTCCATTGATTACGGCCGACTCTGAGAAGATTCGTCAAGTTATGCTGAATATGATTGACAATGCCATTTACTATTCAAATCCACATAAAAAGGTAATAATTTCTCTGAAAAATAATAATGGCGCGGTTGAGTTTACGGTGAAAGATTCGGGAATTGGCGTACCGAAATCAGAGCAAGCAAATTTGTTTGGCAAATTCTTCCGCGGCACAAATGCCAGAAAAAAGCGACCAGACGGCACTGGTGTCGGCTTATTTTTGGCGAGGAAAGTTATCTTATCGCACGACGGCGAAATGATCTTTGAGTCAGAAGAGGGAAAAGGCAGCACTTTTGGGTTTAAGTTGCCAGTTCGTTAACGGAATAAACTTAATATTCCAGAAATAACGATAATTAAAGCAACTACAACGAGCACCGCCATACCAATGGTGCGAATGAGTTTTTTTCGATCAAAAAACCATTGAGATAATTTGGAGCGATTCGTTGCTGTAATCCTTGTTACCTTTGGTCGCTGAGATGTCGCGTCCATTCCAGAATATTTTTTATTGCGCTTTTTCTTCTGCTTTGTCATGGAAATATTATACATTAATAGATAACGGCGGAGAAGTGGCTGATTTGCTATAGACAATTCGACAATAATTTGTTATGATATCTGAAGTCGTGGCCTTATCGTCTAACGGTTAGGACACCAGGTTTTCATCCTGGCAATCCGGGTTCGATTCCCGGTAAGGTCACCATAAATAATGTTTGGAATAGTTCGCTTATTGTGGCGAGCTTTTTCATTGTTGCTTTGTAGTTTCTTTGGCAGCGGACTCATCGTCAGTCTGAGACATCATTTCAGAATAGGCTTCAAGTATATCGCTCTCCTTATATTTCGGTTTATGTGAGCGCTCGATTGCATACCAGATTGTTACGGGTATCAGCAGGGCGGTGTTGATGCAATATATCGTAATTGCAGCTTCTATGGACCCAACGATATTTATAAATACTCCAGTATAGAATAAAAAGAAAATAATTACAGTAGTTGACCCGAAAATAAAGAATAGAATTTTTGAGATAATGTATTTATCTATTTCTGGCATAATATTTTATATTCTAGCATTAAGGAAATGGGTAGGCTAGTTTATGTGGTTATGTTGACCGTACGGATAGCTATCGGCTATAATAATGCTAATGGTAATTTTATATGGAATGTAATAATACGGGTGTTCTAGTTGCGCAGGCTGATAATATTACGAACCTTGATTTCAGACCGATCGCCATCAAGGCTACGAATGTAATCAAGAAGTATAAAGTTGGCAAGCAAATAATTAGAGCTATTGATGATGTTTCAGTAGACATTCACGAAGGTGAATTTGTGGCTCTTGTTGGTCCAAGCGGCAGTGGTAAAAGCACTTTACTGCATTTACTTGGTGGACTAGATAAGCCTACGTCTGGTGAGATTGTTGTAGGAGGGAAAAACGTTTCCAGTATGAATGACCGTCAACTGTCTAAGTTTCGCAACCAGACAATTGGATTTGTTTTCCAATCGTTTTATCTGCAGCCTTTTTTGACGTTGCGCCGTAATATTGAAGTCGCTTCAATGCCTCAGCGCATGAAGCAGGCGGAGCGCAAGCTACGTATTGAATCATTAGCTCGACAAGTCGGTCTGTATGATCGACTAAATCACCACCCTCACGAACTTTCCGGTGGGCAGATTCAGCGCGCTGCTATTGCTAGAGCCTTACTCAATAGACCGGCTATTATTCTGGCAGATGAGCCAACTGGCAATCTGGATTCTGCCAACAGTCGCGATATTATTAGTTTATTCCAGCAAATTCGAGAGCAATATCATGCAACGATTATTATTGCTACGCACGATAATGAAATTGCCGCCCAGGCTGATCGTGTCATTGCCCTAAAAGATGGGAGATTGTGTGATTAGGCTAGCCGATATAGTACTGTTGACTTATACAAAATTACGTGCTCGTAAAATACGTACATTTATTACGGTATTGTTGGCGAGTATGTTGTTCGGTGTCCTTATTTCAGCTTCCCTGATTGCTAATGGTCTCTTTCGTGGTATTGATTCGTTTCGTAAAGAGGGGTTGACTAGTCGCTATATCGTAAGTGTCACTAACGCACCATCAAATGTCGATGGGTTTTATAAGACTATTCGTGACCCTAATCTTATTGCCGAGGCTAAAAAACGCTATGAGCTACTCGTTTCACAAAAAGCTACCGAGGCAAAGCGACTTAATCTGGAATATTCCTATATCAATGATCGGCCGCCGTATTCACAGTCTGCTGACGGTACTGTGCAGCTATCTATTAATGACCAAAACGGTATTACCGCTCAATTACTAAAAGAGAAATATAGCGCCATGCCGGCTTTTGACGATGCAAAACTCTCTCGTTTAGCTAAGGGATATGGTGCTATTAAATTTTTTACTGAAGAATTTTATAGTGTCAAAAAAGGCTCAGCGCTAGTACCTCTTATTGACGGCAAAGAGTTATTCTTTGACACTTCGGATGAAGCGGAGGTGAATGCTAATTATGAAAATCCTCCTGTAAATAGCTCAAGTATTGTTATCGCACCACCTGAAATTACAGATAATATTATGCTTCCTGACAATGCTGGCTGGAAGCCTGACGGGTTGAGTTTACCTATAATCTTGCCGCAAAATGTTATTGAGCGTTTACTGAAGTTGGAAAAGTTGCCAGCAAGTGCGAGTGCTGAGGCTAAATTTGAACGCCTAAAAAATATTCGTGACAATATAACTAACTTGAGTTTTAAAATGTGTTACCGAAATAGTGTCTCACTGGAGCTGATACAGCAGGTCTTGCAGCAAAATAAAGAGATCACAGCAAATCAAAATAACAAGGATTATAAAAAGCCAAGTCTTTTGTATGGACTACCCAATCCTACAACATGTGAAAATGCTCCTGTAATAAGTGACAAACGTACGGCAGAGGAGAAGAAGCAAGCGGCAAACCAAAAGCTGTTTGATACAAGATTTGGTAAAGAAACAACCGCTGTAAGCAAATTTATTACTTTTAAAGTGGTTGGCATGTCTCCTGGCGATAGTGAAGTACTAAATCCAGAACAGAAACAGCAGCGCGAGAAGGCTCGCACTGTTAACGATATGATTTCTGGAGTATTACGCACGGAAGGCGTTGGGCAGGTTATACCGCGCTCACTATACGATAAGCTACCTAATAAAGCCGATTATGCTGATTTATTTACATATGAGCCACTTTATATTATGGGCAATGAGGATAATAAACATCGTTTTGTTGAGTTTGCAAATGCCAGTGATGCGCAAAAGTTTATAGATGAGCAGGGCTGTACTGTCCAGTATGATAATTCTTGTAAGCCGATTGGTCGTTTATATCAATCTAATTTGGCATTTAGTAATAGCGTTGCTTTGGATGATATGCAGAATACATTTAAGCAGTGGTCGGTCTATGCTATGCTGGTAGTTATAGTATTGGCTGCGCTTATTATGTGGATTACTATCAGTCGTACAATTGTGGATGATAGACATGAGACGGCGGTATTTCGTGCTATTGGCTTTAATCGTATTGATATCGTGTCGATATATATACTATATACGATAATTATATCTATATTAGTAGCTATGTTCGCTCTTGCTATCGGCTTTATCGGTGCGTATCTCCTGGATAAGCAATTTGCACCACAGCTTACGGCACAGGCGCAATATAGCTTTGGTTCTATTAATTCAAATAGAGTGATACGACTTATAGCCGTGGATATGCGACAGATAATCTTTATTGTAAGTACGTGTATTCTCACTGGATTGTTTAGTGCTATATTGCCATTAATACGCAACGTACGTCGCAGTCCAATTCGAGACATACGAGAGTTTTAGTAGCTCTTTTTATAATTTTACCTCAAATACTGGACCTGGTTTATTTTACGTGGTAAACTATTATTGGCTACGAGACAAATCTCGTTTCGTGGTTACAGGCAGCTACAGAAAGGGTAATCATGCCTATTATCAAGAAGCTGTTCTCAGCTCTCGCAGTGGCTATCCTTGCTACTGTTGGCGCGTTTGTGGCAGCCACTCCAGCTCACGCTGCGAGCGGCTACGTGACGTGCGCCACTAGCAATGTTGTTGGCGTCTGGGTAGATGTCGATGGCGGAACGGATGGCTGGGCATATCGCAGTGGGAGTGGTAACACTAACTACTACTCCTACAACACCCAGGGAAAGCGCTGGCGCGTGAATGTTGGTTGTGGTGGAACGCCACAGAACTGGTCTCAGTCGATTAGCTCTAACTGGAGCAATTTGCAGAACAGGGCAACTATTACGTGCGCCGATGCGGGATACATCAGGACCTGTAGGATCGGGTAGCTCGCGAGAAGACCTGATCCAAGTCTATAAACTGGCTCTTTTTTCCTGTCGAGACACTATGTTGTTGAGCTGCATTTTGCAAATGGTGTATGTTAGAGGTCGGCTGTTTTTTTGTTTCTTCTGAATTCGCTATAGTTAATTTTATTAAACGTATTCTCGATATTGAACAAGTATTATAAGGTTCCTTGGTGCCATTTTTCATCACTGTTATTTCGTGATATAATTTTAAAAATGAGTGATAATATATTTAAACGAACAAAAATATTAGCAACAATTGGGCCAGCAACGTTCAGCCAAGAAAAGGTTTACCAATTGTTGGAGGCCGGCGTTAACGGCATCCGTATGAACTTTAGTCACGGCGCTAACGAGGAACGAATTGAGCAGATCGATTGGGTGCGCACAGCTAGTAAACAGTTGGGCAAGCCTGTCGCAATCCTACAAGATTTGCAAGGTCCAAAGATTCGCTTGGGCGTTTTGAAGGACAATATGCTGAATGTTAAGGTTGGCGATATATTGGTCTTGGATTCGGAAATTACTGAACATGACGGCAGCTTCAATTTGCCAGTGCAGTACAATTTGGCGGAGAAGATGAAAATCGGCGAGCCACTTTACATGTTTGACGGCAAGATCAGGACGGTTGTGCGAGAAATTGTTAGCCCAACTGCAATTCGCGTAGAAGTTCAGAACGACGGTTTTTTGATGAGCCGTAAGGGTTTGAATTTGCCAGACACAGATTTTGGTGGCGATATTCTTACTCAGAAAGATATTAACGATTTGGAATGGGGCGCAAGCCAAGATTTTGATTACGTTGCATTGAGCTTTATTCAAAAAGCTGATGATATTATTGATTTGCGTCGTCGATTGACAGACCTGGGCTCGACAGCCAATATTATTGCCAAGATTGAGACTAAGTCTGCCGTTGATCCAGAGAATTTGGAGGAAATCGTTAAGGCTAGTGACGGTATTATGGTCGCTCGTGGTGACTTGGCAGTGGAAGCTGGCGCAGAAATTGTCCCAGTTGTACAGCGTCGAATTATTGCCTTGTGTCGTAAATATTGCAAGCTAGTGATCGTTGCGACGCAAATGATGGGCAGTATGGTTGACAATCCAGAGCCAAGTCGCGCTGAAGTTAGCGACGTTGCAAATGCCGTAATCCAAGGCGCTGACGTGGTTATGTTGTCTGACGAAACTGCCAATGGTAAATATCCTGTTGAGACCGTTCGTGCGATGCGCAAGACTATTATCTACACTCAAGAACACAGTGAAGTAATGTTGGTAGAAAAGGCTGAAATGCGTGAAAAAACTGACGCGATTTTAAGCTACACAGCAGCTCAATTGGCAAGGAGAATTAAGGCTCGAGCTATTATTGCGGAAACGCACACTGGTGCTACTGCAATTAACGTTGCCGCATATCGTCCGAACCTACCAATTGTTTGTGTAACCGAAGACGTGAAGACTGCGCAAAAATTAGCACTAAGGTACGCTTCTCGCCCATATGTTCGACCAAATGACCCAAATGCAGCAACTAAGCTAGCTGATGAGTTGAAACAAGAAGGCTATTTTGGTGCAGACCCAGTTACGGTTGTGCTTGTTAGTGGCCACAATCCAGAGCCAGGCAAAACTGACAATATCCAAGTCAAGACGTTGTCATAAGGAGAATTTGGGTGGGCAGAAAATTTCCGAAGCAAACAATTCGCGATGTTGATCTACGTGGAAAAACTATTCTTCTGCGAGCAGATTATAATGTGCCGCTAACAAAGCGCGGTCAGATTTCTGATGATCTAAGAATTCGTGCTTCGCTGCCCACACTCCGATATTTGCTGGAGCAGAATTGCAAGATTGTTATCATGTCTCATCTGGGGAGACCAAAAGGTAGGGATCTTAAGTTTAGTCTGAAAGTTGTTGCAGATCACCTATCCAAGTTGCTGAGCCGTCCGGTAGAATTGCTGGATGATTGCGTGGGCGAAGCTGTTCATCAAGCCGTTCGCCGCGCGCCACGAGGCAGTATTCTTATGTTGGAGAATTTACGCTTTTATGACGAGGAGGAGGCTGACGATTTAACATTTGCCAAGTCAATTCAACGCGCTGTCCGAGCAGATTATTTTGTGCAAGACGGATTTGCTGTGGCGCACAGGGCGCACGCCAGCACTCATGCGATTACGTTGTGTGTTCCAGGACTAGCGGGATTACTATTAGAAAAAGAATATGTAACTATCACCGAGGCGATGAATAAGCCAAAACGTCCGTTGGTTGCGGTTATTGGTGGTGCGAAAGTTAGTGATAAAATATTACTGATTAAGCGTCTGATTGAAAAGGCGGATCGGATTTTAATTGGCGGCGCTATGTCAAACACGTTTTTACATTGTCGTGGATTTAATGTCGGCAAGAGTGTGTTTGAGCCAGTAATGGAAAAGGTTGTCGCGGAAATTTATGATTTGGCGGCGGCTAAGGTCAGCGCAGAGAATGTTGACGATTTTTTGGTATTGCCGATTGACGTGGCGGTTGCGCCAGAGATTTCTAAAGATTTTCCTCGTCAAGAAGTTAATATTGATAAAATAAAGAACTCAGATATGGCGCTGGATATTGGAAGTCAGACAATTGAGAAATTCACGAAAATACTGGCCGGCGCGAAGATGGTTATCTGGAACGGTCCGCTGGGCTATGCTGAAATTGATAATTTTGCAATCGGTTCAGCGCGAGTAGCGCTAGCTATTGCCCAGAATAAAGGAGCCGTTTCAATAGTTGGTGGCGGAGATACGGCTGATTTTATATTGAAATGGGACGGGCATGATGGCGCCAATTTTACCCATGTTTCCACTGGTGGTGGAGCTAGTATGGCCTTGATGGCTGGTAAAAAATTGCCTGGAATTGAAAGTTTACTAGACGCATACGGTTTGAGGTGATAAACTAAGCATAAGGATTATCTCATGAGAAAAAAGTTAATCATTGGTAACTGGAAAATGAACTTCAATATGCAGGAGGCTAGCTTATATTTGCATAAGCTGATGAACACGCTGCCGTCGCATAGAGATGTTGAAGTGGTGCTGGCGCCTACTATTTTGACGCTGCAGAGTTTGAGTTTACAAATTAATCGTCGAATCGCTAAGTTGGCGGCCCAGAATTGCTATTGGCGAGATTCGGGGGCGTATACGGGAGAAATTCCAGCGGCGCATCTTCGTGGAATTGCTGATTATGTGATAATTGGACATTCGGAACGTCGCTATATTTTCATTGAAAGCGAAAAAGATATTCGGTTGAAAGTTCAGGCGGCAATTCGAAATCGTATTCATCCGATTTTGTGCGTTGGTGAGACGATTCAAGAGAAGACTCTTGGCGAAACGAAGGATGTTCTAGCTGATCAATTGACTAGCGGTCTGGCTAATGTGACGGCAGACGAGCTGGATGAAGTGGTTATTGCGTATGAGCCAGTTTGGGCGATCGGTACTGGAGACAGCGCTAAAGCGTCTGATGTAAAAAAAGCTACACAGATGATTCGACGACATATTTCTCATTTGTACGGTAAAAAAGCGGCGGAATCAGTTCGAGTTGTCTATGGTGGAAGTATTACGTCAATAAACGCCGCGGATTATTTGGCA
>CAUSFG010000007.1:0-19177 GCA_963530815.1 uncultured Candidatus Saccharibacteria bacterium
GTAAAAATCTTCATCTTAAACCTTTCCTATAATATAACCTGTTATAGCAATCGCGTTAGCAATAATTACCAAACCGATGACTGCATATAGAATAGTATTCTTTGCGCTGGCAGTCTTAGCTGGATCGCCAGCAGATAGGGAATAATTTATCCCAGCAATAATCACAATAATAACAGCTACGACACCAGCCACCCAAAATGCCAAATTAACAAACTTCATAATATCTACATCATTATTCTTCGGCACACCAAGACTATCAGCACTCCCCAACAATCCAGCAAAAAATTCCATATATCTCATTTTATACTCCTATATTTGATGATATAAAGTTAACCAACGCAACAGAAGCTAAGGCAATAACCAAACCAATCGCGGCACTCATAATAGTCTTTCGTCCATGAGCTGCCTTGTCTGGAGCACCGTTACTGGTCATCATCAAGAAACCACCGTATATAATATATCCAACGGTCGTATAACCAATAAGTTGCAGCAAATCATCAACGATATTAAGCGCGATTTTCCAGATAAAATTTGCCTGCGAGTCAGCGTCCGAACCCGGATCTTTAATAGAACAGTCACCTTTCGTCAATCCATAATACCATGGCTTTAATGTTAAAATTTTACCTTTTTTATCACATTCATTAACTTTACTTTCAGCAAAAGAAGTATCCGGGAAAGTCATACTCACCCCAAACGACCCCATAATCATTAAAGACATTGCTATTATAATCTTTTTCATTAATCGAAAACTCCTCCTGGAATAATAAAGTTAGTAATTGCCACCATAAATGCAAACATTATTATCCCAATAACAGTATTCGTCCAAACTTCACGCGCTTTTTTTATCTTATCAGGACTACCCTCAGAAGTGGTATATAAGAATGCTCCGTATATAACAGCACCAACCGCCGCGACCAAAACTCCAGCGGTTAAGATTTTAATAACTTGTTTGATTATGTTGATAATTGCCGTGCTGCCTTCGCCTTCACAAGAAATAACAGAGGTTTCCGCGCCACCACAACTGCCGGCAGCTAGAGCTATTCTGGGTACAAAAACACTTCCTACGATTACTGTTGCGATAAATATACTGATTACAATATTTCTTTTTGTCATAAAATTTTCTCTTATACCTAAATTGTAAAATAGTCAAGCGAAAAAAGCAAACATTTTCCTTGAAAAGACAGAAGTAATCTGATAATATAAAGGATATTGATATGCGCTCGTAGTGAAGTTGGCCTATCACGCCTCCCTGTCACGGAGGAGATCGCCGGTTCGAATCCGGTCGAGCGCGCCACAGATGATTCACCCTAATAGGGTGTTTTTTTATGGAAAATATACCATTTTTATTGCATTTTTGTACAATTTGTGTTATGATATTGCCAATTGGACTGGAAGGTCTAAGGAGTTTTTATAATAAAATACCTGACAATGTCAGAGAAAGGACCCAAGCGTTATGGTTTATAGTCCCAATAAGCTTAATAGCCCAAGCGGTTCAGAACTACCAAAAAAAATAATAGCACTATTTGGTGCGGCAGCATTCGCGCTTGGAGCAGCAGGATGTAATAATAGTGAAAGCTATAGTAAGCCAACTCCAGATACTACAACGTCTACGTCGCAGGAAACGCAGAATCCAACATCAACTTTAAGCCCAACCCCATCTCCTGAAGCCAGCACAACTAAGGCTGAGAAAGATATACCTCAAGAAATAATCGACAAATATAAAGACGTAAATCTATCTGACATCAGAGGTCTTTTAGAAAAAGAAAAAAACGGTGAAGAAGTTAGCTATAGTGAATGGAGAGCTAATTTCACTAAAACCGTAAACGAAAACTTTATACCAGAAGCCAATCGAATATCTGCAGATAAATACGAAGCTGTATACACTAACAAAGATAATCTAGTCGAAGATCTAAGTCCTGTCATCGAAAATAATGTTATAGGTATATTCGCCCTTGGAAGCATGCGCCAAGACTCTGTTGAACACGGTTATCCTTTCTCTAAAGAAGAAATGAAAATCATAGACAAGGGTGTATTAAATACAATTACAGCTGCTCAAGCTAAGTTCTCCTTAGGTTCTATAACTAAGTATGATAAGAATGAGTATTTTCCTAATATATTCAGGATAAAAGATATAACCAATATTAGGACAGAAGCCATTTTTGAAGGCACGGGCAAAAACTATAAAGGCGAAGAAATGCCATATACCTATTACACTTCTGACCCTTATGAAAAAGGGACCCAGAACCATTGTGACGTTAAAAAATCTATTGCAAGATGTATGGAAACTAACAATGGCGTAGATCTTGGACCAAATAAATCTCCGTCTGGAACCGGTTCTATATATGAAGCTAATACTATAGAGATATCTAAAGTATATGAAATATCCTATGAAAATACTGACGGCAAGCAACGACATGTACCTTTTGCAGTTAGAACGTTTGTTAACGGCGACATAGATCTAAATAACTTAGATGTCCCCGGAACTCAGCAGGTTAGTAGTGATTTACATGGCGTAGATTTCACTGACGTCGGCAAAGGAATATATATGACACCCGTAATAGCTGGTTTTGATATATTGACCGACTCTGATATGGACTTTCCATTCCTAGAAGAAAATGGTATTGAAGTAACACCTAGATCTGTTCCCAAGGTTGCCGAAGCTATTGAAAATAGAAATAAGTAGATTTTTTAATCTATTCCTTGCATAAACACCTTCATATGTGATTAAATGAAGGTGTTTATGTTTAATGGGAAGCAGGTGGTTAAAAAGGTGGGGCGACTCAAGAAGCCTATTATAATTTTATGTGCGTTTGCGCTCTTTATATTACCTATAGCAAATATTTTATCAGCCCATCCCGCGTTAGCTTCAAAAGACCCGAGCAGATTTGGCGGTCTATCAAAGAATGACCAATATAATTTCTACGTATACGCCTCTGTTATAGCTGCGTGTTTCAATAACAGCGACTCACGCGTACACAAAGATGTCGACGACCAGATGCTGACTAAGAATGAAATGTTTAGAAATACCGTGTGGGTTTATGCGGGCACATATCCAAACGTGAAAAGCTTTACTGAAGGAGCAATAAACTGCGGAGACACAGAATTTCAACAGGAAGTCTTTAATCTTTTTGGGACTTCGCCAAACGAATTAATGTGTTATATGGGTTATCCCAAGAATGGCCTAAAAGGAAAAAATGATACCGAGGCAAAGCATGAAGAATGTGCTGCCTTAGGATTAACTAACGATTTCACCTATGATAAAATGCCCGATAAAGGTAGTGAGAATTTCTTAAATGCTCTTAAGACATTAACTGGATACGATCACACTAAAGCAGAAAAAGATGCTTACATAAAATATAGAAAATATTCAGACTGGATTAAGGGTTGTGTGGATGGTGAAGCAACCAGCAAGTCTGACAACACATGGAAGGTTTCTGTCGTCAACACAGACACTAAAAAGGTTGATACGATATACAAACCAAAAGGCAAATCTGAACACATGTATAGCGGCTATGAGAATAAACATTACTACAAACCTGAATTTTCATGCAAATCAATTGAAAGTGAACTGGCAATTGCAGCTAAAAGATATTTAACTGCTCTAAAAGCAAATGCAGTAGATACTGCCTGCGCAGGACTGGCGGGTGAAAAGCTTAAAGCCTGTAAAGACGGCGCAAACCATAAGAGTGATACTGAATACTGTGAAAAAACCTATGATGGTGACGAAGAAAAAATAAATGCCTGTAAACAAGGTCAGTCTGCCAAAATTGAAGCCCCAGAAGAAGAGGAAGGTGGCGAACCAAAAAACTCCTGCGGTATTGATGGAGGTTTAGGCTGGCTAATCTGCCCCGTAATGACATTCGTAGCTAATATTAATGACGCAGCCTACGGTGCTATTTCTGGATTTTTAGACATAAAGCCAGCTATACTCTCCAGTGGAGATAATTCTGGAGCAAAGCAAGGTTGGGATTTTTTCCGCAATATAGCCAACGCCATATTCGCCGTAATATTCTTATGGATTATATTTTCTCAAATCTCTAATGTTGGCGTTAGTAATTATGGAATTAAGAAAATCCTGCCTCGCTTAATAATAGGAGCTTTACTAGTTAATTTATCTTATTATCTTTGTCAGATTTTTGTAGACTTATCTAATATATTAGGGCATACATTAAAGGACGCCTTAGAATCTGGAGCGGGAGAGATAGGTACTACATCTGAAGCTGCAGGATGGGGTAGTGCCATCGCTGCCACCATAGTGGGTGTTGGCGGAGTAGCTGCATTTGCCGCCTTAGCTATTGGAATCCCCACTCTTGCTGCTGGATTCTTGGCGATTATGACAGTATTTATTATTCTAGTAGTTAGACAAGCAGGTATCATACTATTAATATCCATGTCTCCTATGGCCTTCGCGGCGTGGCTACTGCCAAATACAGAAGACTTATTTAAAAAATGGACGAAAATGTTCCGGGGACTGCTATTAGTATTTCCTATAATATCTTTGTTGTACGGGGCAGGAAAATTAGCTGGTGCAGTATTGGCGTCAAGTGCAACAGTTGATCCGAATAATCCAGACGAGACTCTGCAGCTAGTTGCTTTAGCAGCCACTACTATGCCGCTCATTGCCACGCCTTTCGTATTGCAAAACTCCTTAAGTTCACTGGGTAGTATCGGGGCAAAGATAGGGAAACTTAGTAGTGCCGCAAATGGTAACTTAAAGAATGCTGTAATGAATAAATCCAGAATTAGCGATGTTAAAAATGCTTGGAAATCTCGATCTGCTAGAAAGCTAGCAGAAAGAAGATCCGGCAATACCTGGTACGGACGAACCGCAAGTAATCTCAGAGATAGCAGCTCATGGCTTAAAAAAGGTGCTGGAATCGCAATGAATCCTGCAGCAGCACTTGATAATAAATGGGTTGGTAAAAAGATAGGTCTTGGAGATGGAGCAAGTGCAGCACAAGAAGCCTACGATAAAGCCGCTATGGAAAAGGCTGAACGAGCGCTAACGTATCAATACGGCGGAGATGCGGCAGCGGCTCTAAAAGACAAAAATGCCGACAAGTACATCAGGATTGCAGCCGTTAACCAACTTAAGGGTCAGGGAACCTACGGTGCGGATAAAATAGCAGAATATCTAGGTGCCGGAGGAAAGGTGGACAGTGTCAGTATGGCTAAATCACTCACCGATATGAAAGGATCTCATGCGGGTGTTGCCGAAGCCGGGACTGAAGCACTCAAAGCTCTTCAGGAAAAAGATGGACCATCAGAAATTAAGTTCAGCTCGGATCGATTTAACAGTCTCACTGCTTCAGGTGTAAGCAAATTATCAAATAAAGACATCGCTGGACAAAGTGCCAACGCCATCCAAAACAGCAATATTACCGCTGATCAAGCTACTGAAATATTAAGTGACGACATGTTGTACTCTTCCGCTAATAATGCCGTGAAGTCTGCCCTAATGGCAAAAGGAGGAGAGCGAATTATTCCGCAAACTCCTCAAGATAATCAGAATGACCAGCAGAATAATAGTAGTTCTGGGGGATAATTATTCCTACTGCAGAAGATGTAAGAAAGGCATTAGAGGATTATAGACGACGAGGCAACTAGACGCATGCTTCATATGCTCTCTTGACTTTTTCCATCAAAAATGCTAATATAACCCCAGATGGAGTGGTTAATCTCACGTAAGCAACCTCTCATTGTGACGTTGCGATGGTTTGTATTGCTGATAGCAGGGATGCTGGTGGGCATTTTTCTTAATACCTTAACACACTCGACCTCTGTTTACGCTGTAGACGCAGAATGGAGCGGTCATAATTTAACCTATAATAAAGAAAAATACACAAAGGTAAGTGATGATAAAAAGATCAAACAATTTAACCTACCTGATAATTCGCTTGTTTATGTTAATGAAGATAAGAATAAAAAAGAAACCAAGGTTATTTATTTCCCATCAAGCGAAATATCTTCACTAAGTTCCGCGACTTACGCAGTTTATTCATTTACACCACCGAACACTTATGAGCAAACCAGTAACTCAGCTATTTCAATTGAATCTCCCTCTGAAAATTCAACCAGCACTTCCTGTGACGTACAGGGAATAGGTTGGATTATCTGTCCAGTTTCCAACTGGTTAGCTGATGGCATTGATTTTATGTACAGTGCACTTCAGGAATTCTTAAAAACTAAGCCGTTAGAAACAACCAACCAAAATAGTGGAATTTATCTGGCGTGGGTTATTATGCGCAACATTAGCAACGTGGCGTTTATCGTGGCGTTTTTGGTGATTATCTACTCACAATTGACCTCTGTAGGAATTAGCAATTACGGCGTTAAAAAAATGCTCCCTAGGTTAGTAATTGCGGCGGTGTTGGTCAATTTATCGTTCACGTTTTGTGCTGTATTGCTAGACTTATCAAACGTAACTGGTTACGCTTTCCAAGACGCTTTCATGGGGATTAAAAACACAATATCTACCGTAGGAGAAAATACGGGCGTAGGTTGGACATGGTCAGAAGTTATTGTGATGATATTATCCAACGGAGCTTTAGCTGGCGGGGTAGTCGCAACAGTAGCCATGGGGGCAGAGCTGCTACCATTGGCACTATCAGCATTAGTGGGAATAGGCCTAGTGCTTCTCTTAGTGCTTCTAATTATGGCAGCACGTCAAGCTTTAATTGTAATCTTAATTATCATTTCACCTTTAGCCTTCGTTTGTTATTTACTTCCTGGCACAGAAAAATGGTTTAAGAAATGGCGAGACTTATTCTTCACGATGTTAGTGTTCTTCCCAGCATTCGCTGTAATATTCGGTGGAGCTCAATTGGCAGGAATAATAATTATCCAAAACGCCACTGGAGCAAATGGTGGAATAATGCAAATCTTAGGAATGGTAGTTCAAGTTATACCATTAGCCTTAGCACCTATAATTATGAAGCTCAGTGGCGGAGTATTGGGTAAATTCGCTGGGTTTGTTAATGACAAGAATAAAGGCTTATACGACAGGTCTAAGAACTGGGCTAAAGATCGCCGCGAAACTATTAAAAACAAGAAGTTGGCTAATCCCAATATGGCGCGATTCAACCCAAATCGTTTACGCCGTTGGGCAGATCATAACAGTAGATTACGTAAAAAAGACCTGGAAACTTCACAGAAAAATGCCGAGAATTCATTTAGAGATACAGCCAGGTATAAGAAGTTAGACTTAGAAGCCAGACAGGCTTCCAGGCGTGCAGATCTGTTATCCGCACAAGATGATAATCGCTACACCGAAGCTACACTGGGTCATGCACCAACTGATACGTATGGGAAGAGACCTCTGTACGATCGTGCTCTACGAACCGTGTCAGCTACCTATGCAACTCGACAAGATTTGAAAGCTCATCAGCAGCAAACTGCATTCATGAATGACATTAAAGACCTAGAAACCGAAATTGCAACAGCAGGTCTGATCAAGAACAACGCTCAACGCCAACAGCACAGTGAATTTGCAGAGCAATTGATAAACAGCAAGGAACTTCGAGAAAAAGCTGGCGGTCACGTATTCAAGGATAAGAACGGTAAATTAATCGGAGCAGACGCGGCACTGGCGTCAGCTATAGCAACCAGCCGTAGCGAATATGCCAAGTCAGTCGATGAGGCTCGTCAAATCATAGAACACTACGGACTAAGCTCGGAGCAAAGACAAGATTTAGCTTTAGGTAGAAAAACCATACCTCTTACTGGCGGAGTAATATTGGGTGGAGACAGTATATTTGTACGTGAAGCCTCAATCAAAGAACAGGTTAAATATGGCACTGCGGCAGAAGTAGCTGAACTTCTTAGCGAATTACCACTTGAATTCCGCTCTGTCTTAGCTTCATCGTTAGCGGAATCTGGCATAAAGAACAGAGCATCCTTCATGGGTGGTAAGCTTATCGATGATGTGGGTAAGGGAGAGATTAGAAATAGAGGTGACCTCATGAACTACTTCGCTGAATGGCTACAAGGTGGTAAATATAAACCTGAAACCTTAGCGTCTACGGATGCTGATGCCGTTAAGCTGTTAATAGAGGCTGTAAATACCACTTCTGTTATTACAGACAAGAAACGTCAAGATATCAAGGATGTTATCAATACAATTCTTACCGACAGGAGGTTATCTGCAAACGTAACAGATGCCGCCAAAGAGCAATTTGAGAATTTCCGAAACATACTATAATAGCTGTGATTTTGATATAATATAAGCAGTATGTCGGTGTATAAAGTCCCTCAAGATGTCGAGGCGGAGGACAAACTGCTCGGGCCGTTTAGTTTCCGACAGTTTGTGTTCTTAATTATAGCTGTTATCGGAATCGCTATTGCGTACGGTTTGAGTACAATTTTACTACCTTTGGCAATAATTCCTGTGCCGATAATTCTATTCTTTGGAGCGCTGGCTTTACCGCTTAAAAAAGATCAGCCAATGGAAGTTTATTTAGCAGCAGTCATTTCTTTTATGCTAAAACCAAAAAAACGTCTATGGCAACCTGATGGAATTGAAAGATTAGTCGAAGTTATCGCGCCAAAAGTCGAGGAGAAGACTTACGGTAATAATTACGATCAAGCCGAAGTCCAGCGAAGATTGTCATATTTGGCGAATTTGGTGGATAGTCAGGGTTGGTCAATTCGTGGCGTCAATAATCCGAATAGCTCAATGCGTGCCGATTTATTCAACGAAGGACAGGCAGCTAACGACATATTGGATGAAAATAGTGCTACGGCGCAAAATATCAATCACTTGATAAATCAGTCAGATGTTCGTAGGCGACAAGAAGTTATCCAAAAGATGCAAACAGGGCAATCTGCTACGCCGCCTCCCGCGCAAACACCCCAATCATCTCAACCAGATAATCCTGCTCCAGCCACACCGCTACAAGTGAATCCATACCCAACAATGCGTCAATCTGTATTAAATCCAGCGTCCGGACGACCTGCCGCGAGCGCTCCAGCTCAAACTCAGCCGACAATCACGCCGCAAGCTAGCGTAAACGAGGTGCCACCTGCTATAATAGAACTGGCAAATAACCGCGACCTCTCGATTGAAACGATTGCGCGTGAGGCAAATCGAATTCAGCAAGAAAATAAATTATCAGATGAGGAAGTGGTGATTTCACTACGTTAGGTGGGGTTTATGCAACCAGAGTTACAAAATCAACAATCTTATCAGCAGGTTCCGCAAACCAATGCGGCTCTTCCTAATGTCCCTCAGCAATCATCAGGGGCAATTGGTTCGGGACCAAATCCAACTGCGCCGTCCCCAGATAAAACTCCTGATGACAAGAAGCAAAAAGGACCAATCAGCACCCAGAATACGCTGCTTTTCTCTGAGATGCGCGAAAATATGATCATTATGAGCGACGGCAGTTTTCGAGCGGTAGTGGAATGTGAATCAATTAACTTCGACCTGATGAGTTCACGCGAAAGAGAGGGAATTGAGTTCAGCTATCAAAACTTCATTAACTCTCTATATTTCCCAATTCAAGTTCTTATCCGTTCACGCCGCGTGGACATTGGTCCGTATCTGGACAGATTGGCTGAAATTCGCCGCAATCAAGACAATATGCTCCTCAATGTCCTAATGGACGATTATATGGATTTCATTGATATTCTGGCGCAAGAAGCAAATATCATGGATAAGAGTTTTTATGTTGTCGTCCCATATTATCCAGCTGGCGAGGAAAATGCCTTCAAGCAGCAAACTAAGGGACTATTCAATAGCTTCTTTAGTGGAAAAAAAGAGGCAACCGTAACAAAAATTGACCAAGTTACTTACACCAAAGCCAAAGATGAAATTAAAAACCGCATTGATTCGGTTATGAATGGTCTATTCCAAATGGGCGTAAAAAGCTGGCAATTAAATACCAGGCAACTGGGTGAGCTGTTCTACACTTCATATAATCCCGACACGTCGTCACGTGAATCGCTAGAGGACATTGACCCGAGCGAACTTACGACCACTTATGTAACTAAGGGAACTGGTCAATCACCGAGAGGAGGAAGGTCATAATGGCAAAGAAGAAATTAGATGCCGTTGATATTGCTGCTCAACAACGAGCAAGGGAGCAAGCCGAAGTCGAACAGGCCTTCTTAACTGGTGTTCGAACTTTGCGTGATTTTATTGCGCCAAGTAGTATTGAACTTCATTCTGACCATTTTCGACTTGGCTCAAAATACGGTCGTACGATGTATGTTTATGGCTATCCTCGCCAAATCTACACCGGCTGGCTTAGCTCAATCATTAACATCGATGAAGTGCTGGATATTAGTATGTTTATCTATCCAGTTGATACGCAAATTGTCCTGAATAACCTGCGCAAAAAAGTTACTCAGCTGGAAGCAACCATGAATATAAACATGGAAAAGGGAAAGGTGCGTGACCCAGGCTTGGAAGCGGCATTGCAAGACGCCGAAGAATTGCGTGATCAATTGCAGATTGGCGCGGAAAAATTCTTCCGCTACGGTTTATATATTACGCTTTACGCCGACAGCTTGGATGAATTGAATTTTATCCAGCATAAAATTGAAACTATTTTTGGCCAGCAATTGGTGTTCTCAAAAGTGGCTTCCAGCCAGCAGGAACAGGGATTGAATAGCTCTATTCCACAATTGACCGATGAACTACAGATTCGCCGCAACATGAATACTGGCGCAATTTCAACCAGCTTTCCATTCACTTCAGCCGATTTAACGGACAATAAGGGCGTGCTTTACGGAATTAATATGCATAATAATGGCTTGGTTATTTTTGACAGATTCTCTCTGGAAAACGCCAATATGGTCGTGTTCGCTAAGTCTGGTGCTGGTAAATCATTTACCGTTAAGTTGGAAGCTTTAAGAAGTATGATGGTCGGGGCTGATATTGTGATTATCGACCCAGAAAACGAGTACCAAAAACTATGCGACGCAGTTGGTGGCAGCTATATTCGATTGAGTTTAAGTAGCGACACGAGGATCAATCCGTTTGATTTGCCACGTGTTATTGATACTGATGAGGCAGATGACGCACTGCGAGCTAACTTAGTTACTCTACACGGACTACTCAGGCAAATGCTGGGCGGCGCAGGAGTAGGGGCCGGCGGGCAAGTCGTAGCAGGATTATCACCAGCGGAAGAAGCTGATATTGATCAAGCATTAATCGACACTTACGCGCGCGTTGGTATTACTTCAGATCCACTGACGCACAATTCTACACCACCGACGATTTCCGACCTATACGACACCTTGCTTCACATGGGCGGAACTGGCCCAAGTCTGGCTCAGCGACTCCGCAAATTTACCTCTGGAACGTTTGCTGGAATATTCTCGCAACAGAGTAATATTGATATTAATAATAATATGGTCGTCTTTAATATTCGCGACTTGGAAGATGAGTTGCGACCAACGGCGATGTATATTGTTCTGAACCACATCTGGAATATTACGCGCACCGACCAGAGAAAGCGTATGTTGATTGTTGACGAGGCTTGGCAATTGATGAAATATGACGATTCCGCCAACTTCTTATTCTCATTAGCCAAGCGCGCCCGCAAATATCAATTAGGGTTAACGACAATCACGCAGGACGTAGAAGATTTCGTCGGAAGTAAAATGGGGCGAGCAATCGTTTCCAACTCCTCAATGCAGCTACTTTTGAAACAGTCCGCCAGCGCCGTTGATGTTTTAGCGCAAGTATTTAAATTGACAGATGAAGAGCAGAAGCGACTAGCCAATTTCCCGGTTGGACAAGGTTTATTCTTTGCTGGACAAAATCACGTTCACATCCAGATTCAGGCTAGCGATACTGAATATAATTTGATCAATACAAATCCCGTATCACAACAAATAAAACCGTCAGATTCACCAATCGGCGGCTACGGAGCGGTGTAGAAAAATAGCGAGAAAATATGACACGAGTTGATTACACGACGGATTCCGAAACTGACAGCAGATTAAATCCTGCCGAGCAGGCTGAGTCGGCTGGTTATGATAGCGGGTCAGAGTTAAGTGATCGCGAAAAAGATGCCATAAACGACCTTGAATCTCAGTTTGATAATAAAGATTCGGACTTGAATCCTAATCAAAACGATTCCGCCAGCGCTGCCGTTAATGACCAAGAATCTTCTGTTCCAAGCAACGGTTTTTATCAGCCGTCCAATGACAAAAAACGAAACAATTTAAAATCTACTCTAAAGCTTGCGAAAAAAAGTAGAGGCATAATAGCTATAGTCGGTATTTTACTTTCCGTAGCGGCTGCTTTTTCAGCTCTTCTACCACTAAAATTGAACTCTCTATTGGACAATATAGATCAGCAAATCGGAAGCGTTGCTCATTATTCAGTTGAAGAGCGCTTACAGTACATAACCACGCGCTGGTTGGCTATGAGAGTTATGAAAGAAGCCTACCCAGGAGATGAACACCTGGTTTTCTGTAAGGGCGGAGGTATAATATGCTCGCTCACTTCAACAAAATATTCTGCTTGGTTTGAAAAAATGCTTGATGCTAAATTTGAAAAAGAAGGCGTCAATGTAAAAGTAGTCATAAATTCCCATGGACGCTCAGGATTAGGAGGAAAGGCTTCTCATTTCACTATCAAAAGCGTTAACAAAGACCTTGACAGTGTAATGAAAGGCATAGAAAAAGAGGTTGGTCATAAGGAAATAAGGAAAATAATTAAGAATGATATAAAACGAGTGCACGGTCGTAACTATTTAATGCGCTTTATATCCAAACGTATTCTATATAATAAATATGGCGTAAAATCGTTTAATATTATACCCGAAAAACACGTTAGAGCATGGAAAGATTTTAAGGCGAAGATTAAGTCTGAATTCGCTTCTCGTGCCATCGCAAAAATATCACCAAAACTTGCCGCCGTCTTATCGTGTATTAATGGTAGAGATGCCTTAGGTTGTGCAGAAACACTCGATAAGCTTAAAACCAAACTAGATGGAGATGTAGAAAAAAAAGAGAATGCCCTTAAGGAAAAACCCAACGATCCTAAAGCAAAATTGGATTACGAAGCCGCTAAATCCAACAAAAATACTTTTAGTAAATTTACCGATAATCTAGCTAATGGCGACGGTCTTATTGCAAAAATAATAAACAAAGAGCTAATGAAAAAATTCACAACTGCTTCGGCTATCGTAGGCACGATTGATATGGCTGCTGGCTTCATAGGTGCCCTAGACTCGGGTACTCTTGAAGTTATAGGACGAGCTCAAGTCGCCCAAACCTACGCCTCTTTTGCTTACGATGAAGGCATTAGTCCAGTTGTAGTAAATGATATGATGAAAACTGGAGACTTACAAGATATTCGATATTTAGAGCTTGCGACAAGTTTATTTGACGGGGCAGAATCATCACCACTGTACAGTGAAATTCAGGCTGGTGGAATCACATCATCTATACTCCCAATCCTATCTGGCAACAGTGTATCTGCATCTGGCGGAATACGAACTAAATGTACTGTTGACGGCAAAGAGAAGGTTGTTACATTAGATCCAGGCGAACTTGTTTGTCCTGAAAAGAAAGTTGTCCAGGATTATACAGCATTTACCAAAAATCCAGCATGGCAAGTATTAGCCGCAGTAGCTAACTTTTGGAATAATTCTATAGGAGCTGTAATTGACGTAGCTCAGGATATAGCATCCCAAATAACAGAACCTATCGTAAACTTTGTAACTCAATTACCTGGAATTAAGCAGGTATTAGACTTTTCGCAGGACATAATGGGCACCTTAGTGCAATGGGCAATTAGCTACATATTTAATATTCCAAACGTCGGCATTGACGCTCCAGGTAATAATAATTACGAAGGTTTGGTTGGCGCACAGATGGTCTCAACGGCGGATAGTCTAGAAAACGGCAAAACAGAGTCTGGGTCTGGTATCGGTGGTAAATTATTGAGCGATAATGAATTGGCGATGATAGCAACAAAAACAGAGCAAGAAGATAAAGAAGAGTTTGATCAGCAGCCGATGCTAGCAAAGATATTTGATCCAAACTTAAGAAATTCAGTAGCAAATCAAATGCTTGCTATAATGCCAATCGGTAAAAAATCTGCCATTAATTTCTTAGCGAAAACACCAGCCTTATTATTGTCGCCATTAATGCCGAACAGTCGAGCTTCAGCGGCTACTAATAGATTAGCCGTCATGAAATCTATGGGAATACCTTGGTATGGATATACAGATCCTGAAGTATTGAACGCCGATCCAAATAAATACACCGCAGAAACCTGTAAGACATACGATGAAACTCGAAAGAAGAGCTTAGAGAGAGATAGAAGCACAGGGTATGTCGTTCCTGTTTACAAAACCTCCGATCCTTGTGCTTTAGAGGAGGTAGTAGCTGGTATATTAGCGGAGCGTGCGGGCGATACTGATAGTAAATATTACATTAAAGATCCTAGTGGCAGTAGTAATAGTTCAAAGTCTTCATCTTCAACCGGTGAAGCTGTCGGAGAGCCCGAATTAGAAGAGGCACAGCAGACAGGATGGGGTGGTCATAGCAATGGCGAAATTTCAGAATCAGATTTACAAACCCTATCATTTTCTCCTGAAAGTAAAATGAATAAACAGGCTGCGTCGGCTATGGAAGAGATGAATAAAGCATATAAGGCTGATAACGGATCTAACTTAACTATTAATGAGGCATATCGAGATTGCGCAACACAAATTAGATATAGTAAAGAACTAGGATCAAGAGCGGCTCCAGCCCCCCCATGTATATCAAACCACGGTTGGGGTCTTGCTGCGGACATTAATGTTGGAGGTTTTGATTCTCCCGTATACAAATGGCTCGAGGCGAACGCGCATAAATACGGCTACGTTAATCCGCCTTGGGCAAAGCCTGGCGGCAGCAAGCCTGAGCCGTGGCACTGGGAGTATGCAAGGAAGGTTTAATTAAAATGAAAAAGTCTATTATATTTTCTATGATCGCAATATTATTGCTATCGCAAAACACCTCAGCTCTAACGGAGGCTGATTATCCTGCTCAAAATATACGATTATACAGTTCAAAAAGTTCTGCCTGTACCGAAGCAGCAGGATCTGTGTCAGCCGAATTATCTAAAAATATCCCATCGGACTGGGGGAAAATTTTTTCCGCAGCAGCAGAAAAGCACGGCGTTAATCCTAACTTTCTAGCAGCATTATACTTAACAGAACAGGGAAACACTTGGAAACCACTAAACTCTCAATGGGCATCTTCACCGGTTGGCGCTAGTGGTCCTATGCAATTTATGCCGGGAACGTGGAGTGGTCACGCCGAAGACGGAGACGGGGATGGTAAGGCTGACATTATGAACCCTTATGATGCTGTTTTTTCTGCCGCACACCTAGTTAAGTCTCTGAGTACTGATAAAAATACTCCATTAGGCGACATTGGTAGTCCATGGAAGCGGGAGCCTATGACAATTCTATATGCAGCGGGTGCTTACAACTGGGGTGGAGGTAACATTCAAAACCACACGTCTGACTCCAGTCCTTTAACTGATGCTCCAACAGAAACTCAAAACTATCTTAAAAATATCTACGAACTATTTAACAGCGACTTTACAAAATCAGGTCACCCGAACTACAAAGATCCGGCACCTTCAGGAGAAGGTGGTAGTGAAAATAGCTCAGCTAATGTGTCAAATTGCGCAAATAGTGGCGGCGTTCATGCCGGAAGTATAGTAGAAACGGCAAAAGGAATGATAAATAAAGACAACCCCGGCACACCCTCACAGGCATATATAGATGCTCGTGCTAAATACAACCCTGAAGCCGGTGGCGATATGAATGACTGCGGAAAGTATGTGTCTACTGTTATGCGTGCCAGTGGAGCCGACCCAGACTACCCACCAGCAGGCACCAGCATCCAAAGAGATTATGTAATGAATTCATCAAAATATACTATCATAAATACTAAATCTCCTAGTGATCTTCAGCCTGGCGATATATTAGTCTACAGCGGTTCGGGATCTTACGGGCACACAATGATATATATCGGAGATCAGGGTGACGGTAATGTCGCAGTAGAGGCATCTCTTGGAGATCATCCTCCTAGATACGCAAATATTGGTCGCGTACAGACTCAATTGGGATATTCAACTAACGTAGTAGCGAGGTTAAATAAATAATTATGTTCAATACTTTTATGCAATTAGATCGCAAAGTTAAGATTGCTATTATTTCATTCGTAGGGTTATCCATTTCACTTATAATCTACGCAGTTTATCTACTGCAATTCGATGCCACGATATATGTATATTCCATACCCGACAACTTGACGATGTCTTATGGCGACGTAAAAAACCAGCAAATTTCATCCAGGAAAGATATTAAAGTAAAGCACGGCAACCATAAATTTACTTTCTCAGCTAACGGATTTGAAAGTTATACTACAGAAATAAATATTAGCAAAAATGAGAAGAAAAACATCATATTCGCCTTAGAACCTATTACAGATGAAGCTAAAAAAGAATATGCAAAAGACAAGTACACCGATATCAAGGAGGGTATAGCTGGTAAAAAAGGTAAAGAAGCTACTCGTCAATTGGAAAATAAAAATCCTGCTATCAAATCTTTACCTATCCACGGCAGAGATTTCTATATATTTCCATGCGACAGATATCGATCTGAAGGAGATAAGACTATAGGAATATGTATAACAGTAACGGACTATTTTAACCGCTCTCAAATTGACGAGGCGTTTACCAAGCTAAAAGAAAAGGGAATAAATCAAGAAGACTATGACATCAAAGTCAATAAACACATCTGGCCAACAGAGAAAGAGAAGTCTACGGGAGTTGCAGTTCAATGTAGAGGCTCGAATCCTGACTGGTGCTACACCTACAGAGATATTTAGCTCTTAAGCGGCATAATGATGTGTGTATAATCAGGATTTTTTATCTGCTCACGAATTACGCACGGCGACAATTTACCATTAAATGAGAATACAATTTCATCCGCGTCAATAATATTCAAAACTTCCGTTAGATAGCGCGAATTGAGAGTAACTTGACCATCTGCGGATATTTTGGCTGTTGCCTCTGAGGTATTCTCGCCAAGCTCAGACGCAATCGAATGAATAGAAAGCAGAGAATTCTCCTCTGATGCGGTAATTGTAATTCCACCACCAGATTCACGCGCAAATAACGCCGCGATTTTCGTAACTCGACTAAAATCAGACTTCTTAATAACAATCTCAGTTTCGGCAGTCGCTGGAATCAATTGGCGATAATCAGGGAATTTCCCGTCAATCAATCGACTAACAATTTCCATATCTCCCGTCTTAAAACAAACTTGAGAATCGTCAAAAAGAACCGTAATTTTCTTCTCATCGCCGACACTTTTACTGACTTCTGCCAATGTAGACGCAGGAATGATCGCTGAAACTTCATTATCCGACTTTATCAGACGCTTTTCTGCTAGCCTGTAGCCATCAGTAGCAGCCAAGTATAGCGATCCTTCATAATTATGCCAATAAACTCCCGTAAGAACTGCTCGCGTGACATCAGAGCTGACAGCCAACTTCGTTTGGACTATGGCTTTCTTAAGATCCTCAACGTCAATTTCATATTGTACGGCAGCCTTTTCATCGATTGTAGGCAACTCAGGATATTCATCAGCCACTACGCCGTTGATAACTGATGAGAATTTTCCTGAAGTTATATGTAAATGTTCGTTTTTAGTTTCAAGCTCCACTGGGCCGCTTGGTAAGTTTGTAATGAATTCTGACACCAGTCGGGCAGGGATTGTAATAGATCCATGATCTTCAATTTTCGCGCCAATGTATTGAGTAGAAGCAATTTCCAAATTTGTTCCAGCAATCAATAATCTTCCTCCGTCAGTGCGAAGTAAAATATTATTCAATATCGGCAGTTCATTGCGACTTGATGCGATATCTTTGATTAGATTAAGTGCTTTTGCGAGTTTTTCTTGGGTGACTGATACTTTCATTATACTCTCCTTAATTTTTAATTAGTCTTAATAGTAATAGGTGTTGTGGAAACTGGGTAAAAAATGTGTTCAAACAGGGGTAAAGTGGCGATAAAATAGGTGGAAAACTCTGTGTGTTGTTTGTGGACTTTATAGTGGATATTTGTGTATTATTCCACCGTCTGCTGACTTGTCGTTTTCTTTCCACAGATCTGCGTGTTGGTAAGTCGCCGCAAAAACACAGCATCTGCACAGCTTTTCCACAATTAATGAACATATAATTTATCCTTAATGTCGTTAATTTGCTCGCGAATACTGACATTAGTAAGACTTTCTTTAGTGATTTTTTCAATTGAATGCATAGCGGTCGTGTGGTCTTTTCGTCCAAGCTCTTGGGCAATTTTCGGAAAACTCATTTTCAGTTCGCTACGCAGAAGGAACATCGCAATTTGTCTTGGCATCGCGATAAATTTATCTCGCCTGGATGAGCACATATCTTTTACATCAATATTATAATAGCGCGCCGTCTTATCAATTATCTGTTTGGCGGTTATATGTTGCGGTCTATTGCGTTTAATATCTCCCAAAATTCCTTCAGCCGCCGCCAAATCAGGCGTGAAATTCTGCATTTCCGCATAAGCAAGCAGTCGATTCAAAGCACCTTCCAGTTCGCGAATGTTTGTCTTAAAGTTGGTTGCCAGATATTCTATGACATCGGAATCTAGTTCAGTGTTGCTGAGTTCAGCTTTTGCTTTAACGATAGCGCAACGAGTTTCATAATCGGGCATCTGAATATCAATTGCCATACCCCATTCAAATCGACTACGCAAACGATCGGTTAGAGTAGGAATACTTTTTGGCGGTTTATCTGAGCTAATAATGATTTGCTTATTGTTCTGATGAAGATCGTTAAATGTATGGAAAAATTCGTCCTGAGTTTTTTCTTTCCCAGCGATAAATTGCATATCATCGACAATCAATACATCGACATTGCGGTATTTATCAGAAAAACCTTTTTTCTTGAAACGAATAGAATCCAGAAACTCATTAACAAACGTTTCTGTAGTAATGTAAAGCACTCGTGCCGAAGATTGTTTTTTAACTATCTCATTACCAACAGCTTGCATTAAGTGAGTTTTACCAAGTCCAGAGCCTCCGTAAAGATAGAGCGGATTATATTTTTCTCCTGGATGTGCGGCGACCGCTTGGCAGGCAGCATAGGCCAAATCGTTACTTGAGCCAACGATGAAGTT
>CAUSFG010000008.1:0-18713 GCA_963530815.1 uncultured Candidatus Saccharibacteria bacterium
TCGCTAATTTGCTCCGTTAACAAGTGTACGCGCTGTTCATATTGAAAAATAATATACGCCAAATTCGCAGCAAAAACTCCCGCTGGACGCTCGGTTGTGCTAAATAAATAATCGCTAACCTCCAGAGGTGAAAATTTAACATGAGGCGATATTGTAATATAATGACCGCCGCTAATTGCAATCAAAAATGGCGCCGTTTTGCCAGAATCAGTTTGACCAAACGGTATACGCGTAAAAATATATTCAACACCATCGGAAAATTCTGCTCGAGGCAATTCGTGGATGTCCAGTACATCGCGAACAATATTAGCAGACAGCGACAAAGCCTTTGAAACTCGAGTAGCATCAAGACTCCCGGTCAAATTAATCCAACCATTTTTATGCATTCGTTGAGCTTGCGTCAACTTTTCAGTCAACGATCTGCGTTCAAAATAGCCCACCATCATAAGAAAATTATAATATACACAAGCAATATTAGCAATCTGTCGAATTGCAATTAAACTTTATCGGCGACGCAGGAAATAATAGCCCACAACAAACGCCAGCACTACACTGATCGCGGTAATCGCCCAAAACATCAATGGATTATCAGCACCTGGAACCGGCACGTTCATACCATACAAACCAGCGATCATCGTCGGAATAGTCAAGGCTACAGTAATTACGGTTAGCAGGCGAATCGTCTCATTAAGACGCGTATCCATCACCGCCCTATAGCTGTCGCGCACATTAGTAATCGTCCTCAACAAACTTTTACAACGCGCAATCACCTGCTCCAAATCAATCGAAATGTCCTCAACGTCTTCCTTATCATCAGCTTTCAGTCGCAACTTCTGAGTCGCCAAAAGTCTCTCAATTGCCCAGTTCATCGGAATTAACGCGTCAAGATAATCATTCAATTTGCGCTCATACTCCGCCAAGGTGGCAATGTCATTAACTCTCAGCGTATGAATACTGTCTGTAGCCGCTCGCATTTGGCGATTAATCGTTGCCACGCGCCGCTGATATTGCGTTGAAATTGCCTCAACCATCGCCACCAAAAGCTCAACTTGTCGATCCGTCCTAATTCGCACTTTATCAATAAATGGCTGCCACAATCGCCCCAAACTATCTCTGGACAACGTCACGATATGATCTTTATTAATGCAGAATAAAATCGGCGTGGTAAAATCGTTAAAATCGTCGTCAGTGTCTGGCAATCGCGCAATCAAATAAGTCCACTCATCGTCAAACTCAATACGCGGCACCTCATGCGGGTCAAGTGCGTCACTTATCAAATCCTCGTCCAAGCCCAGCGTCAACAATTGCGAAACCTCTTCGTCGCTCGGTCTTTCGCAACGCACCCACGAACCAGACCGCAAATTTTCTTGCGGGCTAATTATTGAATCGCTATTTGTCGAACGAAGATATTGCAACATAATTTCATATTATAAAATAAAACATACATAAATACAAGAAGCTCCTGCGCCATTCACAGGAACTCCTTGATTTTTATTACGATTTAACTATCGTGCCTGCCGAGCCGTTAATGGCTTCAGCGGTTTTATCTAGCGAAGTAATAATCGCCGTACGCCCCGACTTTCCATCCAAAAACGACAAGGCAGCCTGAGTTTTTGGCAACATCGAACCTGCCGCAAATTGTCCATCGTCAATATGCTTTTGAAGTTCTTCTATTGAAACTTCCCCAAGAGATTGCTCATCTGGTTTGCCAAAATTAATTTTAGCAGCATCAACCGAAGTCAAAATCAGCAAAGTGTCAGCGTCCAAAAGATCTGCCAATTTTGCTGCACCGAAGTCCTTATCGATGACCGCAGCGACGCCCTTTAATTGACCAGTTTCGTCTTGCAAAACAGGAATGCCGCCGCCGCCAGTTGAAACGACCGTCACGCCAGCATGAACCAGCGCCTTAATCACATCCGCCTCAACAATTGTCTGAGGTTTTGGCGAAGGAACGACGCGTCGCCAGCCACGACCAGCGTCTTCTTTTACCGTGTAGCCGCGTTCGCTAGCGACGGTTTTTGCCTCGTCTTCCGAATAGAACGGACCAATTGGCTTGGTTGGATTTTGGAATGCTGAATCGCTCAAACTAACAATCGTTTGAGTTATAACACTAACAGCGCGATTGTTCATTTGATTAACCATAAAGGCGTCATGAAAAGCCTGTTGCAGCCAAAAGCCAATCAACCCCTGACTCATGGCGCCAGAATCTTCCAGCGGCAAGCTTGGTACATCTGGCGTGTTAATCGCCTCTTCGTGCAACACAATATTACCAACCTGAGGACCATTACCATGAACAATTGCTACGTTATGACCAGCCTGGATTAACGGTAAAAGTTGTCGAACGGTTTCATCGGCTACTCGTTGCTGTTGCTCAGACGCGGCTTCGCCCTGCCGTTGCAGGGCGTTACCACCGAGCGCTACTACAATAGTACGCTTCTTATCCATAGGCTACAGTGCTCCGAAAATTGCAATAACTGTGATGCTGATAATAGCAAATACCGCCATAATTGGAGCTGAGCGTTTTAGCCAGTCGCGATATGAAACGCCAGCCAAGGCCAATCCACCCATCAATGACGCGATAGTTGGAGCCATCATATTAATCAAGCCAGACGCTGTCGCAAATGCGGCAACCATAACTTCTTTGCTTGAGCCAACCAGGTCGGCAATTGGCGCAATAACCGGCATAGTTGCTGCCGCCAAACCTGATGATGACGGAACAATAAATGACATTGGCAAGTAGAATAGATACGCCAACACACCAACAACACCGCCACCAGCATCTTTCAGAAGAGATTCACCCCAGCTGATGATTGTGTCCTGGATTTCGCCATTAGACATCACCACAGAAACACCTGTTGCCACTGCGATAATCAAAGCAACTGGCAAAATGTCTTTCACACCGTCGATAAATGTATCAACTGGGAAAACACCCTCTTTCTTAAATTCTTTGTAGTAAATTGCGGTTATGACAATTGTTGAAATTAGGAATAGTGCAGTGATTTCATTGAAATACCAATCACCAAATGCCGCACTGTGGACTACACCAAGTACCGCGCCAATGACTGGCAAACCTGCAGCCCATTCAAACATATCAGCGAAGAATGTGATATTCCAACTTCCCCATGGAATCAAGGAAAGAATCATTAGCACAAACGTAATAGCAAACACGGACATAACGACTTTTCGTGGACCAGTGAATTTTGGTACGTTTGTCGTGTCGAGAGCAGCCGTAGCTGGCTTATAGCGAACATCTTCTTTGTACTTGCCGGCCTTAACTTTTGCGGCGTAACGCATAGTAAAGATAATCGCAGCAATCAAACAAAGTACTAAGATGATAGACATTATTGGAATAACGCTACCCAATTTCACGTCTGCGGTTTTTGCTGCAACACCAGTAGAGAATGGGTTGATTGTTGAACCAAGCACACCAGTACCGGCACCCAACACAATCACCATCACACCAGTCATGGCGTTATATCCAGCAGCAATCATCATCGGTATGACGAGCGCGTAGAACGCCACAGTTTCTTCTTGCATACCGTAAGTAGTACCGCCGATAGCGAATAAAATCATCAGAATCGGGATGAGCCACTTTTCCTTGCCCTTCATCTTTCGAAGTAGTGCGCCAAGAGAAGCGTCAAGCGCACCAGTTTTCATAGTAACGCCTAAGAATCCACCAAGCACCATCACGAAGACGATGACATCAAGCTTGTCTGACATACCTTTAATAGGTGCAGTAAAGACGTCCCACAAACCTTGCTGATCGTGTTTTTTGATCTCTTCCTTTTTACCGTCTTTTTCTTCCGTGACGGTTCGATCTTTGTCGACTACGTGATACGAATTAGCTATACGATCGCCATCTTCGTTTGTCTTATATAGTCCAGAAGGAACAACCCACGTCAATGCCGCCATAACGATGATCACGACAAACAAAATAGTAAACGCCGACGGTGATCGAAGCTTCTGCTTTGCCTTTTTAATTTTTTCTACCATTGCCTCGGAGCCTCCTTAACCTCCTCATTACGACAACAACTACAATGTCAAAGCCATCACAGCTTTGATTGTATGCATACGATTTTCCGCTTGATCAAAAACTATCGAATGTGGCGAGCGGAACACCTCATCTGTCACTTCCATTGAATCTAAACCGAAATCTTCCTGAATCTTCTTCCCAGTAATCGTCAATGCGTCATGGAATGCTGGCAAACAGTGCATAAACTTAACTTCAGGATTTCCTGTCAGGTTAATCATCTGGCGATTAACTTGGAAATGTCGCAATTGGTTAATGCGCTCAGCAAACTTATCTTCTTCACCCATTGAAACCCAAACGTCCGTGTAAATTACATCAGCACCGCGCAAAGCCTCTTCGAAGTTGTCAGTGACGGTAATGCGTGCATGACTTGACCTGGCAAAGTGATTTGCCTTATCAACCAAAGCTTGCTCTGGATGCAACTCACGAGGCGCCAAAATGCGAAAATCAAGTCCCATAATAGCTGAACCAATCATCAACGAGTTTGCCATATTATTGCGACCATCGCCAACAAATACCAACTTAGTTCCCTTCAATTTTCCGACATACTCTTCAATTGTCATGAAGTCAGCCAAAATCTGTGTTGGATGAAACTTATCGGTCAATCCATTCCATACTGGAACGCCAGCGTGACGTGCTAATTCCTCAACAGTCGCGTGGTCAAAGCCGCGGAATTCAATTCCATCAAACATTCGACCCAAGACCTTAGCGGTATCTTCAACCGTCTCTTTCTTGCCCAATTGAATATCATCTTTACCGAGGTATTCTGGCGCAATTCCAAGGTCATTAGCAGCCACCGTAAATGCGCAGCGTGTTCGCGTTGAAGTCTTTTCAAACAACAAAGCCACGTTTTTACCCTCATGGATTCGGTGCGGAATACCAGCATATTTCAATCGGCGATATTCACGAGCCGTATCTAGCAGCAAGCGAATCTCTTCAGCGGTATAATCGCCTAAAGTCAGCAGCGATCGTCCTTTCAAACTCTGAGCCATTAGAATACATCCTCTCGTACTAGCGGCATGCTCATACAGCGTGGACCGCCACGACCGCGTCCAAGCTCCGCGCCACTAATTTCAATAACTTCGATGCCGTTTTCGCGCAATTTCTGGTTAGTTACGTAGTTGCGATCATAAGTCACCACAACACCCGGCGCAATCGCCAAAGTGTTTGAACCATCATTCCACTGTTCGCGAGCAGCAGCAATCGGATCGCCACCACCACACTCAATCAACGTAACACTTGGCAAGCCCAGCGCAACCCTCAGAACGTGCTCCAAATCTGTTTCATGCGTGATTCGTGGGAATGGCTGACCTTCAACCTTCTCCAAAATGAAACAATTCATCCTGCCGCCATGGTCGCGAATTTCTGGGTGAATCGTAAACTTATCACGATCAATCATCGTAAACACGGTGTCTAGGTGCATGAAGGCGTGAGATTTTGGAATTTCCATAGCGATGACTTTCTCAAATTTCGAGCCAGCAAACAGCTTGGTTGCCATCTTTTCAATTGCCTCAGCAGTTGTTCGCTCTGAAACACCAATTGCCATAACCTTATCGCTTAATATTAATTCGTCACCACCTTCCATTGAGAATTTCTCTGTGCGGTTGTACCAAACTGGCGCACGGTTAGCAAAGCGTGGATGATGGTCGATGATGTAGCGCATAAATAGCGATTCACGACGACGAGCCGTCCAGTGCATCTTGTTAATTGTCAAACCGTTACCAATTGCGGCAGCTGGGTCGCGTGTAAAGTATAGATTTGGCATCGGATCGAGATAGAACGGATAACGATTTTTCTCGATCATATTATGAAGTTGCTGATGCTGATCTGGAGGCAAAGTAATTTCATCCTTGCGAACACCAGCCATAATCTTGCGAATCATAGCGTGAGTTGGCAAGTCCAACAAGAATTGACGCAATGTTTGAGTAACACGGCGTGAATCCTGCTTGGAGGCAGCCAACATTTCATCGACAAATTGTTCGCGCAATTGATCTGTGTTAATTGCCTCGGCGACCAATTGATCCAGATACAAAACTTCGATTCCACGACTTCTCAATACTTCCGCAAAAGCATCGTGTTCAGCCTGCGCCACTTTCAGATATGGAATATCGTCAAATAAAAGATCAGTCAGATAGTCTGGCGTCAAATTCTCCAGCTCTTCACCTGGCCGATGCAATAGAACGGTCTTAAGTTTTCCTATTTCAGACGTGATGTGAATTGGTTCATCCATCACAACCCTCCCCTGTTTATATTAGTGATGTTTTAATTGTAACACGTTTATGTTTTTGGGCAAGAGGAGATGATTGCCAGACTGGCCTCGGTTCTGACTGCGAATTGTCGGTTAACTTTTAGCCATTCATCAGTGGCTTTTGCAGCGCCCGGTAGAGCTTCATTTGCGTAATCATCGACAATAATTATCGCGTCTTCATTAAATTTACTTTCACAAGCCCGAAAAGAATCGACAATTGACTCATAAAAATCGCCATCAAAAAACGCAAACATAATATTTTCCGGCACATCATCAGAAGTAAAATCGGAAAACCAGCCTTTGTGAATAATCGGCGACTTCAATCCTGCTTTCTTAAAATTCTGGACAAACGTCTTACGCGGCGCTAATAACTCGCCAGCCTTAAACTGATCACCCGCGGCGCTATTATCCTTCTGGGTTTTTTCTGGCAATCCCGCAAACGAATCGTAAACGTGAAATTCGCCCGTAAAATTATAAGCGTCCAATAGTCGGCGAATAAACAAACTAGTTGTGCCAACATAACAGCCAAGCTCCACGATGTTTCCAGTGGCGCCACGGCGTAAAGTATTCTCCAACTCCCTTAAAAGCGCGCCAAGCTCTTTTATATCGACTTGGTCAGAAATAATTGGGTATTTAGCAAGGAGTTGGTCTGCGATATTCATGACTTAATTATAAATACTTCGCCAAATATCAACAAATTTATTAACGACTCAGCCCTATATATTTACAGTTTTATGAAGTAAACTATCAATTAGCACCTATGAATAATCACGATATTATCAAAACATTTTTACCGAAACAGCTGGACATAAAACACCTCGATCTCCTGCTACCTGCCTTACAAAAGTCAAACCTAATTGTTCATGGTGAAATTCACGGCATAAAAGAAAATGCCAATATTATCTACACTCTAGTTATAAAACTTGGCATAAAGAGATTAGCTATTGAAGCCAGCCCCGCAGCGTCCAACTTCATCAATTCAGTAAAGACCGGATCTTGCGATTTTTCCTTAGTTGATGAAGACCTTTTTGACTTAAGCGTTCTATCTCTTGAGATGATAAAAACGATAGCAATTCTTCTACGGCAAAATCAACTTAAAGAGCTCGTTTTTATTGATACATTTTTTGACAATTTAGATAAGGATGCCGTCATATCACCAAGCCCGCAGGAACGAGAAGAACAACTAGCTAAAAATATCCTTAAAATTGACGATTCCCTATTAACGTTATGTATTATGGGGCAATGGCACACGCAACCTGAAGTCGTTAAAAATAACGAAACGCAACATAAATCAGCGCTATATCGCTTAAGAAAAGTAAAGCCAAATGTGCCGTTTATACACAATGTCTACCGACAAGGACAACTATTTAACGACGGAAAAATAATTGAACTTCCGAAAAACCCATCAGTTCCGCCTTATTATGAAATTGTCCAGAAAACTGATATTGATTTCGATTTGCACACACCAAAAGCTACAAAAATATCACTATATAAAAAGTAGCAGTCAATTACTCAGCAAACTGACTATTGTAAAGCTCGGCGTAAAATCCATTTTGTTTCAGCAGAGTTTCGTGATTGCCCTGCTCGATAATATTCCCGTCCTTAACCACCAAAATCAAATCAGCGTCACGAATAGTGCTCAAACGGTGCGCGATAACAAAACTAGTTTTTCCCTGCATCAACTTCTCCATGGCTTTTTGGATAAGAACTTCTGTGCGCGTATCGACCGAGCTTGTCGCTTCGTCCAAAATCAACATTGGCGCTTTTTCTAGCATCGCCCTGGCAATTGTCAGCATCTGCTTTTCTCCGTGTGACATGTTAGCAGCGTCCTCACCAAGAACCATATCATAGCCACCCGGCAACGACCGCACAAAATGATCAACATGCGCTTCTTCGGCGGTTTTTATCATCTCTTCCTCGGTAGCTTTTGGATTGCCATACATCAAATTCTGACGAATCGTGCCATTAAACAGCCACGTATCCTGCAGCACCATGCCAAACATTTGACGCACATCGCTACGTTTCATCTTACGAATATCCACGCCGTCAATTTTAATCGAACCACTATTGATCTCATAAAATCGCATTAGCAAGTTAACCAGCGTCGTTTTACCGGCACCGGTCGGACCGACAATCGCCACGCGCTGACCTGGCTTAATGTGCGCAGACAAACCTTTGATGATTGTTTGGTCTGGCTTATACCCGAAGACGACGTTGTCGAATTCAACTTCGCCTTTTACGTTGGACAATTTTACCAAGTTATTCGATTCAACCGCTTCTTCTGGCTCGTCCAAAAACTCAAACACTCGCTCGGCAGCGGCAGCTGTCGATTGCAAAATATTAGCAATATTAGCAACCTGAACCAGCGGCTGATTGAACTGATCGACGTATTGAATAAACGCCTGAATATCGCCAATTTTTAGCCGACCATTAATCGCCAGCCAACCGCCCAAAATTGTCATAGCAACGTAGCCAATATTGCCGATAAAATTCATAATCGGATGAATCAATCCAGAAAAGAATTGAGCCTTCCAAGCACTATCCTGAAGCCGATTATTGATCTTAGAAAACTTAGCAATCGATTTTTTCTGACCATTAAAGACCCGCATCACTTGATGTCCGCCATACATTTCTTCAATATGTCCATTAAGCTCGCCAAGCTGCGTTTGCTGGCGTAAGAATTGTTTTTGTGAGCTCTTTGCAATCAGCGTAATCACGCCACCCGCCAACGGAAGCACCAGCAGCGCAACTAGCGACATCTGCCAGCTAATCGAAAACATCATCGCCAAAATTCCCAGCACCGTAACCGTTGAAGTTATAATTTGCGACAAACTCTGATTTAGTGTTTGGCTAATCGTATCGACATCATTAGTTATGCGACTAAGGACTTCGCCGTAAGTTTGTTTATCGAAATAACTCAGCGGCAATCGATTTATTTTTTCGGACAATTGTTGTCGCATCCTGAAAGTTACGGTTTGCGTTACCTGGGTCATTATCCACGTTTGAATATAGCGAAAAATCGCACTCAACACATACATTCCGACTAGCAAAATAGTTATTCGCCAAATAGCGTCAAAATGAAATTCTGGGCGCCGACTAAGATCTAGCTTTTTAATCGACTCAAGCTGACTGGACGGAATCTGTTTTTCAATCTCCGACTTATTCGGCAATCGGTTCAAAACGTCCGCGCCAGTAGTTCCCGCTGGCAAAGAAACACCTTTTGGCAATTTGCTAGTAATCGCCTCGTAGGCTTTCATATTGGCATAATCATCAACAATTTGATTCGTCGCGCCGCCTAAAATCTTCGGGCTGATAATCGCAAAAATCGTGCTCCCAATTGCAAAAACCAACACCATCAACATTTGCCATCGAAAATCCGACAAATATTTAATCAGCTTCTTGACCGTTCCCTTGAAATCTTTAGCCTTTTCGCCAGTGCCCATTCCACCCATCGGGCCGCCCATTCGTACTTGCTGACGTTTTTTCGTGGTTTGCCTAGACATTACAACACTCCTTTCGCAGCAATAGACATTTTCTGTAAATCATCTTCCGAGAGTTGCGAAGCGGCAATTTCTTGATAAACTTCACAATCTTTCATCAATTCCTGATGCGTTCCCTGACCAACAATTTTCCCCTCATTAAGCACAATAATTTTATCGGCATTCATAATCGTATTAATTCGTTGACCGACAATTAGCACAGTTTTATTCTTAGTTTCCTTTGCAAGCACAGCCCGCAACTTCGCGTCCGTCTTAAAATCAAGCGCCGAAAACGAATCGTCAAAAATGTAAACATTCGGCTCAACCGCAATAGCCCTCGCAATCGACAAACGTTGGCGCTGACCACCAGAAACATTGCTACCGCCCTGAGCGATTTCACTTTTATAGCCACTTTTTAACTCGCTAATAAATTCTTCCGCTTGGGCAATTTTGGCCGCCTTCTCGATCAACTCATCATCAGCCTCAGCGTTGCCGTATTTGATATTACTAGCAACCGTTCCACTAAACAGCACACCTTTTTGCGGCACGTAACCAATTTGACCAGACAAATCTTCTAATTTCAGATTTCTAATATCCACACCATCAAGCAAAATCTGCCCCGCCGAAACATCATAAAAACGAGGAATCAAATTTATCAACGTAGACTTTCCCGAACCAGTACTGCCAATAAACGCCGTTGTCTGACCAGGTTCGGCTACAAAATTAATATCCGAAAGCACTGGCAAATCCGCGTCAGGATAAGTAAACGTAACGTCCTTAAATTCAATTTTTCCCTTAGCATCTTTTGGCAATTTTTTCGGCGACTTCGGGTCAGTAATTGACGGCAAAGTGTCTAAAACTTCTCCGACTCGACGCACTGATACGGCGGCTCGTGGCACCATAATAAACACCATCGATAGCAACAAGAACGAGATTATCACCTGCATCGCGTATTCCAAAAACGCCATCATATTACCAATTTGCAAATTGCCGCTACTTATCAAATGCGCGCCAAACCACACAATTGCCACACTCGAAAAGTTCATCACCAAAGTCATAATCGGATCAAGCAACATCATCAAACGATTCACAAATAAGTTCATCTTATTTAATTCCGTATTGGCTTCTTGGAATTTTTTCTGCTCAATCTTCTCGTTATGGAACGCACGAATAACTTTCAGTCCAACCAAATTTTCCCGCGCCACCAAATTAAGTTTATCCACCAGAGTCTGTAATTTCTTAAACCTAGGTACGGCAATCGTAAATAACGCGGCGATCACCACGAGCAAAACAAACACCGCCAAAGCGATAATCCAGCTTAAATCGGGCGCATTATTCATGGCTTTTTGCAGACCGCCAATTGCCATAATCGGTGCCATTAACGCCAGTCTCAGCAGCATTATTGACGTTGTTTGAATCTGCTGAATATCATTCGTTGAGCGCGTAATCAGCGACGCCGTAGAAAACTTATTAAAGTCCGCCAAAGAAAAACTTTCTATTCGTTCAAACAATTTCAATCGCAATTTTTGCGCCATTCCCGTAGCAATTCGCGCCGCCAAAAAACCCACGACAATCGAACAAAACCCACCAGCCGCCGTCACTAAAATCATCATCAAGCCATTATTCCAAATCGCCGACATATCTTGTTTAATGATGCCGTTATTGACAATTTCCGACATTTTATCTGGCAGCCACAAATTCGCCATCACAACGCCATACGTGAATCCAATCAAGATAATAAACAGCAACCAATAGCCTCTAAAAATTCGTAAAATATGTTTCATTTATAGTCCTTTACGCTCTAAGTCCATCTTATATTATATCATTTTAGGACTAGTTGATTCCATTTTAATAATTACAATTGGACAAAAATATCTGTTAGTTTTATACTGTTTTTTAGCGTCGGGGTGTGGCGCAGCTCGGTAGCGCGCACCGTTCGGGACGGTGAGGTCGCTGGTTCAAATCCAGTCACCCCGACCATGAAATTATTGGGCGTACGTTCAGACTAATTGAACCTCTGGCTATTAGCAATCAAAGGAGGTTTTATGCGACGAAGAGTAAACGTGCGCGGAATTATTATCAATGAAAACGGCGAAATTTTCTGCCAACAATTGACCGCCAATAATGGCAAAGGGCGTAATTTTTGGTGTACGCCGGGCGGCGGCTTGGAAATGGGCGAAAGCTTGTTGGACGGCTTGCGTCGAGAAATGATTGAAGAAACTGGCGTCAAACCAGAAATTGGTAAGCTGCTATTTGTCCAGCAATTCGCCGACACAAATTCTTCATCCAAACACGGAGATTGTGAACAACTGGAATTTTTCTTCCTCATCACCAACTGGCAAGATTACCAAAACATTGACTTAGAGAAAACTTCTCACGGCGTCGAGGAAGTAGCAGAATGCGGCTTTGTTGATCCGAAAACGGCGCGGATTCTGCCAAGCTATTTGACAGAGGTTAACCTGGACCAGCTAGTTAACAAATTGACAGAAGTCCCAGTTCTAAGCGAATTATAGCGAGGTCACTCGGGCTATTTGGCGAAGAATTTTTTGGCACGCTCGGTTTTCGGATGATCCATAACTTGCTCAGGCGTTCCGTTTTCGATTATTTCTCCCTTGTCCAGAAAAATCATCCGCGTGCCGACTTCACGGGCAAATTTCATTTCGTGCGTAACGATTACCATCGTCATTCCCTTTTTGGCAACTTTTCTGATCACGTCCAGAACTTCGCCAATCATCTCTGGATCCAGTGCTGAAGTCGGCTCGTCAAAAAGCATAATTTTCGGCTCCATCGCTAGCGCCCGCGCAATTGCCACCCGCTGTTTTTGACCGCCAGACAAACTATTCGGCGAAGAGTCCGCTTTATCCAACAATCCAACATCGTCCAATAAACTTCGCGCCAATTTTGTCGCTTTTTGATCTGAAAATTTACGTAGCTTTTTCGGAGCTAATTTAATATTTTCAATCACGCTCAAATTCGGGAACAGATTAAATTGCTGAAAGACCATGCCGATATTCTGACGCAACGCGTTCAAGTTTACGTGTGGATCAGTAATTTTCACTCCATCAACAATAATCTCACCCGAAGTCGGCTCCTCCAGCAAGTTCAGACAACGCAAGAACGTCGACTTGCCAGAACCAGACGAGCCAACCACCACGACAATCTCGCCCTCTTCAATTTCCACGTCAATATCGCGAAGAACTCGATTTGCGCCGAACGTTTTTTTCAAATTTTTAACGCTGATCATCGTCATGTTTCAATTTCCTTTCTACTCGCGCCATTACTCGCGTAAAAATCGCCGTCAAAATTAAGTACATCGCCGCAGCAGCAAATAGCGATTGAAAAGCTGTCGCCGTCTGAAAACGAATATTGTCCGCGCCCCGCATAATATCATTCAGACCAATCCAACCAACAACCGAAGTTTCCTTTAATAGCGCGATAAATTCACTAATCAACGCCGGCAATGAATTTCTCATTGCTTGCGGTAAAATAACCAGCCGCATTGCCTGCCAATTACTCAATCCCAAAGACCTGGCTGCTTCCATTTGACCCTTGTCAATACTCTGAATTCCGCCACGAATAATTTCAGCAATATACGCGCCGCTATTTATCCCAAACGCCACCGCCGCCACAAAAATCTTCGGCATAAATTGATACGACCCAAAAACGACGTAATACATAATCAATAGCTGGACCAAAAGTGGCGTGCCGCGAATAATATCGACATAAATTTTTCCCAGACTAGCCAGCGGATTAAAGTTCGCGAGTCTGCTTGTTTTCATCCTGCCAAATGGTCGTAAATTCGACGTGCGCATCAGGGCGACAAGCACACCAATTGCCGATCCTAAAATAAGCGACAACACGGTCAAAACCAACGTCACTTCTAATCCATGCCATAAAAATAGCCATCGACCGCCACCAAAAATCACTTCCCAAAAATTCACGATTTAGCCTCCTCACCAAAATATTTGCGGATCAGCTTTTCATAGCGACCATCTTTTTTCATCTTGGCAATTTCTTTATTAACCTTTTCTAGGAGGTCTTTATTGTCCTTTTTAATAGCAATCGCATAACTTTCATCGCTGAGCGCTCCCGGTAAGATTTCTAAGTCAGAAAATCCAGCCGAATATTGCTTTGCGGGAGCATCGTCCAGAATAACTGCTTCAATTTTTCCCGAACTTAATTCCTGTAAAACACTCGGCGCGGTTTGGAATTGTGTGACTAATGCGCCAGCAATTTTAGACGCCAAAGTATCGCCAGTCGTACCCAGTTGTACGCCAATTTTTCGCCCTGGCAATTGATATTTATTGCGAATCGGACTGCCCTTTTTAACAATTATTCTCTGCGACGCCGAATAATACGGATCCGAAAACAACGCATTTTTTTCTCGCTCAGGCGTCACTGTCATTCCAGCCGCCACCATATCAATTTGCCCACTATCCAACGCCGGCAGCAACCCGTCAAACGACATATCTTCGATCTTCAAATCTTTGCCCAAGCTTTTAGCAATTTCCCTCGCCAGATCAACGTCAAATCCAACCACTTGATTGTTATCAATATATTCAAACGGCTTAAATCCAGCATTCGTACCCATCACTAAAACATCAGTTTTTGAGCCAATTACGCCATCTCGATGTAAAATATCGCCCAACATCAAACAAATCATCCCCGCAAATAAAACCAGCCCAATCCACCAACTAATTCCGAATGTGCGCGTCTTGTTCTTGCTCATGCTTTTATTATACCCCTTCATCCTCAAAAAACGTAAGTGATATAATAGAATAGTGAGAAAAATTAAATTTACCAAACGTTTCTGGATTAAATCAATATCAATCATTTTGCTTTTTTTGGCGGCATTTTGCCTAATTGCGGCGCGCTATAAATATATAGTCTTTAAAGATTCACAAATCGACGAGATAATTTTTTATTTCGTCAACGGATTAGCTGGTGGCAAATCTGACAATTTATGGTCGGCCGTCCTGCAAAATCTTCCGCTAGTTTTCCTATTATTCGGCACTTTATTAATCCCAATGTTCGACAAATCGATCTCTTTTATCAATCGCATAATCGCCTTTTGCTTGAAAAAAATCAAATCATCACGAAAACTCACTTTGCCGTTTTTGAGATTACGAAATCAAGCAATTTACTCGCTAAGTATGTTTTTAATTGCAATCGTCCTTCTGATTCAAAGTTTCGGCATTCCTAACTATATTTACGCCCTAACCCAATCGACCAAATTATACGAAGAAAATTACGTCAATCCAAAAACCGCCAAATTGACTTTCCCAGAGAAAAAACGCAACTTAATATACATCTATTTAGAGTCAATGGAAAACACTTTAGCATCAAAGGCTAATGGCGGCAGCTCCGAAACCTCCATCATTCCAGAGCTGGAAGAATTGGCGTTAAAAAATACCTCATTCTCAAACAAAGCATCCGGTGTCGGCGGCGCTTTGCCTGCAACAAACACCGGCTGGACCGTGGCAGGAATGGCTGCGCAATCTGCTGGCGTCCCACTGAAAGAAAACTTGGTTGGCGGACGCGACCATAACGCCCTGGGCGAGTTTAAAAAGTTCTTGCCAGGCGCTTATAGTCTTGGTGAGATTTTAGAAAAACAAGGCTATAATCAAACATTTGTTATGGGCTCTGAAGCAAGCTTTGGCGGGCGCGATAAATTATTAACTCAACACGGCAACTTCAATATCGAAGATTACAATTACGCCAAAAAACACGGAAAAATATCCGAAGATTACAAAGTTTGGTGGGGTTATGAAGATAAAAAATTATTCCAATTTGCCCGCGAAGAAGCCTCGCGCTTGGCGGCGTCAGACAAGCCATTTAACTTGCAATTATTGACCGCCGATACGCATTTTACCGATGGCTATTTGGATGAAACCTGCGCTAAAACCTTCAGTAATCAATACGACAATGTTCACGCTTGCTCCTCAAAACAAGTCGCTGCATTCGTCAATTGGGTTAAATCTCAGCCATTTTATGAAAACACCACAATTATCATTTCTGGCGACCATTTAGGCATGCAGACTTCATATTACGACGAAAAAATTGGTGGAACTAATTATCAGCGAACCATCTACAACACGTTTATAAATCCAGCCATTTCGACTGACCATTCAAAGAACCGCCAATTCACGACATTCGATATGTATCCGTCAACTTTGGCAGCGTTGGGCGTTAAAATTGACGGCGACCGATTAGGCCTGGGTACAGATTTATTTTCTGGAAAGAAAACCCTAGTCGAGCAATATGGCGGAATTGGAAACTTAAATTCAGAACTTTCCAAACGTTCCGCTTATTACGAAAATAAGATTTTCACCAAATCCGGCAATTAGCCATTGTAGCCATTCGGATTATTGCTCTGCCAATTCCAAGCGTCGCGGCAAGCATCTTCAATTGTCAATTCTGCTCGCCAACCTAGTTCTCTTTCCGCCAAACTTGGATCTACATAGCACGCCGCGATGTCACCCGCTCGACGTGGAGTAACTTGATATGGAATATCACGACCAGACGCCTTCTCAAACGCCTTCACTAATTCCAAAACTGAAGTGCCACGACCGGTGCCGATATTATAGACTTTATATTCGTTCGGTTGGTCCAAATTCTCCAGAGCTGCCACGTGTGCCTTCGCCAAATCAACCACATGAATGTAATCACGCACGCCAGTTCCATCTGGAGTTTCATAATCGTCACCAAAAACACTCAAATGGTCCCGCTTACCAACAGCAACTTGCGATACAAACGGCAGAAGATTGTTCGGGATTCCTGAAGGATCTTCCCCGATGCGACCGCTCGGATGTGCACCAACTGGATTAAAATAGCGGAGAGATGTAAATTGCCAATCTTGATTCGTTGCAGAAATATCGCGAAGCATTTGCTCAATCATCAACTTTGTCTGACCATATGGATTTGTGGCAGACAACGGCATATCTTCGGTAATTGGCAATCGAGCTGGATCGCCGTAAACTGTTGCCGAACTAGAAAACACCAATTTCTTCACGTCAAATTCTTGCATCACATCAAGCAAGACCAACGTGCTTTCGAGGTTGTTTTTATAGTAAAGAAGCGCCTTTTCAACTGATTCACCAACAGCCTTCAACCCAGCAAAATGAATTACAGCATCAATTTTCTCAGACTTAAACAATTCTGATAGTCGCCGATGATCGCATAGATCAAATTCATGAAGCGGTATTGATTGACCAGTGATTTCTTCAACTCGCCTCAGACTCTCGACGGATGAATTTGATAAGTTATCGACCACCACTACGTTATGATTTGACGATAATAGTTCGATGATAGTGTGACTGCCGATATATCCAGCGCCACCAGTGACAAGAATATTCATACACTTAACATATCACAAAATGACTATTTATTTTATTAGCACTCTTGCACTGAGAGTGCTAATTTGTTATGATAACTACATCAAGTTTTACCATTCTGTCTTTTGTCGGGGCGCAACAAATTAGGACTAAAAACCAAAAGGAGGATTTTATGCCACCAAACATGAATCAAGAAGAAACAACTAAACCACTCGAAAAATTCGGTACAGACATAACGGCGCTAGCACGCGAGGGTAAACTCGATCCAGTGATCGGTCGAGATGAAGAAATTCGACGCACTATACAGATTTTGAGTCGCCGCACTAAAAATAATCCCGTTCTCATTGGTGAGCCAGGAGTCGGTAAAACCGCAATTGTTGAGGCGTTGGCGCAGCGAATTGTCAAAGGCAACGTTCCCGCTTCACTGAAGGATAAGCGACTAATTTCCCTGGAAATTTCCAGTCTTCTGGCGGGCGCTAGTTTTCGTGGACAATTTGAAGATCGATTGAAAGCTGTTCTAAAAGAAGTAGAAGAAGCGGCTGGTGAGATTATTCTTTTTGTCGATGAAATTCACACCATGGTTGGCGCTGGAAAAAGCGAAGGCAGCATGGATGCGGGCAATATGTTAAAGCCAGCGCTGGCTCGCGGAAAATTGCACATGATTGGCGCGACAACACTCGCTGAATATCGTCAATACGTCGAAAAAGATGCCGCCTTAGAGCGAAGATTCCAGCCAGTTTATGTTGGCGAACCAAGCTTTGACGACACTGTTGCCATTTTGCGCGGATTGAAGGAAAAATACGAAATTCATCACGGAGTAAAAATCGCTGATGACGCAATCGTGGCGGCTGCTAGATTGTCCACCAGATATTTGCCCGACCGATTCCTGCCTGATAAAGCGGTAGATTTACTTGACGAAGCAACTAGCTCACTCAAAATGCAATTAGAAAGCGTGCCGATCACACTGGATCGATTGAACAATAGACGCTTGCAATTGGAAATTGAGGAAGCGGCGCTAAAAAAAGACAAATCCGACCACGCCAATATTCGCAAAGATGAAATCAAGGAGCAAATTGCCGAGATTCGCGCAAAAGCCGAAGTGATTGATAAAAAATGGCAACACGAAAAAGACATTTTGCAAACCGTCAACACAACTACCGAAAAAATGGACAATCTGCGCTCACAATTAGAAATTGCTGAACGCGACGCAGACCTAGCCACCGCCAGCCGCATTAAGTATGGCGATTTGCCGGAGCTGGAGAAAAAATTAGCAAGCGCCCGCGAGGAGCTAGCGGCAATTCCAACTCACGACCGATTGCTCCGCGAAGAAGTTACGCCTGACGATATCGCTGGCGTGGTGGCGCGCTGGACCGGAATTCCAGTGGAGCGATTGATGGAAAGTGAATCTAGCAAATTGACCGAATTAGAAGAATCAATCAGCCGCCAAGTCATCGGACAAGATCGCGCCGTGGCAGCCGTAGCAAGCGCCATCCGTAGGTCACGCGCTGGACTCGGCGACGTCAATCGACCGATTGGCTCATTCCTATTCCTCGGACCTACTGGCGTGGGAAAAACAGAAGTCGCGCGCAGTTTATGTCGTGAATTATTCGACGACGAGCACG
>CAUSFG010000009.1:0-18636 GCA_963530815.1 uncultured Candidatus Saccharibacteria bacterium
GTTATATGATCCAAGTCACCAATTGGACGGCTGGATTTGAATGGGCTCAAATGGAAGTTAGTATCAATTTGTGGCAATGTGCGGCTTTATATGTGGCACTAATTTTGGCAATGACTTGGATGAAAAAGCAAACTAAATTAGACCTCGCTAAGATAAATATTGTGGAGTAGTGTATAATAGTAACAGATTGAAATAGCAAATAACTTTAGGAGAAAATATGTCAGGACACAGTAAATGGGCTACAACTCACCGACAAAAAGCGATTGTTGACGCTAAGCGCGGCGCGATTTTTACGAAATTGGGTAATCAAATTGCTATTGCAGCACGTGGCGGCACAGACCCAGCGCTGAACTCAAGTTTGGCGATGGCAATTGAAAAAGCTAAGGCCGCAAATATGCCTAGTGCAAACATTCAGCGAGCAATTGATCGAGTGGCAGATAAAAGTGCGGCGGCTTTGGAAGAAATTGCTTACGAAGGTTATGGTCCTGGCGGCGTGGGCGTTATTATTGAAACGGCGACAGATAATCGTAATCGAACATTGCCAGAGGTAAAAACTGCGTTGGTTAAAAATGGCGGGCGAATTGCTGATGCTGGTAGTGTGATGTTCCAATTTACACGCAAAGGCGTCATCACTATCAAAGGCAGCGGGGAAGATTTGTTGCTGGCGGTTTTGGACGCTGGCGCCGAAGATGCTGTCGAGGAAGATGGCGAGATTATCGTGTATACAGAGTTGAAAGATTTGGCGAGCGTGCGGAATAAATTGGTTGAACAAGGCTTGAAGGTTAAAGATGCGGAGTTGCGATATATTGCTAACACGCCGATAGAAATTGCCGACATGGAAACTGCACAGAAATTGATGAAAATGATTGATGCGTTGGACGATTTGGATGACGTTGTGAATGTTCATACAAATGCGGATATCACGGCGGAATAAAATCATCGCTTTAAGGAATCGCTCCTTTTTTGGGGCGATTTTTAATTTGACAAAAAGTACGATAAACTAAAGATGATTAACCATAAGCAAGGAGCGAGCATGAAGTATTTGCGCAACACACTACTTATGATACTAGCCGCGGCGCTAATAATGCCGTCGCCGTTGGTTTTGGCGGAAGGTGTTTCAAGTGCTACTCAAGAGTCGAAAGTTGATGACGTTCAGACTGTTGATAATAGTCTTAAATCGGCTGAGGAAGCGAAAGATCCAGTTGTTGACAAGGATCAGATCGATAGCAATTCACCTTCTCAATCAAGTGAAAATCCCGAGACTCCAACGGAGAATTCGTCTACAAATAGTCCGAGCGAAAATCCTGCCGCCAATGAGTCTTCAAAGTCTGAGCCAAATCCCGAATCTGAGCCACCAAAAATAGATAAGTCAGATGAAAGAACAGAAGAAAATGCGACGATATTAATTTCAAAGATTAGTCAGGATAAAAAATACATTGAGATATATAATCCGACGAATCAGAATGTTGACTTGACTGGTTGGAAAATAGAGTATTACGCTGGATCTGGCACTAAAACCGTTGGAAAGATTTTCAAGGATGAAGTAATCTTGGCGAACGGATTTTTGGTCTTGTCGAACGATAAGATGTTGGCGGGCGCCATAAAGTTTGATAATAATTTGGGTTTGGCTCAAAATGATGGATCGGTCGTGTTGTCGCGTTCGGACGGGTCGGTCGCAGATACCGTTGGCTGGGGAAATAATTCAAAGTCTGCAGGCTCACCAATTAAAGGTGGTGTGAAAATTGTTTGGCGCTGTTTTATTGGTGAAAATATTATTGATTCGAAAAATAATTCCACTGATTTTTTATCGAGTAAAGGTTCTGATAATCAGGAAATTGTGCCGTATTCACGACCAAATTGCAAAACCCCAGATTCCAAATCTGAATCTCCAAAGGAGTTGAATAAATGTGAAGGTCTGAAGCTAAGTGAAATCGCATCGAACATTGATGAGCAATTCATTGAAATTATTAATTCTGGCGAAAAAACCGTCATTACGACAGGCTGTAAATTGACGGTTGGCGATTCTGGCGTTCGTGAAAATATCGGTGATATCGAATTAAATCCTGGCGAATTTTTAGTGATCAAAATAAAAAACACGAATCTGAAATTGCCAAAAACAAAAGGAAAAGTTTATTTATTAGATGAGGCTGGCTCGAAAATTGATTCCGCTGAATATGAGAAGTTAGCGAAAAGCTCTTCGTGGAGTTTGATTGATGATGAGTGGATGCAAACGTTTATGATAACTGAAAATTCTGAGAATATCTTTAAGGAATATCCAGACTGTCAGAATGGTTACGAGCGAAATGCGCTGGGTAGATGTGTGAAAATTGCCACTCCGCCCGTTGAAAGTCCTTGTCCCGCTGGTCAATATCGTCATCCGGAAACTCGCCGTTGTCGAAAGATTGAAGTGGCAAAAACTATTGCGCCTTGTAAAGATGGCTATTATCGTAGCGAAGAAACTGGCAGATGCCGATCTATCGCATCGGCTGCGGCAAAAACTTTGAAGCCTTGCCCAGAAGGTCAGTTTCGCAATTCATCTACGGGTCGATGTAGGAAAATTGCCTCCACTGATGATATAGCAAAAGAATGCCCAGAAGGATTTGAACGTAATCCGCAAACTAAGCGATGTCGAAAGATAAAATCTGCGAATATGCCAGCTGCTGGTTCGGCGGCTGCTGAAGTTAAACAAGTCGCTGGTGCCACCTGGGGCTGGTGGGTATTTGGTGGCGTGAGCTTACTGGCTGTTGGTTATGGTGTATGGCAATGGCGATGGGAAATTTCGCAATTTGTACGAAAAATCCGCGAAAGCATTAAATCCACTAACGGCAAATAATTGCTATAATAAAGATATGAGAATTATCGGGATTGACCCGGGAACGGGAATTTTGGGTTTTGGTGTGATTGATTTTTCTCGTGGCAAGTTCAAGATGGTCACGGCGGGAGTCGTGACGACGCCGGCACATACGCCAATTGATGAAAGGCTTGAAGATATTTTCGATAGTCTGACAGAAATTATTGCCGAAACAAATCCTGATGTTATGTCGATTGAAAAGCTATTTTTTGCGCGCAATGTTACGACGGCGATTTCTGTGGCGGAAGCGCGCGGCGTGGCGATGTTGACTGGGCGAAAAGCCGGAATGCCGATTGCTGAATATACACCGTTGCAAATAAAGCAAACTTTGACCGGCTATGGAAAGGCCGATAAAAAGCAGGTTCAGGAAATGGTGCGCCTTAATTTGGGTTTGAAAGATGTTCCGAAGCCGGATGACTGCGCGGACGCTTTGGCTGCAGCAATTACACACGCAGCGATGAATCGGGTATAATTGAAATATGATTGCACATGTTTTTGGAAAAGTTGCTGAGAAGTTTAACGGCTCGTTAGTCATTGATGTTCATGGTGTTGGATATGAAGTTAGCGTGGCGACTAATGATTTTGATGCGGTGATATTAGATCAGGAAGTGAAATTTTACACTTATCATCATGTGCGCGAACAGTCTGAGGAATTGTTCGGGTTTTCTAGTTTGGCGGCGAAAAAGTTATTTGTAAAGCTAATCACGGTTCAGGGGGTTGGTCCGAAGGCTGCGCTGGCTATCTTGAGCTTGGGTGATGCCGAGCAAGTGCGCAATGCTATTGCTAATGCTGACAGCGGCTTTGTACAAAAGGCCACTGGCGTCGGCAAAAAAACCGCCGAGCGAGTAGTGGTTGATTTGAGTGATAAAGTTGGTTTACCGACCCATTACGGCCGAACGGAAACTCCATTGCAGACTGAATTAAACACTTCTGATGAAGCTTTGGAGGCGTTGATGGCTTTGGGTTATACGCTGGCAGATGCCACTAAGGCGCTTGAAAACGTCGATGCTAATTTGCCAACAGCTCAGCGGGTAACTGAAGCTTTGAAACGATAGTAAATATAGAAAAGGACGCTAAAAGCAATAGCGTCCTCGTAATGATAATTAGTTTTCTTACGGCTCAATGGTAATTTTTTTATTTGACCAAAATGAAGGCTGGTAGTGAATTTTAATTTTTGAATCTTTTGCAACCTCAAAAATAACAGAACCTTCTTTTTTGCCGTTGACCGCTAGGTCGCCAGACCCCAGGTTGTCGCTTGCAGTGAAGGCCGTGCCGCTTGGCCCTTCAATGGCACCATTCGTGTCCTCAATTTTCCAATCAAATGTATTGAAAGACAATTCACTATTTGATTTGTTGACGATTGAAACATTTGCTTTAATATATTCTTTGCCGTCACTGGCTTTAATGAACTGGTTACCAGAATCCCAATTGCGCTCAATTGATTTAACAGTCACCTCCTTGCCGTCGAAAGCGATAGTTTCGCCGACTTTGAAAGTAGTTTTTTCGGTTGGTTTATTTTCCGAAGTAGCGTTATTATTGTTTGTATTGACGACAGTGGCTTTGTTCTGTTGCGATGCGCTAGATACTCCAATCACAATAATAACAATAATTACCCAAAACCACACCTTCTTAAAAATTGGTTTTTTCTCGCTTGTGTTCATCATCCCCTCCTATGAGATGTGCCGCCCAACAAAAAGGACAGCCGTTAAATTTGGCTGTCTACACCTAGAACGCAAGTTTACGCTCGATAACGGCTGCCCATTATGCACGTAAACAATGCGCTCAAAACGCCTGGTTCTAGATGTAGACACCCCTATTGTACTACAAATGATATAATTAGTGTATGGCAATTGAAAGAATAGTTGATACAAGTTCGCACGATGATGATTCTGAAGAGCAGCGAATTGAGGTAAGTCTGCGTCCGCAGAGTTTTTCTGAGTATGTTGGCCAAGAGAGATTGAAGCGTAATTTGCGCTTGGCGATTGATGCAGCTAAAAAGCGCGGCGAGCCGTTGGATCATGTATTATTATATGGTCCGCCGGGGCTTGGTAAAACAACTATGGCGACGGTGATTGCTAATGAAATGGGTACGAATTTGCGAATTACTAGTGGTCCAGCAATTGAAAAAGCGGGCGATTTGGCGTCAATTCTGACTAATTTGTCGGACGGCGATATTCTGTTTATCGATGAGATTCATCGGTTGGGGCGATCAGTGGAAGAAATCTTGTATTCTGCAATGGAAGATTTTAAGCTGGATATTGTGATTGGAAAAGGTCCGGCAGCGCGATCAATTCGATTGGATTTGCCGCGATTTACGGTGATTGGTGCGACGACGCGCACTGGAAGTTTGGCGGCGCCTTTGCGTGATAGGTTTGGACATATTTATCGTTTGGAATTTTACACGCCAGAGGATATTGCGAAAATTGTGACGCGTAGTGCGAAGATTTTGGAGTCGTCAATTCGAAGTGAAGCGGCGGATTTATTGTCGACGCGAGCGCGCTTGACGCCACGTATTGCCAATAGGCTTCTTAAGCGAGTTCGTGACTATGCTGATGTTAATGGTGATGGAATAATTGATGTAAAAACTACAACTAACGCTTTGGAAATGCTGGAAGTGGATGAGTTGGGCTTGGATCCGGCTGATCGTAATTTATTGCAATCGATTCTGGAAAATTATGGTGATAATCCTGTTGGCTTAACGACAATTGCGGCACTGACTGGTGACGAAGCGACGACAATTGAGGATTTTTATGAGCCATATTTGCTACAAATTGGTTTTATTGAGCGCACACCGCGTGGTCGTCGAGTGACGATTAAAGCGAAGCGGCATTTGGGAAGATAGTTATCGTATTCTTCGGTTTTTTGTGCTTTAATAAAACCAGACAAACTTAACTAGGAGCCGCCATGGGCAAAAAACAAGACTATCTTAAGTTCTGTCGTGTTATAATATAGGCATGAATCCACAAACATCCTCGTCAGAAGATTTAACGCAGCCTGTTGCGTATGATGCTGATGGTCGACCACTATACCATCATCCACCACAGACTGGTCGTCCGGCTCCGGTTGTGGCGCAGACTAATTCTTATGTGACGGCAAGACCAGAAATTATTGATGGGGAGAATTTTGATCCGCGATTGCGTAGTCAATATGCTAATGAACCGCAAGTCGTACATGTTGCGCGAGATATTGACCCGAAGCCGTTTACTATTAGTGACGACCTGAAGCAAAAACACGAAAAATCAGTTCAGCAATACCCGAATCTCAATTTGAGCGAAGGCGAATATATTATTTTGGATATTAAACGCCATCCAATTGGTATGCTAATCCCGACGGGAATTTCGGTTTTCTTGGTGGTGATGATCATGGTGTTTGTGATGTTTTATCCGTCAATTGCTCGAGATTCGATTATTTCGCCGATGCCTTCACTGACCGATGTGTTTGGCATGGCAATGTTGCTTATTGGGTTGGTGGCGCTTGGCGGTGCGGTGTCCTTGTGGATATATTTGCAGAATCATTTTTACATGACCAACGAAAGTGTGATTCAGGAAATCCAGGGTAGCTTATTTTATCGGCACGAGCAAACGGTGAGCTTAGGTAGTATTGAAGATGCAAGCTTCCTCCAATCAGGCATTATTCAGACTCTTTTCAATTACGGCACGATTCGCCTCAGCACCGAAGGTGAAGAAACGACATATATATTCCATTTTGTGGCAAATCCACGCAAGCAAATTGCGATAATCAATAATGCCATTGAAGACTTTAAGAATGGTCGTCCTGTTTGTGATGATTAGATAATTATTTATGGCGACTTTCTTTTACGTAGTCGTCTTCATCGACAAGCGTTGCAACGAGTTTGTATGACTTACATTTTCCGTCATTACAATTTGAAGATTCGTAACGATAACTGCTGTCTTTTTCGCCAATTTTCTTACCTTGTGGATCTTTTAACAATGCGGGATCCATAGTCGGAAGCGTACCTTCTTCCAACTTCTCTGGGTAATAGCCATTTTTGACGTAAAAACCTTCTTCCAGGCTATAATGCATAGCGTTAATCGCGGTGCGTTTTTTGGCGTTGTTTGATTCGTTGGTCAATTTTGTATATTGTGAGAAACCTAAGATTGCGATGATAATCAAGAAAGTCGCTACAACCAAAAGTTCAATAATAGTGAAACCGTTTCGCTTATTCATGAATGTAATTATAGCAAATCTTGCGACAAATCGGTATAATAAAGGAAGTAACTAAGGAGGGAATGCTATGGCAAAATCAGACAGTAAAACAGTAAATCCAGAAAAGTCAAGTCAGGCATCGGATAAAAAAGTTGATGAAGGTAAGCTTAAGGCGCTTGGTCTAGCAATGGATCAAATTACCAAGCAATTTGGCGACGGATCGATTATGAAATTGGGTGAGGCTCATAAAGTTGATGTTGAAGTAATTCCTTCTGGCGCTTTGAGCTTGGATTTGGCTCTTGGTGGCGGATATCCAAAAGGTCGTATCATAGAAATCTATGGTCCAGAAAGCTCGGGTAAGACAACATTGACGCTTCACGCTATTGCAGAAATTCAGAAGCAGGGCGGAACGGCGGCGTTTATTGATGCCGAGCATGCTCTTGATCCAGCATACGCTAAGCGTCTGGGTGTGGACACGGAAAATTTGTTGGTTTCTCAGCCAGATAACGGCGAGCAAGCATTGGAAATTACGGAGACGTTGGTCCGTTCTAACGCGGTGGATTTGGTGATAGTTGACTCGGTGGCTGCCTTGACGCCACAGGCTGAAATTGATGGCGATATGGGTGATTCTCATATGGGTCTTCAGGCTCGATTGATGAGCCAGGCTCTACGTAAATTGACAGGAATTATCAATAAATCAAAAGCTACGGTTATCTTTATCAATCAGATCCGTATGAAAATTGGCGTGATGTTTGGTAATCCTGAAACGACAACTGGCGGTAATGCGTTGAAATTTTACGCGTCGCAGCGAATTGACATTCGTCGAATTGGTCAGATTAAAGTTGGCGATGATATTATTGGTAACCGCACGAAAATTAAGGTCGTGAAAAATAAGATTGCGCCGCCGTTCCGTGTGGCTGAATTTGATATTATGTACAACGAGGGAATTAGTAAAACTGGCGATATCCTGGATTTGGCGGCAACGCACGGTATAGTTGAAAAGTCGGGTGCGTTTTATAAATATAACGGCGAAACGATTGGTCAAGGGCGCGATAAAACGAAGACTTATTTGAAGGAAAATCCTGAGGTTCTGGCAGAAATTGATCAGAAAGTACGTGATAAAGTGAAGGAAGCGGAAAGTTAATGCGAGCAGTAGAGTCCAGATATTCAGCCGAAAAGCATATGGCATCAGTTAACCTTATTTTTGATGATGAGCAGACCGCTTACCTTCGAGAGCTGTCGGAAAAAATGAATCTTGATTTCGGTGAGTTTATTCCACACGCAACGCTAATCAATGTAACTGAAGCAGGATATACCGCGTCTCAAGTTAGCTGCCGCCGCGTTGCCGTCCCTAGATAAACTAGTACTTGACGGTGTCAACTTCTTGCCAGATGAAGCTGGTAACTGTGTTTGGGTTGAATTGCGTGTACAGAAAACCTCCTGGATGGTTGAAGTGCGTCGGAAGTTGCTTAAAATGCTGGATGATATTCATCCGGGGCTGGATATCGATGGATTTCGTCCACACATTACGATTGGGTGTGTCGAGGCTGGTACGCTTGGCGATGTCGATATGAGCGCCATTCCGCGCCAACTGCCGGTTATTACTAAGCCGCGTGCTGCTGCTTGCTATAACGGCGTACATGGCAAAGTGGTTGAGGTGGTCGAATAGTCCACCAGTAGCTAGCGCATAGTTTTAGCGCTATAATAGTTTCATGAAAATCACCGATATTTCTCTTCAGACTCGTGATAAAAATCGTGTCAATGTAAGCGTTGACGGGAAATATCGTTTTAGCTTGGATGTATTTCAGATCGGCGAGCTAGGCATTAAGATTGGTCGCGAATATACGGAAGAGGAAATTTCGAAGCTAGAAGACGATAGCCAGTTTGGCAAGTTGTATGCTAGGTCTATAGAATACTGCTTAATGCGTCCGCGAGCCATCAAAGAAGTGCGCGATTATCTACGTCGGAAAACACTAGCGACTCGTCGACGTTCAGCGAAAACTGGAAAAATTATTGAACGTCCCGGAGTGAAGCCGGAGATTGCTGAGCGCGTCTTGGATCGTCTTGTTGAGAAAAAATATTTGGACGATGAAAAATTTGCTCGCTTTTGGTTTGAGCAGCGGTTCATGAAAAAAGGCGCCAGTATTCGTCGTTTGAAGTTGGAGTTGGCACAAAAGGGAATTGATAATGCAACGATTGAGTCGTTAATTAAAGAGAACATTCGCTCTGATGACGAGGAATTGCGGAAGGTTATTGCTAAAAAACGTTATCGATATAACGACCAGCAGAAGTTCATGCAATATTTGGCTAGGCAGGGTTTTTCTTACGACGACATTAAGAAGGCTCTTGAAAACCCAAATGATTAATCAACTTTTGTAGATTCTGGTTGTGGACGAGGCTGCTTGCGGAATGGATTTTCGTATGAATTTATCTGCGGAATAGGTGCTTTTTCGGCTATGTGCGAGATAGTTGCTGATTTTACAACAATTTTATCGTCGGTTACTTTTACAATCTGAGAACGATGAATAAGTAACTCTGTGTCGCCAAAACTTTTCAAGAACGGTCGCCGAATTCGGAGCTGTTGTATAATAAAATTCCCAGCCGCCAACGTATATCCGATAACTTTTCCGATTTTCTTATTTTTTTCATCAATAACCAACTTGTCTTTTAATGTAAAATTGATGTCATAAATTTCTTTTATAGTAATCACATCATCAATGCCGATGATCTCATCGGTTGAATCGATAATCATACCGAGTGGTCCAATCTCTCTGACGTCGTCAATGCGAAGTAGGCTAGGGTGTTGGTCCAAAAGTCGCCCCTCGAGCTCATATGCGATTATAGATAGATTCTTCGGATTGATAATTTCCCGCGATGTTCGTGCCAGTTCGGAGCCCGTCTGAAGACTCATGACGGGAATATCAAGGAAGCGATCTGCGGATATAAGCATAACTATATTATAAACGGTTGTGTTCTATTCGGCAAACGGATTGGAGCGACCAGCCGGCAGACTAAACGAGTCGTTTGCTGAAGTTGACGGTCGGAAGTCTTTAATAATTTGCATGGTTTTTTTATCAAAGCTTATTGATGCAGTTTGTGGCTCCTCGGTAGGAACTGCTAAAAGTCCGCTCAAAAGAAATATCGCGATTGCTACGCCTCCGATTACGACAACACTATATATTATCACATGAAATCGCCACAGGAATTTTGACAGTGATTTTATGATTGGCTCGAGTTGTTCTGATATTGATGGACTCATCGTGTATAAACCTTTACTTCAAGTGATTGGATTGATATTTCATGATTATTTGCGCCTCTGGAAATTGACACACCTGAAAGCTGCATTCGAGTGACATTTTTTTCAATAAGACTAAGGAAATGTAGGAATTTCGTGTAATCTATATGATCTCCCAATTGAATTGATACGAAAGTGCTTTTCACCCCAGCGGGGCTGGCGGGTGTCCGCTTGCTAGATTTCGTTGTCTTAGCGGAAGTTGTTGGTTCATTTTGGAAAGAGAAAGCCTTAATCGGAATGCCGGCGCGGTCGGCGTAGGTATTTAAATCCTTAATAATCTGATTCTGATATTGATAAAGTTTCGATTCTGAGACGATATTCTTTGCTTTTTTAACTGTGTCGGAATTGCGGTCGAGCTGAGATTTCGACGCTAGCAAACTTTGTATTTTTGCATCAACTGCAGTCGCTTCGGTTTGCATTTTTCCGACTTCTTCTGATGTTTTACTTAAGAATGAATAGGCGAAAATAACTAGCCCTACCATTGCTGATAATATTATGAGCAATAATAACGACAAGATGATTCGCGCGATACTGGCATTTAGAACTTTTTTCATTGCTTTAAGACCTCTGGCTTTGGCGTAACGCTAATTGTTATAGTAATTGGATAATCCGCAGGCTTGTCTGATGATTGGTTTCCATCGCTATAAACGACGGTCTCTAAGTGAACGTCACTAAATATTTCTGACTTTTCTAAGCTGGTTTTTATTCGAATAGCGTCATCCTTATTTTTTCCAAGAGCTGTTAATGACAATGGTTTATCTAGCGCTGAAGTGTCTAGCGTTAGAGAGTCTAAAACCATACCTGATGGTATATATTGTGCAATTTTTGGGATAATTGTAGAGTAATGAGCTTCGCTATTAATGATTACTTTAGCTGAATCGAGATCTTTCTTAAACTCGCTAACTTCTTTTTGCGTCGATTGATATTGAGCAAGTTTTGCGTTTCCTTCGTCGATGTTAGCTTGAGCTGAGGTGCGGCTATTTTCTAAGAATAGATAAAATCCGCCAATAGTTAAGAATAGCAGGCCTGCAAATATTAATGATATGATGCAGTACCGTCTTAAGATGACATTTACTCGTCCGGCGCTGATTTGCTTTTTTTCTTGAGGAGGGAGAAGGTTAATCATAAATATCCTCCTGCTTGATTAAGGCTAGTCCCGCAACTGGTGATAACTGAGAGCGAAGCTGCTTTGCAGGCTGCTCTAGTCCATCGAAATTCAGCATTTGCCACGGACTTGCCACGCGTGCTGGCATTAATAATTCGTTTGTGAAAAAATCACCGATTCCTGGTAAGTTGCCGCCACCGCCAACGATGAGAACTTGTTCAATTTTTTTCTCATCAGGGAAGCGGTCTGTGTAATATCGCATAACGCGCTTAACTTCGTTGGTCATTTTTTCCAAACTTGGGCGCAAGGCTCCTGCGATTCTGGCTTGCCTTGGGCCGGGATTTAATCCGTTTAATACCTTAAATTGATGAGCTGTCTCAATCGGTACATTCATTTTTTTAGCTAAATTTAAGGTGAGTGAATAGCCACCAACATTTAAGCCGCCCGTCACACGTATATCAGAATCTAGAATCGCGATATCTGTAGTTGATGTGCCTATATCGACGATAACAGTAGGAAGCATTCCTTCTTCTGTGCGCTTCAGAAGTCTAGCGATTGCGCTGATGTTCGGCTCAATTATTGCAACTTCCAGGCCGCATTGTTTTGTGGCATCTAACATGCTGTCAATCATCTTCTTCGGTGCAGCACACATTAGCACACTAAGTTCATCTTTCGTGCGATTGATAATTCGATAGTCCAGATAAAGAGAATCTAATGGAGCTGGAATGTATTGTTCGGCTTCCAAATTTACCGCACTGCGAATATTGCTTTCTTCTTTCATGGGCAAGCTAAATGTTCGCGAGAATGTTCGGTTGGTCGGTATGCCCAGCGCTACGCGATTGCTGTTAATTTGTCCTACGACGTTTTTCTTCAATAACGTTTTGATATTCTGCGCCAAATATTCAGTGTTGTCTGCAGAATTTCCGTCGCTTTTTTGAGAATCGAGGTTAATCGATCCATAGCCATGAACTAGCATCCGATTTCTATCAATCGACATTACTTTTATGCTTGTTCGGCTGATATCTAGGCCGATGATTGGTTTTTTTCTATAAAATATGCTCGACACGTTATTATTTTCCCACCTATATATCGGTATTATAGCATAAGCTTTTTTGAAAAACTATTATTCCTTAACTTGACCCGCCATACTTGTAATTGGACCCATAACACTAACCGCCACCAGGGCAATAACAATACCCATAGCAACGATCATTACTGGCTCGATAATAGAGCTAACGCCGTCAATTGCAGTATCGACCTCTTCCTCGTAAAAGTCAGCGACTTTAACCAGAACCTTGTCTGTTTGTCCAGTTTCTTCACCAACAGACAACATTTGCGCAACAATCGGCGGATATAAATCATCTCGTTCTGCGATAATTTTTGACAAGACTTCACCGTTTTGGACTCGCTTAGTGGCTTCTTTTAGGGACTTTTCGTAAGCGACATTTCCGACGGCGCGCGAAGTTACGTCCAACGCTTCAAGCACAGCCACACCTGCGCCGATAAGAGCGGAGAAGGTTCGAGTAAAGCGGGCGATTGCCACCTTCTTAATAATTGGACCGACAGCTGGAACTTTGATGATGATATTGTGAAATTTTACGCGACCTTTTGGGGTTTTAATGTAGCGAATCAATAGCCAAATGCTTCCGACAAATATTGGAATGATTATATACCAAAACGACACTACGAAATCGCTAATTCCGAGCATAATCTCAGTAAGAAGTGGCAATTTGGCGTCAGGTCCACCCATGTCTTTAATGGTTTTACCGATAACTGGAATAATGAAAATCATGAGGATGAAGAATGCTATGATGGTAATTATCAAAAGGACAATTGGGTATGTCATGGCGCCTTTAATTTTTTTCTTCATGGATGAGTTTTTCTCTTGTTGCAGGGCCAGACGCTTTAAGATATCGTCCAAAATACCTCCGGTCTCACCCGCAGCAACCATGTTCACGTAAATATCATTGAAGGTTTCTGGATGTTTACTCAGAGCATCCGCAAAAGACATGCCGCCTTCAATGTCTTTAATCACGGCGTTGATCGTGTCTCGAAAGTTGGCGCTTTCGGCGTGTTTTGCCATAGAGTTAAGAGAACGAAGAATAGGAACGCCAGCTGAAACCATGGCGCTTAATTGGCGAGTAAACATCACCAATTCTTCGGTCTTGGCGCCTTTCTTTTTCTTGCCGAAAGAAAAACTAAGTTCTTTTTTTGCACCTTTTTCTTCAATTTTTATCAATTGTCCACGTGACCTTAAATTATTAATGGCAGATAGTTTGTCGGCTGCTTCAATAGTTGAAGAGACAGTCTCTTTCTTTTTATTGACAAGCAAATATTCAAAAATTGGCATAATATTACTCCCTTGTTGCTCTCAAAACTTCGTCTACAGTAGTGATTCCGCGCAGTGATTTAATAAGTCCATCCATCTGCATTGTCACCATGCCTTCGGAAATCGCTTGGTCTTGAATATCGTTGCTGGTGGCATTGGCGGTAATCATTTTTTGGATAGGGATGGATATGCCAAGAACTTCGTAAATACCAACACGCCCCTTGAATCCGTTATGTCCGCACTCGTCGCAACCTTCTGGGTTCGGTTTCCATAAGTGTTCAATTCCTGAATCTGTTGATCCCATGGGTGTGTCACCACCAATTTTATCCTCAAAAGCCTGTTCTTCGAGATTGTGAATTTTTTTAATCGACTCGGTGTTTATCTTAAACATCTCGGTGATATACTTTATTTCTTCTTCGTTTGGAGTATATTCTTGGCGGCAATTCATACACAGGCGCCTAACTAGTCGCTGTCCAATTACCGCCTTCACGGTTGAGGCAATCAAGAATGGCTCAATTCCCATATCCAGCAGACGTGGTAAACATGTTGCAGCGTTATTTGTGTGTAGAGTGGAGAACACCAAGTGTCCGGTCAGTGCCGCTTGAACACCAAGGTTTGCGGTTTCGCCGTCGCGAATTTCTCCAACCATGATGATATTTGGGTCTTGACGGAGTAGCGCCCTTAGCCCTGAAGCGAAAGTCATCCCGGCCTTGGCGTTGGTCTGAGTTTGATTGACTCCTGGGATTTTATATTCTACCGGGTCTTCAATTGTGGAAATATTGACATCTGGAGTATTGAGTTCAGACAAGACACTAAATAAGCTGGTTGATTTTCCCGATCCAGTTGGTCCAGTCACCAGGATCATTCCGTTCGGCTGAGCCATTGCGTCTTTTACGGTTGCGAGCGACAAGCCCCAATAGCCAAGCTGATCCAGTTTAACAGCCTGGTTCGATTCGTCCAAAATACGCATGACCACTTTTTCGCCGTCAGCGATTGGCAATGTAGACACACGAAGCGCGTATTGTTTTCCTGAAACTTTTATCTTAAATCGTCCGTCCTGCGGTACGCGGCGTTCGTCAATTTTCAGATTGGAGAGGATTTTAATGCGGCTCACCAAAGCGCCGTGAACGTTTCGTGGCAATTTATTAACTTCCTTCAAAACACCGTCAATTCGATAACGAACCTGAACATAATCTTCGCGCGGTTCAATGTGAATGTCGGAAGCGTTGGATTTTATGGCATATTCCAGCAACAAATTAACAGTTTGGGCAATTGGTGAATTTTCCGCAAAATCATCTTGGCTAACGTTTTGGTCTTCGGCGGAAGCGTCTTTTTGCACTGCAATAACTTCGTCGAGCTCGGCATTGATATTGCCGCGATAATTTTCCAAACAGTCCAAAATGTTGCTTTTTGTCGCTAGGAAAACCTTTGTGTTGTAGCCAATTTCTTTTTGGATGAAGTTCAATGCCTGTACGTCATCTGGATCTTCCATTGCAAGAGACAGGCTATTATCTTCGTTTTTTTCAAAAAGCACAACATTATACTGGCGCGCGATATGTTCAGGAATTCGTTTCAATACATCTTCGGGAATATCCTTTGGCTCAATTCGCACGAAAGGCACACCGATATAATCGCCGATCAACTTTGTCAAATCTTCCTCAGAAATGACTTTTTGTTCAATAGCGGTCTCTTGCAATGTTTGCTTCGACCGTTCAGCGATCAATTTCAAATCAGCAAGCTGCGGCTCATCAATAACCCCACCTTGTTTCAGAATGCTCTCAATTGTCTGGTCTGAAACACGCATAATTCTTATGGTTATTGTACTATCATCGCCAAAAAAAAGCTAGCATAGTATAATATAAGAGTGAATATTTCTAGTGAAGAGAAAATGCGAGAATTGGGTGCGGCAATTGGTCGGGCTGTTTCTGGTGGGGAAGTTATGGAATTGGTCGGTGATATTGGCGCGGGGAAAACTACATTGACGAAGGGAATTGCGCAAGCTTTAGAGATTGACGAGCCAGTTCAGAGTCCAACTTTCACGATTTCGCGCGTGTACGATTCGCCTCGCGGTTTGAGTTTGGAGCATTACGATTTTTATAGATTGGGAAATGCTGGAATTATGAGCGAGGAGATTCGCGAAGTGGCGGCTTCTAATTCGGTGGTTGTAGTTGAATGGGCTGGCGCTGTCGATGATGCATTGCCGAGTGATCGGTTGGTGATAAAAATTACTGCGACTAGCGAAGAAGGGCGGCTTGTAGAATTTTATCCTGGCGGCAAAAAATCTGATGAACTTTTGGGAAAAATAAAGGAGAATATGGCGTGATAATTTTATTAGATACTTCAACATCAACATGTTTTTTGACAATAGTCAATGGAGAAAATCGTCAGGATTTTGAATGGGAAGCTGGGCGAACGCTGGCGCGGAATTTGTTGAAATTTTTGGAAGAAAAGACTGGCGATTTGCATCTGATAAGCGGCATTGGTGTGATGAAAGGACCAGGAAGTTTTACGGGGCTGAGAATTGGTTTGACGGTTGTTAATACCTTGGCGGACAGCTTGAATATTCCTATTGTTGGTGCGATGGGTGACAATTGGCGTGATTTGGCTTTGGGCAAATTGCGTTCTGGCGAGAATGAAAAAATTGTTATGCCAGAGTATGGTGCTGCTGCAAATGTCACTGCGCCGCGAAAATAATTTTTATCGCCCAAACCATCAAAACCGTGTATAATTAAATTACGGCGGTTTGTGATTTTTGATTCGCCGGATTAGATAGTTTGAAGTTGATTGGCTGTTGATATTTTTCCTTGAGACGAACACTCAGGGGCGGCTGATCGGAAAGGAATGATAATGATAGAAGTAATTATTGCCGCGGCTGTTGGAGCTGGCGCGGGCGCTGCTGGTCTTGTTGGATATCAGAGAACTCGCCAAATTAACGGTAAAAATCAGATTGAGCGAGATCTGGCAGATGCGAAAACTAAGGCGAGCGATATCGTCCTTAAGGCTAAGGACGAGGCGCTTAAGATTGAAAATGAACGTCGCAAGGAGTGGCAAAAGACCGAAAATCGTTTGGCGGATCGCGAGAAGACTCTGGACAATAAGCTGGAAGAGCTTGATCGACGAGCAGAAAAATTGCGCGCGCATGAGGATGAAGTTGATAATCTTAAAAATGAAATTCGCGACATCCGCTCCAGGCAGCAGGAAAAGCTTGAAAAAATCGCTGGCCTGAAAAAGAAGGATGCCGCAGATAAATTGATGCAGATGACCGAGCGCGACATTAAGCAAGACTTGGTCGGTTTGGTGTCGAAACTACAACATGACGCAATGGATGACGCTGAAGAACGGGCGCAAATGATCCTCGTGACCGCAATGGAGCGAATGAGTAGTGAAGTGACTGCTGAGCGCACGGTGACTGCGGTCAAGTTGACTGATGACGAGATGAAGGGTCGAATTATTGGTAAGGAAGGGCGTAATATTCAGGCGCTGCAGCGCGAAACTGGCGTCGATATTTTAGTTGACGATACACCTGGCATGATTATTTTGTCGAGTTTTGATCCTGTTCGCCGACAAGTGGCTCGCTTGAGTCTTGAGATGTTGATGAAGGATGGTCGTATTCATCCTGCGCGCATTGAAGAGGTGGTTGCTAAAGCTAAAAAACAGATTGAAAAAGAGGTTCGACAAGCCGGTGAAGATGCTATGCGCGAAACTGGTGTAGTTGGAATTCCGAAGGAAATGCTGCTATTGCTTGGTGAATTGAAGTTTCGTACTAGCTTCGGTCAGAACGTTTTGAAGCATTCGACTGAGATGGCGCAAATTGCTGGAATGATTGCTGAGGAAATTGGTGCGGACGTGCGCATTACGAAAATTGCTACACTTCTTCATGATGTCGGTAAGGCGGTGTCGCATAAAATTGAGGGCAAGCATCATCACATTGGGGCGGAATTGGCTCGTAAATATGGCATGGATGAGAGAATTGTCCACGCAATCGAAGCGCACCACGATGATATCGAAGCGACGACTCCAGAGGCAATTATTGTTCGAGTTTGTGACGCGGCTTCGGCTGCGCGTCCAGGTGCGCGTAACGTTTCTGCTGAGAATTTTGCAGAGAGAATGCGCGATTTGGAAAATGTCGCTACCAGCTTTGAGGGAATTGATAAAGCCTATGCAATTTCTGCTGGTCGTGAAGTTCGTGTGATCGTGAAGCCTCAGACGATTGATGATTTGTCGGCGATTAAATTGGCGCGAGATATTGCGACGAAAATTGAGTCGACAATGCAATATCCTGGCACAATTAAGGTTAACGTGATTCGCGAAACGCGAGCAATTGAGTTTGCTAAATAATGAAATTTACAGATGAAGAGCGACGGGCTTGGCTGGCAAGTTTGGACAGACGTTTTTCCAGTGCGGCGGTGTTAATTGAAAATGAGCAGGGCGAACTATTGATCGTCAAGGCTGGCTATAAAGACCATTGGTCGCTGCCTGGTGGCATTGTTGACGCTGGAGAATCTCCGTTGGAAGCGGCGATGCGCGAAGTGAAAGAAGAAGTTGATATTCAAGTCGACCCTAAGGATTTGAAGCTTGCGATGGTTGCTTCGCGTCATTCTGATGAGTTTTTGACACATCAATTTGTGTTTTTTACGAAGTTAGAAAACGATGCCTTTTCTGAGATAAAATTGCAGGAATCGGAAATTGTGGCTAGTAAATTTATTGCCAAAAATGAGGTTGATTTTGAAGACATGTCGCTGCTCTGGGCAATCAGATTTTGGGCAATTGATAAATTCGGTTACGTAAATACGAAAATTATTGATAATGACGGCGTGAAAAAAGAAGTTGTAGAATTTTTTGCGCCGATGATTGGAGGGAAATAATGGGAATATTAGTTATTAGTCGGC
>CAUSFG010000010.1:0-18411 GCA_963530815.1 uncultured Candidatus Saccharibacteria bacterium
CAGTAAACAGCTAGCCAAAGAGGCGGATGTGGTGTTGGCGTTGAAGGACAAGAAACTAAGTTTATAGATCTATAGATTATTGCAATCAATTGCACAAATGTTGAATAATATATTAAGATAACTTATCATGAATACATGATTGAGAGTATGAATAAAAATACTAAAGATCTTATAGCTTCTGCGCCGAACCAAAATAGAGATAAGTTCGACAATAGACTAGAAAGGTTGACACCGCTCCTTGCTGCATATGCACTTATGAAATACGTGCGAGCATGGGCTATACCACCACGAAGATAGATATGTGGAATTGCTTTGGTAGTCATATGGATCGAGAATATTCATCGCAAAGTCAGCTAGATGGAATAGACCGGAAGGAGTATTCTACTAAACTGTTGTATGAAAAATATAAATTTCTAGAAAATCTAGGTATTGACCTATCGAACACCATTGTAGTGCGCGACGACGATACTAGTACCACAGAATGGACTCTTTCAAAGATTCAAGACCTTCTAGGCCAAGGTATAATCTATGAAGACACAGACTCTGTTATATCATGTACAAATTGCGACAATATTGTAGCCTCTGCTGAATCTAATGCTTCAGCGTGCGGATATTGTCATTCGGATAATCTTAAAATCGATAAGCGCAAAACTCTTTTCATAGACACTATCAACTTGAATATAGAGGAAATTAGATGTAAAATTGCATTACCTAGAAAAACAAGATTCTTGAAAGGTCAGTTATCTACTATACCTAGCAGAGTAATGATAACTAGAAAAAGAGACTACGGTCAACCAATCGGGATTAGTGGTTACGAAGATTTTGTATTAGATCCAAAAATCGGATTATCATTAATGCCAGAGATGGTTACTGAGCAGTATAATCTTGATTCAATAACACAAATACAAGGAGCAGCCACGGCGCAAAATACTATTCCATATACAGCTATCTTATCACCAGACATTTCGGCAAGGTATATACTTACCAGTAATCTTCCTTGCAATATAGGCAAAGCAAGATTGGATGATTTAGGGACGGATTTTTTCGCAAAATACCTACCTTTATTTATGCTGGATCGGACACGAGATATAGACGAAGTGCAGCTTGAAAATGTTCGAAAAGAACATTCAAAAACCAAACGTAAAATAGATAATGCGATAGACTGTATAAAATCTTCATCTAGCCTTAATTCAGAAGAGTTTTTAGTAGATACCTCAAATTTGGTTCGTGCACTGGGAAGAATAGCTAATTATTCCGTGCGAGAGGGCATTATGGATATTAGAAAGTTTATCTATGGTGAGATGAGCGGAAATATAATACCTAAAATTAAGTCTGGTCTCGGCAGGCCAGCAGATGACAGCTTAGAAGAAATTGTCTATTTATTGAGAGGAGTTTTATAAATGGAAGAGGTAAATCAGCCCAAAAAACATAAATACAATTGTTTGTTTCTTCCTGGATTACCGGGGAAGATTAAGAGACTCAGTTTTTTCGATGATATTACAGATACAGGAGGTAAAATATATTGGCTGCAGTATTCTGGAACATATAATAACAGCGAGGTCGACAAGTTTACCATATATTCTAGCCTTCGTGATATAAAAGAGTCCTTAGATCAACTTTCAAAGGAGGGTATTCCCATACTGGTAATTGCTTACTCCTATTCTACATATTTAGTAAATCTGGTAGATTTTAGTGACTATCCGCTAGTGTTCGGTATGTCTCTATTATCTCCTATACACGGTCTGTCTAGTAAATATATAGGAGAAGACTTTGTAAAAACCGTTGAGCAACTAGTAGGTGATAATAAAATCAATAGCGATCTTTCTTATTGGGAAGATTATATAGAAAACACAACACCCACCAACTTTAATGACAATTTTAAACGTCTGTCTAATTACGACTTTCCCGTTATGATAGCTTATGCACAAGATGATACGGTCATAAAGGCGGAAGTTTTAAGTAGAGAATTAGACCGATTTTGCGAAGGTGCCAATAGTAATAAATTACTAATTTTTCGTCAGCCGTTTGGACACCATCTCGTAGATAGCTATTATAGTGATAACATAAGTGTATTCTTTAGGTCTCTTGAGATAGAAATCGATTTAAAAGCTATTCTTGATAAAAACATATACGTTTATTTGTGGGGCAGTTCATTAAATTATAGCTACTCAGGAAAAGGATCTGATATAGATCTCCTTATATTTTATGATGGGTATATAGAGAAATATAAAGAACTAAATAACTATGTAAAATCGTACAACAGTAGTCATAAGCTACAATTTGACTTAAGTATAAATAACAAAACTGACTTAGACTCAAAGAAAATATATCGCTATAATAGAGGTCCAGTTATAACACATGAATTGTCATACTCCTATTTTCCTCTTCGGCCTGCAAAAAATATCTTAAATTTAGACTGGGGAGATATAACGAATGATGTGTACAATGCCAGCTTAATACTATGTAATGAATCAAAGAAAATACTTGGCAAATGTGATCTAAAGACTGAACGAGTAAAGAAGATCATAAAATATTCTATAACCGTATTTACATACCTTCAGTACGTAAGAGGAATAAAATACCTAAACCTCAATAAAATAGAGAAATATCTAGATCAATCAGACTCTTTTTATGAGAACATCAGTCGGTCAATAGAACTTAAGAAGCTTAATTATAGCGGAATGACTTTAAGGGATCTTTATAATGCCGTTAAAGCCATAGATTCCATGATAGAAGAGCAAGAGGTTATATTGGGCATCAAATAATTAGAGAACCTATGAAGAAAATAGTTTATTTTGTAAGGCACGGTGAAAAGCAAGATTCACCTAGTCATAATTCTATTTTGAATAAAAACTTGACACTAACTAAGACGGGCATTTTACAGGCTGAAGTTGCTGGTCAGTACCTGGCATCTGTAGGTATATTCCACGTTTATAGTAGTCATTATAAAAGAGCCGAACAAACAGCAGAGATAATAAGTAAACTGACAGAAACCACGGTCTCTATCGATTCACGTCTCGGAGAAAGAGTACTATTTACCAGAGACGTTAGCTCGGATTTGGCTAAGAAAGAATTTATAAAATCACAGAACGATTGGGATTACAAAACGAACGGAGGAGAGAGTCTTAACGAATCTGTAGCTCGTTTTTCTATAGGAGTCAATAATATTATTCGCAGTAGTAACCTATCTGCTATTGCTATAGTAACACACGGAAGGATATTACAAGCATATCTTAAACAAATGTTTATTGATAATAAGTTTGGTGAAAGGGATCTTATCATAAATTTTTGCGACATATATAAAGTTGAATACGAGGATGATATACCTATATCTTACGATTTTGTATTTTCGCCATTAAGCGATGAGCTAGATTTAACAAATAAGATAACAACTTTAGCGCAAACACTTGTAGTCAAATCGTCAGATAACAAAATATTTAAAACCCATCTGTTTAGCGGCTGTGTACATGATATACAGTCTAATATATACGAAAAAAAGTCTCTGGATTTGATTGCTGAATGTGGACTGTCAATTCCTAAAGGTGTCGAACTCATTAATATGGGTAAATGGCTTACTATGAACTTCACTGGCGATAAAAATCTAGGAGATTTGCTGTCTAATTCGGTCGATGTCAGAATCAACCTTAAAGAGATTGGCAAATTAATTAGAAAATTCCATGATACGTGCAGTAAAGGCACGATTAATGATAATAAAATTAATATCAAACAATCAAACCGGCTATTAAATTCTCAATGTGCCTTAAATTTTAAGGAATTAACCTTGAGTAATAAGACCAAGCCTCCGCTAAAGGAGCGGTTAAACTTTAGTTTATTTAAGATGGGTGTAGAACTAGCCAATAAAACACTTGTGCTTAACCCTCAATACCTTGAGAATGTAGATTTAATATATGGTGATTTAAAACCTGACAATATACTTATTGAGGATAAGAAAATTTTTTTCATAGATCCCTTGCTTAGCTATGGTAGAAGATCTTGTGATTTAGGAAAGATGGTAGCGCGCTTATATTTAACAAATTTTGAGTCAGCTGAAGATAATATAAATGCTTTTTTTGACGGTTATCAGGTGGATAGTCTAATGAAAAAAGAAATTTATGAGATGGCAGCTTTTGATATTTTAAACACTTATTCAAGGTTTTTAGCAAAGGGCTATTTGTCGAGGTCTATAGAAATATTTTCTCACAAAAGAGCAATGCTTAATATGGAAAAGTGTCTTAGGCTGGTAAATAATCTACTGAATAAAAAATATAATATATTGATACTTAGACATCTTGAAGATATTCAAGATTTTCGGGTCCATTATAGAAATACCCCTATAATTCCAAGTGAAAAAAAGAAGACGTTAGGTATAGCTGAATTAATAAATGATTTTGCTAAAGAAAGTTATAAAACTAAGGTTTGCTTTATATCTAGCGAACAGTTACGAGCAAAAGATACAGCCAAACTTGTAAGCAATAAGCTGAGCCAGTTAAATTCAAATCTTTATATAAAGATAGATATAGATAATCGTATAAGAGACTTGTACCACGGGGAATATACTATACCCGATAATTACCAAATTGGACAGAAACTGCCAGCTCTCGCCATATCTACGAAGTGTTATATAGACCAGACATTTAGCAGAAGAAACATAGATTATAGAAACGGAGATACTTATGGCGATGAATATCCGAACCTAAAGGGCCTTTTTCGTTCTTTTGGCGAGACGCAACGATCCTTTAGTATAAGGTTTTACAGTTTTATGGCAGATTTTTTAAGTAAAATAGAAACAGAGCCTAATACACTATTTATAATAGTAGCTCACACTGCCATAGCATTTCGCCTGTTTGAACTATCATTAATTGAGGATTATTCTCAAATAAAGCTTGGAGACCTTACTTTTGAAGAGTGGTCTCAGGCGTCGCGTCTTGATAGAGATCCAAGTAATCAATTATTTATTTCTCCAGGTGAAATAAAGAAGCTAAATTTGGCAAATATTATCGATCAAAGGTGTCGCTTTATGGAAGAGGTAGTTTTTTTGAAACATTAAAGACGAGATCACCGCTGACATCATCGACACTCTGCGCCAAGTCGCCCACGAAAACGACAAATGTGTCATTGTCGTCACCCACAGTAAACAGCTAGCCAAAGAGGCGGATGTGGTGTTGGCGTTGAAGGACAAGAAATTGAAAGAGCAAGAGTCTCAAGAGAAAATTGAATTATTTAGCAAATACCTTTGCTAAATAATTAATCACATCAACATAATAAGGATCTACGTCTACTGGGGTGTCTGCATTCAATATTTCTGCTAATGTCATCCAGTTATAATCTTTATGCTCCCAGCTTAACTCAATGGAAGTGTCTGCGTCGTCTATAGTTACTCCAAACAGCATATGCTTCGTATTTTTATATTGCTTAGTAAATAACATATTTAGGCTGTTTGGGTCTACGTAGATGCCAGTCTCTTCTTGTATTTCGCGAGCGGTTGTTATATTAGGGATTTCCTTTGTTTCTACTTCTCCTCCAGGAAGATCAAGATGTCCAGGGAAATTTGGATGTGTATCTCCTCTATGTAGCAGCAAATATTTACCATCTCGATTCTTAATTAACGCTTTTGAAACTACTTTAAGCATGTTTTGATTGTAATATAGGAATGCCGATTAGTTCAACTTTCTTAATTGAGGAGAAGATTTTAGAAAAATTGCTAGTTCATATATAATGGTCCTAAGGTAGATTTTATTATGAATATACATAAATTAAGACTGTCTGAAGAACCATTTGCCGCTATCGTATCTGGTCATAAAACTATTGAGTCGCGACTATATGATACCAAACGACAGAAAATCCAGATTGGAGATCGGATTATTTTTACAAATAGAGATAATTCCGAGCAAACTGTTACCGCTGAGGTTGTTGGTTTGCTGAGATACGCGACATTTCGTGACTTATTTTCTCACAATAATCCGCGAAAGTTCGGCGGCGATAATGTCGAATGGTTAGAAAATCAAATTTCTGAATTTTATTCTATTGAAGACCAAAAGATTTATGGCGTGATTGGTATTGAGTTTAAGGTTTGCCGGTAAGCTTGCATATTGGCGGCGTTAATATTTCCTCTTCAGAATCTTTTCTCTGCTGGAAAATCGGCTAGAGCTAATAATCCAGGACTATCGTCGCCTTTACTTGTTTTAGGATTGCGTTCATATTTGCGACGTTTATAGTTTTCGCTAGATCATTTCTGGTTAATGGTGTAGCGGTTTGTTGATAAAAATATATGGGCACTGAAATATAAAATGAGTCAGATGTGAAAGCTTCGGCAAGGTTTCTTAGGTCGGTTGCGTGCGAGGATATGTTAAAGCTTTGTAAATATGTCTGTATAGTTTCACTTGAGCTCAGTCGAGCAAGGTCTGTATTTTTTACGGTGTAGGTTTGGCTGGTGTAATTGCCGTCATAGTACGCTATAAACTTTCCGGGGCTGGACGGATAGGATGAGATTTTATCGAAACAAATGTCGCGCACTAGATCTAAAAGTATTGGGTATGTGCAGAAAAATGCGGCAGTCAATTCATCGCTGGCGTCAGCAATTTCTATATCAATCTTAATGTCTGTAAATTCCTTCGGACTATGACTGATTTTAAGAGGAGAAATCTTAGATTTTGGGTGTGAATTGCTGGGAGTAGTTTTTTGACTATCGATAAAATATTTTTGACAAAGAGCGAGCTGTTCTTGTAATAGCGTCATGTCTGCTATATCAATGTTGGATTGCATCTCGGCTTCTATGTGTGAGATGGACTGTTGAATAAGAGACACCTCAAAAGGCGCAATATCGTTGATGATTTTTTCAAATAATGTATTAGACTCGCTTGTGAATAGTGCGGACGTAAAGAATACGCTTGATTCGCTAGTCGTGCCGTCTAACTCTCCAGTAAAAGCTCGGTTGCCGCCAGCTTTTTCCGTTTTCTTTAAGAATCGCCTAATAATCAGATGCTCAAACAAGTGGCACGTGTCGTGGTCTGCTGGTAAATCGTAGGCAGAGTATAGCTTATGAATCATAGGTTTATTATAACAAGGTAGTAACCCCACTCAGGTAGCTTTATGCTACCAGGACGGGGTATTCTCGAGCCTAGAAGCACTCAGTCAATATAAACCTACCAACTCCGCTTTTGTTTGACTGCTGCCAGATAATAGTGACAACGACCATTTGGGTCTGAGACGAAAAATAGTTCTTCTACTTCATCATTTGGACAGATTCTAAGGTGCTGGTCATTGGCATACGGCTTAATAAGATATGTGAATTCAAACTCAAAACCGCCAGATATTTTCTTTACTTGTTGGCTCTCGTCCGTTGGGTCGGGATAGTCAATTGCTACAAGTATGAGCGACTGGCCAGCTGTTGTTTGAAATAGATAATAGACTGCATCTGGATATAGCGTGATGAAAGAAGCAAATTCACGAACATATGTTGCTTCATTAAGTAGAGGAAAAGCTTGAGTGATAAAATCTGGTATTGTGATGCCGATGCTATTTTTCATATTTCAGTAATTAATTGTATCAGTTTAAATATGAGAAGTGGACAGTTTTATGACATGTATCGTGGTCTGCTGGTAAAGAATATGCTGAACGCAAGTTGTGGATCATAAGTTTATTATATCAGTATGAAAGTTAGCTTAAATCTTATAAGCTAGGTGGCATGGTCGTACGAATAAAAGCTTTATTTATCATAGTCAAACAAACACCCAGCCCCCGCCGCTCTGTATAAAGCATCTATCGCTAAAAGTATATCATTCTGAAGTGCTGGTTGGTTGTTGATATTCTTATCGTAAAAATTCCGTAATGACTCCGGATAGTGTTCGTCGGGTGCGTCGTATAGGAATGTATCCTGCAGTAGTTTCTTCTGCTCGGGTGAAATATCATTAAAAAACTCTGGATGAAAATCATAAAACCATTCTAGGCGGGTCTGCAATTCTAGATATCTATCGTAGTTCATAGCTACATTATAATTCAGGGAATGACCTATCTCCAAGTGCGAAGAAGGGTATCCTCGAGGATCGTCTTTTTCCCGCTCAAGGACGGCTGTATTTTATCCTGGAGCAATTTTGCCTTGGTTATTTATAGTTTTCTAAGGTCGATTACTTGCTGGTAAGATGATATAATTATATCAGTATGAAAGTTAGCTTAAATCTTATAAAACAATTGATTAATTTTGAGTTGCCGCCAGTTGATGATCTGGTGTCGCGTGTCAATCAACAACTTGGTGGTGTCGAGGAAGTGATTGACCTGAAAGCCAAATATGGTGGCGCGCGCATTGTGCGAGTTGTTGAGTGTGAAAAGCACCCGAATGCGGATCGTTTGAGTGTGACTAAAATTGACGATGGTGGCGTAGCGGACGTTCCAAGGGATGACAATGGTTACGTGCAAGTGGTTTGCGGTGCGCCGAATGTTCATGCTGATATGTGGGCAATTTGGTTGCCGCCAAAAAGCACCGTCCCAGCAAGTTTTGATGACGCCGAGCCGTTCGTGCTGGATGCGCGACCGCTGCGTGGAATCTTAAGTCAGGGTATGCTGGCGGCGGCTGATGAGCTGGCGATTGGTACGGATCACGAGGGAATTATTGAGATCAATGAGCGTGATATTCCGGCGGGCGTTACGCTTCAGGCTGGCGCGAGTTTTGCGGAAGTGTTTGGGCTGGACGATTACGTGCTGGAAATTGAGAATAAGATGTTTACGCACAGGCCGGATTGTTTTGGGCAACTCGGTGTGGCACGCGAAATTGCTGGCATTTTTCATCAGCAGTTTAATAGTCCTGACTGGTATAATGCTATTCAAGAATTCACAGATAGCGATAGCTTAGAGCTTGAAGTGTTTAATGAAGCCAATGAGCTTGCGCCCGCATTCTCTGCGATTGCTATAAAAAATGTAGATATTCATCCAAGCCCGTTGTGGCTGCAATGCCAATTGGTGGCGATGGGTGGAAAGCCTATCAATAATATCGTTGACGCGACAAACTACGTGATGTTTATGACGGCGCAGCCGACTCACGCTTATGATTATGACAAGTTGCGCGGGCATAAACTTGGCGTGCGAATGGCGCGCGATGGCGAAAAAGTTGGTTTGCTTAATGGCAAGGAATATGAATTGACATCTGGCGATATTGTTATCGCTGATGGCGAAGGTGTGATTGGGCTAGCGGGAATTATGGGCGGAGTTGATACGGAAGTCTCGGCTGAAACGAAGAATATTGTCCTTGAATGTGCCAATTTTGATATGTACGCGCTACGTCGTACGGCTATGCGCCACGGAATTTTTACAGACGCGCTGACCCGTTTCAATAAGGGGCAGTCGCCAGCACAAATTGACCCTGTCTTAAAATGGTTAATTGGTATGGTTGGTGGTGAGCAAGCTAGTCCTATGCTATTTAAGAATCATTCTTCATTGCGACAAGTGTTGGTCGATGGTAAGCACTGGCACGGTGGATTGTTGATTCCTAAAAGGTTTGTCGAAGAACGTCTGGGTGTTGACTTTGCCGAGAATGAGATTGAGGCACTACTAAAGAATGTTGAATTTATCGTTGACGATGGTAATAAATATGGCGAAGCTGGCGTGATGGTTTACAGTCCATTTTGGCGAACTGACCTTGAACTACCGGAAGATATTGTTGAGGAAGTTGGGCGATTGTATGGCTTTGATAGATTGCCGCGTCATTTGCCAGAGCGAAGCATTAAGCCTGCGCCGAAGAATGAGCGTCGCGAATTGAAGCAGAAGATTCGTCAAAGTTTGTCGCGAGCTGGAGCAAACGAAGTTTTGACATATAGCTTTGTCCATGAGCGCGTTTTGAAAAATTCTGAGCAAGATCCTGGTTGTGCGTATCGCTTGAGTAATGCGCTTAGTCCAGACTTGCAATATTACCGAATTAGTATTTTGCCGAGTTTACTGGATAAAGTTCACGCCAATATAAAATCTGGACATGACGAATTTATGCTGTTTGAAATTGGTAAGATTCATGATAAAAAATTAGGTTTTAACGATGAGAATTTGCCGATTGAAAAGACTTTCATTGACGGAGTTTATGCGAATAAAAAACCTCAAGCTGGCGCGCCGTTTTACAAGGTGAGGAAAATTGCTGAAAGGCTGATGAAGGATTTGAGTGTTAATGTTGATTTTGTGAAGATTGCGGAATCTGACAGCGATGTTCCAGCGCCATTTGATGCGAAACGCAGCGCTTGGATTGTGGCGAAGAATGGCGACAATTTGGGAATTGTTGGCGAGCTGGTTCCGTCTGCTCGACGCAACTTCAAATTGCCAGATTATACCGCGGCGGTTTCTATTGATATTGAAAAATTGCAGGAAAATCTGAGTAAAAATCAGGGCTATAATTACCAGCCGTTAAGTCGATTCCCGTCGACCGCCAGAGATATTTCATTGAAAATGGATTCGAATGTTGATTATGCGAAGGTTTATGCTTGCGCTGAAGAAGTTGCGAAAAAACACGGTGAGTTACAAATTAGCATAACGCCGATTGCGATATATCAGCCAAAAAATGACGATTCGACAAAAACTGTAACTTTGAATGTAAAGTTTACGAGTGCTGAGCGGACGCTGGAAGATAAAGATATTGCGCCGATTATTGAGGAGATTGCCGCCATGGCTGCGGAAGAATTTGACGCCGCTCAGGTTTAACATGATTGTTGCGCTTGATAAAAATTGCTATAATTGAAAAGTAAATAAAGGAGGAATATGGCAACTACAAAAGGCCAGAGAATAGGTATTTGGGTTATTGCCGGCATGATGTTTTTGGGGACCGTTGGCGGATTTGTCGCTATGATGGTGACGCCTGGAAATGAAGCTAAAGACCAAGCCGCGTTTAAGAAAGCTCAGGATGAATACACCAAGGCTACTGACGAACGGAAAAAGAAAGTAGAGGCTCAGGCTAATGAATTGAGCCAAAAATATTACGGCAAGTTTTCTGAGTTTAGCTCGCGAGTTGGCGCGTTTGAAGCTGGTGACGTGAAAGAGCTTGTTAAGGAAGATTTGGTTGAGGGCGAAGGCGCCGAGGTTAAGGACGACACCAAATTGGCTGTTTATTACATTGGTTGGAACGCTAAGGGTGAGATTTTCGATCAATCAATCGCTGACGGCAAATTGAAAGCTCCGCTCAATATGGACGGCCCAGCAAATACTGCGGTTATTCAGGGCTGGAAAGAGGGTTTGATTGGTATGAAAATTGGCGGCGTGCGTGAATTAACAATTCCAGCCAACAAGGCTTACGGCGACAAAGCTCAGGGTGATAAAATCCCTGCAAATTCTCCGCTTAAGTTCGTGGTGATGGCTATTGAAAAGCCAGCCGATATTCCAGAGCCAGAGATGCCAGAAGTGATGAAGCAATATTATCGATCGCGAGGTTTTAATGTCTAAAGATGTTGTTATTGTTGGCGCTGGCCCAAGCGCGTTAACGGCGGCAATTTACTTGTCGCGTGAAGATGTCGACACGACGCTATATGAGCGTGGCGTGGTCGGCGGAATGGCGGCGATTACTGATCAAATTGACAATTATCCTGGATTTGCTGAAGGCGTTACTGGAATGAAATTGGCGTCTGAATTGCAACAACAGGCAGAGCGATTTGGTGCGAAGATTGAGTATGGCGACGTGACGGAATTGAAGCAAGTTGATGGCGAGTTGGAGTTGACAATTGACGGTCAATCTGTCCGCGCGAAGTCAGTTTTGCTAGCGACTGGCTCGAATCACCGCAAATTAGGCGTTCCGGGCGAAGATGAATTATATGGTCGAGGCGTGCATTACTGTGCGACTTGCGACGGTGCGTTTTATCGCGATAAAAATCTAATCGTTGTCGGTGGCGGAAACTCGGCAGTGCAGGAAGCGATATTTTTGACGCGATACGCTAGTCATATTAATCTATTGGTTCGCAGTAAGTTGCGCGCCAGTGACATTTTGCAAAAAGATTTGCAGAAATATGTCGATGATGGAAAAATTACCGTTCATATTGGCGCAACGACTGATGAAATTATTGTCAAAGACGATAAGTTTTACGGCGTTAAATCGACTCAAGACGGCGAGCAGAAAGAATTTACCGCCGACGGATTGTTTGTGTTTATCGGGCTAATTCCAAACACGCAATTCCTAGCAAATTCGGACGTTGAGTTGGATTTAGGCGGACACATCATTACTGATGAACATCTGCACACTAATATTCCTGGCGTTTTTGCTTCTGGCGATGTACGCTCGGGGGCAACTATGCAAATCGCTTCGGCGGTTGGTGAAGGTGCGGTGGCAGCGCTGCAGATTCGTGAATATTTACAAGAAAAAGCCAGAGAGGAGTAAAAAATGGCAGATTTTAATCAAATTTTAACACCTGGTGATGTCGAAAATGGCATCGTAAATGTAGTTGTTGAGATTCCACAGGGATCAAGTCATAAGATCGAGTGGAATCGTGAGCTTGCAGTGATGCAGTTGGACCGTGTTGAGCCAGCTATTTTTGCAAAGCCAACAAACTACGGTTTCATTCCACAAACTTTGGATGAAGATGGCGACGAATTGGACGCGCTAATTATCACCGACGAGCCGCTGACGACCGGTATTTTTATGGAGGCAAAGGTTATCGGCGTGTTGGAATTCGTTGATGACAATGAAGTTGACGATAAGGTTATCGTTGTGCCGGCCGACGACCGAAACACTGGCAACGCAATCAACTCACTAGAAGGCCTACCTTCACAATTGTTGAAGCAAATTGAACACCATTTCAATCACTACAAGGATTTGAAGAAGCCTGGTTCAACAGTAGTCAAGGGATTCGGCGATGTAGAAAGAGCAAAGCAAATTATCCGCGAGTCAATTACTCGTTGGAACGAAAAATAAATCACGTTTGATTATTGATTAAAACCGAGAGACTGGCGAGCGTTACTTGTGTCGGAAGAACGAGGAAACGCCGCCAGTTAATTGTTGTAAGATGCCGTTTGAGCGGGATAATTGTAAGCGCAATTTATCTTTGGCGTGTGGCGTAATTATGACGTCCCGCCAATCTGGTTTTGGGTGAGCTGATTTACTAGTTAAGACTTCAATTGTGTCGCCGTGCTGTAATTTGTAATTGAACGGTTTCATTACGCCATTGATCTTGAATCCGCTTGCGCGCGCCGCGATATCGGAGTGAATTCGGTAGGCATAATCCAAGGGAAACGCTCCGCGAGGCAAATCATAAATGTCGCCCTTTGGTGAGTACACGAAAATCCTGTCAGAAAACAGCTTCATTCGGAATTTGTTGGAGTCGAACCGTTTTCCTTCGCTAATTAAGGCAGCAGCCTCCTGAAGTTCGCGAATCCACGACAAATCGGCTGGCATAGTTCCGATTTTTCCTTTTTTATAGGCGTCGGTCAATTTTTGCTCATTATAATGGAAGCTGGCGGCCAAACCACGCTCAGCGTATTCGTGCATTTCTTTGGTTCGAATCTGAAACTCGACAATTTGTCCGCTCGGCGTTTGTACAGTTGTGTGCAGACTTTGATAGCCATTCGGCTTTGGATTAGCAACGTAATCTTTAATTCTCTCGTACATCGGCTGATACATATCGTGTAAAATTCCCAGAACCAAATATCCAGTCGATAAATCGTCGACAATTATCCTCAGGGCAATCAAATCGTAAATCTTATCAATATCGCCAACTTTGTCCAATTTCTTAAACAGACTATAAACGCTCTTAACGCGTCCGTCCATCTGAAAAACTAGCTTTTCCGCCTTCAGTCGCGCTTCAACTTCGCGGCGAACGTGATCCAATTTTCGTTGCGATTTTTTCAGTCGACTGTCCATCAAATTTTTGGTTTCTTGAAAAGCTTTCGGCATCAAATATCTAAAGCTCAGCTCTTCCAATTGAACGCGAACTCGCCCCATATTCAGGCGGTCAGCCAGCGGCGCAAAAACCTCAATTGTCTCTCTGGCGATCTTTTTCTGCTTTTCTGGCGGCATAAATTGCAGCGTTCGCATATTGTGTAGGCGGTCGGCTAGCTTGATAATTATCACGCGCACATCTTCGCCCACGGCAATCATCAACTTGGTCAAATTGTCCTTCGTGTGTGGTAAATAACTATCCAAATTTCGCATCCCGGCGCGAGCTTGTGAAACTTTAGTTACGCCATCCACCAGAAACGCCACATCGCGTCCGAACAAACTCTCCAAATCGTCCAAAGTTGCGTCGGTATCTTCAACGGTGTCGTGCAGAACTCCCGCCACGACCGTATCAATGTCCATGCCCCATTCAATCAGAATTCCCGCCACCGCCAATGGGTGATTAATGTAGGGTTCGCCACTTTTGCGCTTTTGTCCAGCGTGCTTTTCCGTAGCGTAATCGATTGCACTCGCTAAAACCAATACTGGCACTTCGTCGTATTTTTGTTCAGCAATTGACAATAACTCTTCGCGCGTCATGTTTATATTATACAACTTTGTAGTATAATTAAGAAAAGCTAAAGCGAAAATATCTAACAGGGAGGGCTATATGGCTGTAACGAGAATAGCAATTAACGGCTTCGGGCGAATCGGGCGCAATGCGTTTAAGATTGCGAACGAGCGGAGCGACTTGGAAATTGTTGCGATCAATGATTTGACTGACACGAAAACTTTGGCGTATTTGTTGAAGCATGATAGCAATTACGGCGAGTACGGACGTCAAGTCGATTTTACGGAAAACGAGCTGATTATTGAGGGTAAGTCGGTTAAGGTACTGGCTGAGAAAGATCCAGAAAATCTGCCGTGGCGAGATCTGGGAATTGATGTGGTGATTGAATCGACAGGATTTTTCACCGATAAAGATGGCGCGAGTAAGCACTTAACGGCTGGCGCAAAGCGTGTGGTTATCAGTGGTCCAACGAAGTCTGAGGGAGTCGATACGATCGTTTTGGGAACTAATGATGACAAGGTAAAAAACGCGACGCCAATCGTGTCTAATGCTAGTTGCACGACCAATTCTTTGGGCGCGGTTATGGCGATTTTGGACGCGGAGTTTGGCGTTGAAAAGTCAATGCTAACGACGGTGCACAGTTATACGGCTAGCCAAAAGCTTCAGGATGCGCCATCCAAGGATCTTAGAGAAGGTCGCAACGCTGCCGAAAACATTGTCCCGACTACGACTGGAGCTGCAATTGCTGTAACTAAAACCTTGCCGCAGCTAACTGGAAAATTTGACGGACTTAGTGTGCGCGTACCGACTCCAGTGGTGTCGCTTAGCGACGTGACGGCGCTTCTGCGACGTGATGTGACTGTCGAGCAGGTAAATGACGCGTTCAAAAAAGCCGCCCAGAGTAATTTCTATCAAGGCATTTTGGGTGTTTCTGAGGAACCTTTGGTGAGCCGTGATTTTATCGGCAATTCATATTCGGGGATTGTCGATCTTCCGTTAACGAAGGTAGTTGGTGGTAATTTGATCAAGGTTATGGTCTGGTATGACAATGAATGGGGCTATTCTAACCGTTTGGTCGAGTTGGTAGCAGATGTGGCGTATTATCTGAAAAAGAGTGAATAAGGCCATCTTCCAAAAAGGAAATAACCCCGCACCGTGGTGGTGCGGGGACGCCGGAATTTGGCGCTTTTACAGAATATTTATCTTAGCGCGCCTTCTGCTGGCGCGGCGCCTCAATCTTCTCCGAAGCAGGACGAAAACCTCTCGTCCTGCCTCAAGATTTCGAGTGATGGGCTCCTCAGGAATGAGGGCTCATCAGAGATATCACTTCCCGGAACCTCGGCGTAGATTGCGTCGGTTTGCCTGTCGATGACAAACCGAATCCGACAGTTGCCCGCTGAGGCCATAATGGTATTCGAGGCTTCCCCCATACCCTTGATGGGGACGGGGTCGGTGAACCCCGCCTTGACCAGATCCTGAGACCAGACGTCGCTGACGTCTGCACATCCAGACAGTCCGAGCCCGAACACGGCAAGCAGGATAATGACGATCGTACTACGAGTGGTGGACATTATTTTCCCTCCTAGAGAAAATTTTGAGGTGCGGCCTTTCAGAACCGCAACCTCAACCGGGGTGAACTCCCCGGGGGTCGCTTTTCGGCTTGAAAAGCTAAACGTATATATAGCATATCAGCCACAAGATGTCAATGCTCTTTGTCAAATAGCCACACCCTACCTCTGATAAAATACCTAACTTTTTCTTGCAAAAAACACCGAAAACGCTTATACTAAAATTATGAAAATCTACCTCGGATCTGATCATCGCGGTTTTATGTTGAAGGAAAAAGTTTTTGCCTATTTGGTTAAGAATGGCTATGACGTGCAAGACGTTGGCGGTGTAGAATTAAATCCTGATGACGATTTTCCGCAATTCGCGCAGGCGGCGGCGTTGAAGGTCATTGGTGATGATAGCAAAGATCCGCGCGCGATATTAATTTGCGGCGGCGGACAAGGAATGTGTATGGCGGCTAACCGATTCAAAGGAATTCGTGCCAGTGTGATTTGGGATGCGTTTGAGGCAAAGATGACGCGCCAAGATAACGACTCAAATGTTTTATGTTTGCCGGCGCGAGTTTTGGAAGATAACGAATCGGCGTGGAAAGGAATTGTGGAAACGTGGCTGAACACTCCTTACGCGAACGCCCCGCGATTTAACAGGCGTAATGCGCAATTGGATGAATTGTCATGAGTAATTCTGTAATCGCACCGGCAATTTTGGCGGAAAATGCCGAACAATACAAAGAGCAAGTTAATAAAATAACCGGGCTTGTTGAGCGTGTTCACATTGACATTTCTGACGGTGAATTTGCTCCGACGTTGACTGTCGGAATTCCAGAATTGTGGGCACCAGAGGGTTGGATGATTGATATTCACGCAATGGTTAATGGTGTTTCTGACTATGTTCCGAAGTTGATTGCCTTAAGGCCGCATATGATTATTATTCACGCAGAGGCGACGGGGGATGTGAAGACTGCGCTTATGCAGATTCGTCAAGCTGGAATTATGGCGGGATTAGCACTACTTAAGCCGACAGTGCCGCGGACGGTTGAGGAATTGATAAAAATAGCAGATCATGTGATGATTTTTAGCGGTGAGTTGGGGCGATTTGGCGGAACTGCTAGTTTGATGCAACTAGAAAAAATACGACTCGTCAAAGCTATTAATCCTAGTGTTGAAATCGGATGGGACGGCGGAGTGTCTATAGATAATGCATACAGCCTGGTTCAGGGTGGCGTTAACGTTTTGAATGTTGGCGGCGTTATTCAGAAATCGTCAGATCCGCGCACTATTTTCTCCAGATTGCAGCAGGAGATTAACAAAACGAGTGTGCTTTAATGGATATTGACCAAATAGCGAAATTGAAGAAAATATCGCAACAATTGCGAAAGTCTGTCATTCGTGAGCTATCGGCGGCTGGCTCGGGTCATTCAGCTGGCTGCTTGGGTTTCGCTGATGTTATGGCGGTTTTGTATTTTCACGCCATGCGACTAGATTCTGAGAATCCTAATTGGGAAGATCGAGATATTTTCGTGATGAGCAATGGTCATTATACGCCACTTTTATATGCTACGCTGGCGGAGCGAGGATTTTTCGATAAAAAAGAGCTGGTTAATTTGCGAAAATTTAGCTCCAAGCTTCAAGGTCATCCAGAACGCGGCAGTCTGGCGGGAATTGAAACGACTAGCGGTCCTCTGGGCTGCGGTCTGAGTCAAGCGGCTGGCATGGCGTATTCATTGCGATATTTGGGTGGCAATTCTGAGCGATTCGTTTACTGCAGTTTAGGTGACGGTGAGCTTGATGAAGGGAATATTTGGGAAGCGGCGATGTTTGCGAAAAAATATAATCTGTCGAATTTGATTGCGATTGTTGATAGAAATAATATTCAGATTGGTGGCGATACGGAAAAGGTGATGCCGCTAGGTGATTTGGCGGATAAGTGGCGAAGTTTTGGCTGGAATGCGCAGGAGATTGACGGGCATGATCATTTGGCGATAATTCAGGCGATTGATAAGGCAAAGAATTCTCGGCAGCCGAGCGTGATAATCGCACATACAATTCCTGGTCGTGGCGTTGATTTTATGGAATATGATTACCGTTGGCACGGAAAATCTCCAAACGCCGAGGAGGCGGAGCGGGCGCTTGCTCAATTGAGTGAAGGAGGTGGCGAATGAGTTTCTTAATGGAGAATTGGCAGAACTCGGAGCTTGCGGCAATTCGGATGGGTTTTGGCGAAGGCTTGGTGGATGTTGCGAAGAAAAATAATTTGGTGGTGGCGCTGAGTGCGGATTTAATGGAGAGCGTTGGCTTTGGCAAGTTTTATGAGGAAATCGGAAAACCGCGGGCAATTGAAGTTGGCGTGGCGGAGCAGAATTTGGTTACCGTGGCGTCTGGGTTGGCGGCTATGGGGAATATTCCGTTTGCGGCCAGTTATGCGGCGATTAGTCCGGGTCGCACCT
>CAUSFG010000011.1:0-17377 GCA_963530815.1 uncultured Candidatus Saccharibacteria bacterium
CAAGTTTGAAATTTAGCAGCCAATTATTTGGCTGTTTTTTTCGTCGATAAATTTGCACAGATCAGCAAAGCCCACATCACGAATACCAGAAAAATCGCAGCCACACTATTCACATTCTTTATCGTTGCACCAAATATCACCGCCGCATGTCCGTTCGCAAACGTCAAAAAACTAATTACCGTCATAATCCCCAAACTCAAAAAACCAGCCATTCTGCTCGTCAGAGTAATTCTTTTTGGCATATCCATATCAATTAAAAATGGCAACGACGTTAGCTCAACAACCACCAATATTATCGCAATCGAAAGACTTAAAGATGACGGAATCCCCGCATAAGTAATGACCGCAGAAAACTTCTCAAACGTAAATAATTGACATAATAATGGCACAATTATTAATAGTCCTGTAATCAATTTAACAATTTTATTCACTTTTCTAGACATAATTTCAGTATAGCTTGCGTGTCAAAAAAGCTCAAGCTTGTTGTATTTTTTACGAAAGCACTTGCACTTTTTATAAAAACGTCATAAAGTTAAATCAGCGAACGTTACAAAAATAAACACCATAAAACAGTATCTTTCGCTCTACGACAAATCCACCACAACTTAAAATACCCCGTCTCTATGGGGTATTTTTATTGGTCAATATCCGCGACTGTTCAGCGCGCCACTCGGCAATTTTTCCGTGGTGTCCGCTCAATAAAACATCCGGCACACGTAAACCCTTAAATTCCTCAGGTCGTGTATACTGTGGAAATTCCAACGTTTTTCCATCTGAAAAACTTTCAATTTCCGCAGATTTTTCGCCGCCCAAAACTCCAGGAATCAACCTAACAATAGAATCAATTATCATCATTGCCGCCAGCTCTCCGCCCGTCAGTACAAAATCACCGATGCTCCATTGCTCATCAACTAGTTCTAAAATTCGCTCATCAACACCCTCGTATCGCCCGCAAATAAATATCACACCCCTGTCATCATCGGCTTCTTTCTGGGCTTTAGCCTGCTTCCAGCGTTGCCCTCGCGGACTCATTAATACCACCTTCGCTGTTTCATCTTGAGATTTCGCAAATTCTACCGCTTTCCATAACGGCTCAACCATAATAAGCATCCCGTCGCCACCGCCATAAGGAGTATCGTCAACCTGACGACGAGGACCCAAACCAAACTCCCGTAGATTCACCGTCGTAAGCTCTACAATACCGTCTTTCTGAGCCTTCCACATCATGGAATTATTAAAAACTCCCGTCGTCATTTCTGGGAAAAGCGTAATTACTTGAAACTTTCTCATCTGTTACAGTGTAGCAAGTGTTGACTTTTTTGTCCAGGTATGATATATATCAGCTTTTGTTCAACCGAACAGAAGTAGCCCTTGCATAGGAAGGAATTGTCATGGGAATCGACGATCTCACACGCGAACGTATCGAACGTGAACGCGTTGAAGAAGCGGCGGACTGGTTGTCTTATCCAGTACGCCTTTCGTTTGACGAAAGAGGAGAGGTTCACGTTGCCTTATCCCTAAGCGTAGGAGACCTCGCGCACTACGAGGAGCAGCGCGCGAGCAAAAAAAAGAAGGACGACGTGACTGAATTCGTTAGCGAGATTACACCTTGTGCTACATCTGTATTAGTAACATTCAAAGAGTCGAATGTTATTGATAATATCAGGATCGAACACAGGGATGACTGCTTAGTCATTCACAATGTGAAAGGATCTCTCGCCTTTGACCTCTGCACACTTATGAGTGAGGTATTGAGGGTTAATAGAAGTACAGCTTCTAGGGCCTTCAACCGAATCAATCAAGGGAAGGAGAGGCAGATTCGCCTCGTCCGTCCCTGTAATAAGTGAATGCTCTCCCAAAGGGCCTAAAAAGCCCGCCTGAAAATAGCTCGTTGAGACATTAAGTTTCAGCTTGAACACGTTTTCGGCGGGCTATTTTCATGTCTTTTTATAGAAATTATCCCCCACCAAAAAACCGCCCTAATAAATAAGGGCGGTTTTAGCAGACAACAGAAACCGTTATATGTTTTTCATGCATTTGTCGATCGCTTCAGCTGCAATTTTTAATATTGGATTCTGCTCGCTCTGTTGCTCCATTATTGTCCTACAAAGCAGTTGATCAAGTATTTTACAAACTGCGTCTGTATCAAGATCAGACACAGCTTTAGCAAACTCACGAACAATCCCCTCACCCAGAATATCGTAATAATGTATATATGGCTCTGGGGCGTATGTCTTGTCTGCTTTTCTTTCTTCTATGTAAATTAGGGTTTCATTACGCAGATCATGTATAAGATCTACATATCCCTCTGATTCCTTGCTTTTGTCGGAAAGTAGACTTGCGAATCGATCGGCTATACGCATCGAAGATATAAGACATGACATACATGGGGCAGATCTGTCTCCATACCTATCGTCTTCACACACACCATCTCCTAACATTTGTTCAAATTTATGCGGAGTAACCTTACATTGGTCTGGAGACACGGAAGGGTTTTCTTCCGAGAACGGGTGCATGTGATCGGCGCCACCCAGAAGATCGTACACTCTATTGGGTATCCGAAATCTTTCAATCCAACCATCGCGAGAATATCTTGCTACATACCGTTCCTTTTCTTCTTCATATGTGGTTAGAGGGCGTCCGAGAGCCTCCTCTCTTTTTCCCTTCCCCTTTAAGTATCTCTCGTAGGCCATACTCATTGCTTGATGCGTTTTCATGCTCTGTAGTGTTTCCAAACCTTTTGGATTAGGATTTGGGTCTGAGAGCGCGAAATTATGATAAACAGGAAAGGAGCTCGCGCCATCTTCACGACTTCCGTACATAATAAATCTCCTTATAAAAACTATCACTCACTTGATATTAAATTATACTATACCATAAACTCACGGATATTATAAATAAAAAGACATGAAAATAGCCCACCAAGAGGCTCAAGCCGAGGCTTAAGCCTCAAGGCGAGCTATTTTCTTGGTGGGCTAGGGGAGCAGCGACAGACCCCACCCATTCGTCCTCTTTAGATAGAGAGTAGGATAATCGGCCGAGAAGCCAGGAATATTATCCCGCCGCCACGGGTATTCCTGGCTGCTCTTTGGGAAAAGGGAATCATATTCCTCTTTTCCAGAAACGAACGTAGATCTGGCCGCCCCCTTGTGAGAGGCTAGATCTGACAGATCACGTATAGCATGTTCATTCATTCTCGAAAATGCTATAAGAGCAGAGACGGTGTTTAGTGACACCGCACACCCTCGGGGGTTACCGAGAAGACTCCTGTTGCTTCCCCCCAAGTGCACACTGGGGCTCACATGGACAGTGAGCCCCTCTCCTCTGAGAGTCAGCTCTTCACGGCTTAGTGTCACTGTACTAATACAGTGACTAACCTGCCACGCTATTTCGGAAGAAGAATTCTTCCCCATTATCGGGATTTCATGCCCTTGATGGGATACGGGTATCCCTCTGATACCCACAGAGATAATACCGTCGGCGGCGACGTCAACTCGGGTGTAGCCCCCGAGGAGAGTTACACAGCTTGAGCGCTTGCGGCGCTGGTTGTTGCTTGTAACATCGAATTGAGTTAACTCATGAGGAATTAACTCAATTCCAGCAAAGTAACTACGTATCTGTCCTTCTGTGAACATTTTACGTAGCCCTCCTTCCTGAACAGACCTACTTCTACTCGGCTGAGCAGAAGCTGATACATATATACCACACCTGGACAGCCATGTCAACACCCGAGAATCTTACCCCACCAAAAAACCGCCCCAGTAAGGACGGTTTTTTAGCACAAATAAGGCTCTCAATGGTTTCCCATTGTCTCGCATAGAGCTGTTCTCGCATAATGTCTGTGCTTGAACTGGTTTTAATTATATATCAAGATCGTCGAGTTCTGCAAGTTCTTTTCTGGTGTTTTCTGCGTAAGATGATTCATTTTCCACAGTTTCATCTGTTGAGTTATCCACAGAAGCATTACCATTATAATCATTTTCCTCGCGTGCGCCAGAAAAACCATCATTGTTAACAATCTTCAAGTTATATCGAGCGTCATTCTTTGCGCCCAAAGCTCGCAGAAGCGTGCGCAAACTCTGTGCCGTACTGCCGCGCTTACCAATAACTCGACCCAAATCTGCTGGATTAACCGTCAAGGTCAATAAAACACCTTTTTCATCAATTGTTCGGTCTACTACGACATCTTCTGGATGTCCAACCAACGCCTTTACAGTATATTCTACAAACTGCTGATCTATTGTTGACATTCTGCCCCTCCTCCTGGAATTAAACTGTATTTTCATTATACACGAGCAGTTTACGCCGTGCAAACTTTAATTATTTCTCGCCAGATTCTTTATATTTAGCAATTGCAGCACGAGCAGCTTGCTGTTGAGCAACTTGCTTAGACGGACCAATGCCTCGCCCCATCATATTATCACCAACAAAAACCCCAAGAGTAAAGACTTTATCGTGATCTGGACCTTCTTCGCTCAGGACTTTATATATTGGCGTTTGATTATCAACTCGCTGAGAAATCTCCTGCAAATACGACTTCGGATCACGCCAACTGCCAGACTCCAAAATTCCATCCAGCTTAATAATTATATGCTTGTGAATAAAATCGCGAGCATCGTCAAAGCCACGCTCCAAATAAATCGCGCCGATTACCGCCTCAAACGCATTAGCTAAAATCTGTAAATGCGCTCGTTCTGAGCCGTTTTTCTCGCCCTTTGACATACGAATCAGCGGACCATAGCCTAACTTATCACCAGCATCGCCAATACTTTCCGTTCGTACCAAAGCTGCCCGCCAGGCAGTTAAAATTCCCTCTGGCTCAGAAAAATGCGTAAACAAATATTCCGTTACCGCCAATTCCAAAACCGCATCACCTAAAAATTCCAAGCGCTCATTGTGATGATGAACGGATTTTCGGTGCTCATTCACGTAACTGCGATGAGTCAAAGCTGTAATTAGCAAATCCAAATTCGTAAATTCAAAACCTAATTTTTCGCGCGCAAAATCTTGATATGGCGCAGTGTTCATTCCGTTCATTTATAAGTTCTCCTGTCTAATTCGTTTCATTGCCAAAAGAATCAGCTTGCCAATATCTTCATATTCAACTTCATCCAGCGCCTCATGAAAACTAAACCATTTAAGACCATTCATCCACTCTTCCTTTTGGAGTTTCTCATTAGGATCCAATGCCTTAACTAGATAAACTTGCGTTGTCATCAATACCAATTTATCGATTCGACGATAACGAAAATTCACCTTGCCCAGCCAGCCGTGAAGTTCAATTTTCTTCAGCCCAGTTTCCTCGCCGATTTCCCTACGAGCCGTCACTTGAGCTGTTTCACCCGGCTCAATGTGCCCTTTCGGAATTGTCCAGCGGTCGCGAGCGTCCTGATAAAGCAAAAACTCTGCCTCGCCCTTTTTATTACGACGAAAAATCACGCCACCGGCAGTTGGCTCGCGTACAATTTCCTGAATCAATGGCTTCTTGCTGCCACCAAAATATTTTTTTATCTTATCAAAGTTGCTTGTTCTCACTGTCGGACCCCTCCACGAGAGTACGGAGTGCCGTGCCAAGCACGCCATTCACAAACTTACCCGAGTTATCCGAACCGAACGCTTTCGCTAATTCTACCGCTTCGTTAATCACCACTTTCGGTGGAACGGTATCTGTGCAATATAGCAATTCATATAAACCAATTCTAAGTACCGCCCGATCAATTCGCGGCAACTGACTAATAGGCCATTCTGGCGCCAATGGCTGCAATTTCTCGTCCAATTGACTCTGCGTCGAAAGCACGCCACTGATCAAATTATCGATAAATTCAATATCGTCAACCGATGATTTATATTCAGCCAAATTACGCTTTAAAATAGTCTTATAATCAACATCGCTATCACCAACCTCTTTGCGAAATTCATGTTCATAAAGTGTTTGCAGTGCGACAATTCGTCCCAAATGACGGTTTGATGCCATTATTAAGCGTCCTGTTCGTAATTATTATTTTGTTGTTTTACCGGTTTCACGCTTGGTCGTCTTCACTTTAACTGGTGAAGTTGCGTTAACACGACGTGCCAATTTTAATACCAAGTGGCTGCGACGAAGACCAGTTTTACGTGGGCTACTCTGTTTCTTAGGTTGTGCCATAATTTATTCTCCTCTTTTAGGTTGTCATAAAACTTACGTACCATTATACCTTTTTTATTAGACAATCTCAAGAGCCTGTCTGCAAATTAGATAATAATATTGACTTTTTATGTCGTTTATGGTAATATAGCAAACATGAACACGGAACGATTTACATCACAAAACAACAATGAAGACGACAGATCTGTAATAGAAATACCAAAATCTGTAGTTAAAATCGGTGCAGTAGCATTAGCCGCGTTAGGATTGGCTGGAGCTGCAAACGCCCTAGGCTTATTTCATAGTCCTAAATCACCAGAAAAAGGACCAAGCCCTGCACACCAAGTAGCTCAAGTTGTAGAGAATTACAGCAATGGAGTCATCACGGAGCTGCCAGAAGACACAGAAATTCACACTGTCACGCTTGAAGAAGGAGAAAATCCGACTTCGGTAGCCGAAACAGCCATGAAAGAATACAACGAAGAAAATCCTGAGAATAAGATAGATCCTAATGAGGCAAGAAGCTCCATATACGAAACTGCTGTCTACATGAAAGATCTCTACAAAAACAAGACTGGCGACTCAGAGGTCCAACCAGGATCTACTGTCAACATTGCCATAGGTGACATAAACGGTGACGGAAAGCCAAGCATAGCCATAACGAAAATAGAAGACAAATCTAAATAGACCGTCTTCTAAACCACGATATTCACCAACTTACCTGGAACATAAACCATCTTTTTAGGTGGTTTATTGTTTGTGAATTTCTGGACATTTTCGTCAGCTAGAGCCGCTTCTTCAACACCCTGATTGTCCATATCACTCGGCAGTTCAAGTTTCGCGCGAAGCTTGCCGTTCACTTGAACTATAATAGTCATCACACTACTCTTTAGATATTTTTCATCCCACTTTGGCCAGTGACCAACGTGAACCGTATCATCATGACCCATTTCATGCCACAATTCCTCTGTGATATGCGGAGCAAAAGGCGCCAAAATCTGAATCAAACTTTCTAATGCAAATCGCCACTCGTCCGACATGTCAATCCCATGCGATTCTTTTATTTTATACAGACCATTGACCATTTCCATCATCGAAGCCACGGCTGTATTAAACTTCTCATCTTCAATATCGCGAGTAACTTTTTTAATTGTCGAGTGAGTTAATCGCAATAGTTCTTGGGTTGTTTTTTCATCCATCTCAGGAGAATCACTTGGATTGTTATTCTTATCAACGAACTCCTGAACCAAGTTCCATGCTCGATTTAAGAACCTGTAAGTTCCCGGAACGCCACGTGGATCCCATGGTGCGTCCATATCATAAGGCGCGATGAACATTTCGTAAACTCGCAGCGCATCAGCGCCGTATCCACTGTCCATAATTTCCATTGGATCAATAACATTGCCCTTAGACTTGGACATTTTCTGACCATCTGGTGCCATAATATATGCATTGTACATCATTCGCTTGAAAGGCTCTGGAGTCGGAACGAGGCCGAGCTTATAGAAAAATCGCATCCAAAAACGACTGTATAGCAAGTGAGCCACGGCGTGGTCGGCGCCATTGTAATAATCAACCGGCATCCAATGGTTAATTCTCTCAGGGTTCCATGCTTCATTATCGTTGTGTGGGTCGAGATATCGTAAGAAATACCAACTAGAACAAGCATAGCCATCCAAAGTGTCAGTCTCGCGCCGACCTTCTACCCAATTGTCGCCGTCAGGCTTGTTTTCTGTAATCGGTACGGTTTTTCCAGTTTCAACATCCACCCATACGCGCACCCAATCATCAACTTGGGCCAAAACAGAAGTATTCCCGCCCGTTGGCTTAAAATTCTCCACCTCTGGTAAAATCACCGGCAAGCATTCATCAGCCACGGCAATTGGCGCACGGCCATCAACATGAACAATTGGAATCGGAGCACCCCAATAGCGCTGACGAGAAATCAACCAATCGCGCATTTTATACGTGGTTTTGCTTCGCCCAGAATTCTGCTGCTCCAGCCACGCAACAATTTGCTCGCGAGCATCCTCGCTCCTGGTCCCGTTGAACTGTCCGGAATTTATCAACTCACCTTCGCCAGAATAACAGCCAGCGTCGGCTGAATACTCAGGCTTATCAATAACCTGAATAATCGGCAAGTCAAACTTCTCGGCAAACGCAAAATCGCGCTCGTCGTGCGCTGGCACCGCCATGACTGCGCCGGTTCCATAGCCACCCAAAACATAATCCGCCACCCAGATCGGCAATTTTTGACCATTGACTGGGTTTATGACATAACTTCCCGTAAAGACGCCCGTTTTCTCTTTATTCTCTTGGCGCTCAACATCAGATTTCTGCTGCGAAGCTTGGATATACGCTTCAACCTTTTCGCGCGTATCAGAATTGACCAACTGAGGAATCAGAGGATGCTCCGGCGCCAAAGCTACATACGTCGCGCCAAACAACGTGTCAGGACGAGTTGTGAAAACTGTAATCTTGGAGTCTTGACCACTAACCGCAAACTCAACTTCCGCACCAACTGATCGACCAATCCAATTCTTCTGCATGGTTTTAACCATTTCCGTCCAATCAAGCGCATCGGTTGCCTCTAAAATTTCATCTGCATACGCCGTAATTCGGAAGAACCACTGCTTAAGGTTGCGCTTGGTCACAGGATTACCACAGCGCCAACATTTGCCACCTTCAACCTGTTCGTTAGCAAGCACTGTGTTATCAGTTTCACACCACCATTGCGGCTGCTCTTTTTGATATGCCAAATCGTGCTTATACAATTGCGTAAAAATCCACTGAGTCCATTTGTAATATTCTGGATCGGCTGTAGAAATTTCTTTTGTCCAATCATAACTAAACCCAAGTCGCTTCAATTGTTCCTTAAAGTGAACTTTTGCCTCATCGTGTGCTACGCGCGGCGTTTTTCCGACTTTAATAGCGTAATTTTCAACCGGCAAACCAAAGCTGTCCCAGCCGATTGGATGATAGACATTATAGCCCTGCTGACGCTTGAATCGTGCCTTAATGTCGGCAAATTGAAAAGTACGACCGTGACCAATGTGAATTCCCGCCCCCGTAATCCCCGGAAGCATACTCAAACTGTAATATTTCGGCCGAGTCGTGTCATTAAAATCGACCGCGTAAGTACCGTCAGCCTCCCATTTATTTTGCCATTTTTGTTCAATTTCTGTGGGATTATAGCGTCTCATATCTGTAATTATAGCAAATAATCCCGCTCATTACGAACGGGATTATTATTAGTCAATTAAGTTATTTACCTAGTCGAGGTTGATGACAATCCGCTCGAATATCCGCTCATAAAACCTTCTACAAACTCTTTCAAGCTTTCAGCGTCCGACGGCGCCTTAATTTCCTCAGACTTGTTCATATTAATGTCAAATGAAATTTCTACAGAAGCCTTCTTGCTATCACCTTTCAACTCTAAGGCTTTCAGTTCATGAGATGACCTATCAACCCACACTTTCAATGAAGCCGTGTCGATAGATGATGATTCACTGCTCTTGTAGCTATTAGATTTTCCACACTTACTGAGCGCCTTGCCTGCTGATGAATTTTTAAACTCATCGTTAAATTTCGACAATTTACTGTTATCACCCTTTAGTTCAAAACCACGTCCACCATTACGATCGCTGATCTTTGAGTCTTTTATAGTGAAGAAACTATTCTTTTGATAAATCTGAGCCAATTCCTTACGCGCACTTTCGTCACTTTGAATTTTCTTCAGAGCGTTAATTCCACACTTGTATTCGCTACCGATTTCATCTGGAGAAACCTTCATCCATGTATTGCTCATTTTATCTATCTCAGAGCTCATCTTTCTCAAAGTTTGATCACGGTAAGTTTCTATTTGAGACCTTGATGCCTTGCCGCCAGATGAAGACTCCATAACTATTTCAAGCAAAGTGCCATACAAGTCCTTAAAGTTATTTATCTTCACGTATATCGTCCCATCACCACTAAGAACCATATCACCATCTAGTGGAATACTCTTTTCAACCCCTTTGACATTAAGCTTAGCGTCAATATTCGCCTTTGATTTTCCCGACTCAGTAGCAGTCTTTACGTTTAGCTCTATTTTTCCTTGGTCGCGCATGTCAATAAATACCTTACCGTCGGCAGTCATCTTCTTTGCCATAATAGCATTAGACACAGCGTCCGTAACCATCTTTTCTGGATTCTGCCACCACAAGAAATAAACTAGCACAGCAGAAATAATAGCAATAAGAGCTATAACTCCCAGCACTATGCCAATTATCAATCCCGTTTTCTTCTTTTTTGGTTGCATCGGTACGCCATTATATTGTGGCTGCGGTGCAGGTTGATTACCTTGATCCATATTCCCCCTTGTTTTATATACCTTGAATTTAATATATCACATTAATCTTTAAATTGTGAGAAAAATTGGTTTTTCCTAGCAATCCACTCCGGCGTTTGCCTGACTAAGTATTTATCGTCCTCAGTGCTATGAAGGTTGATTTTTATAGACTCCTCTAGCCATACGCCGCCGCTTGAACCCTTAAACAGAGCAACGCCTTCAGATTTCAATTTGTCGCGCACGAAAGACCCAGCCTCGATGGCATTCTTACATTCCTTCACCTGGCAGCCTCTTTGGCGCGCAGCTGGTGCCAAATATTGATTAGCCTTCTCGCCAACCGTCACAACCCAATCCAACAAATCCGGGCTACAGTGCGAACCAAGCTCGGCGTGAGCTTGCTCGAAAATTCCCTTTAAGCCATTCATATTGCCAAGTACAGCAATGCGCTGCGGAGTCTCAATTCGATACAAAGATTGCAAAGCAGCTAAGGCAGTCAACGGCGTCGAACTATAGCTATCATCAATCAACCAAGTATTGTCCGCACCCTTCAGCAAATTCATCCTGCCAGGCAGTGGACGCAAATTCTCTACACCTTTTTTTATATTCTCCTCAGTTTCACTAAACGCATACCCAATAGCCGCCGCCACAATTGCTGGACGAATATTATGCTCGCCAATTAGCTTAACGTTGACCTCTAATCCATTAGGATTTTCTGGTGACATAATAAAGCCGTGATGTCCGTCTTTCAGGGAAAAATTACGATCGTCAAAATTATACTCCGCCACAGGATCACTTCCGTAAGTAGTGATATTAGGATTCGTCAAAAAGCTAGCAAAACGCCCGTCAATGTCATCACGATTTATCATCGCCATTCGCGAGAAATTCGCCAGCGAAATCATCTCATTCGCCACTTCCTCCAAGGAATATTCAACCTGCATTCGACCGTTCGTCACAGAAGTTACAACCGTAATATCCGGCACAACATAAGCCTTAAACCAATCGTTATAGCCAAGTTCCTTTGGATTAAATTCCTGAACAATTACCTGAACTTCCGGTTTTTCGGCCTTAATTCTCTTCTTTACGGCGCGCATCACTTTCCACCATTTGAACAAGCCTTTTTCGGGCCTTTTCACGCCCATCATCTGAAGGAAAACGTCAGCTTTCGTCTTCGGCTCTTCATTGCGAAGTTGAATATCAAATTGTTGCGCCAAAACCGTACCGATAGCTATTTTCGCACTAGCCTTTCCAGCGCTACCAGTTATCGCCACAAGCTTCACATCTGGATGAACAGCAAAAAATTCTCGCACTAATTTTGCTAGTTTTTCTTCCCTCTTTTTTGAAACAGTAACCATAACTATATCATACCATAAGCACTATAGAAGAGCTGCTACGCGCCCACCCGGGGCATATTTGAATATGTGTTTGTCTTTCAATTGGCAAGCATAGGAGAATGCCCCTATGCGTACCAGCTCATGTTTAATTATGCATTATCGCCCAAAAAAACACAAGCATCATTTCTCATTTACGTATTCTGGCAAAACTTTCCCAACTAAAACTACCGCCATCAAAACTGCAAATCCACACATAATTGACGGAATTCCGATAATAGTCGATGGATCGATGATATTGACAAACGTCGTAGGCGCCATAAATAGAACATATCCCACAATCAACGAACCTAGAGAACGCCGAATATGTTTACTGGAGGTTTTACTCCTAACGTACGCATAAGCAATTGCCGCAAATAATAGGCCGTAATAATACAAACCATACCACATTCCGACACCCGGCTGATTTTCAAAAATCACATAATTACCCAGGCAAGCCCCAGACTTAATTCCGTTAGCCTCCAATAGAAAATAACTAATAAACATTGCGGCAAAAGTATAACCAAGCACAGGAATCCACCGCCTCTTATCGCCAGAAATTTTATATATCAAATGAATACCCAGAGGCGGAAGCATAGTAATTGCAATATAGCCAAGTTTAGCCCAGCCGAGATTATCCAGAAAAATTGCACCTTCACAAACATTATATTCAGCCCATTGAAACAGCGCCAAACAGATCAACAGCATGATCACAATCTTCGTCACAGCATTCAATTTATATTTCCAAAAAGTATATATTGCCAGAATAATTTCAATTGTCAACGTCGCCAACATTACCGCTGGAGAGAAACAATAGAGTCTCGGTTTTTTAATCTTATCCATGCGTAAATTATACATTAATTCATCCCGCGTTTTCTATCATCCTCAACAGTTCTTCTTCGTCAATAATTTTTGTGCCGTATTGCTCAGCTTTTTTCAATTTGCTAGCACCGACCTTACCGCCAGCCACCAAATATGTCGTATCTTTAGAAACTGCGGTTTGAAAAACTCCACCGAGATTACGAATTTTATCCGCAGCAGCATCGCGCCCCATAGATTTCAGAGTGCCCGTGATGACAAAACTTTTTCCACTCAAACCGCCAGATTTTTTATTGAACTGAGGAACAACACCTAGTTCGGTGAATTTATTGAGCAATTTTACGTTATCTTCATCAGCGAACCACGCCACCACAGATTCAGCAACAATTTCGCCCACGCCATCAACTTGTCGCAAATCATCAATCGTCGCTTTCGCCAAATTTTCCATACTCTCAAAATGATTCGTCAAATCAATCGCCGTTTGCGCGCCAATATGACGAATCCCCAGACCATACAAAAATCGCTCTAATTCTGGGCTTTTTTTATCAGCAATTGCAGAAATTAACTTTTGCGCAGAAATATCAGCAAACCGATCCAGTTCCAACAAATCGTCCTTGGTGAGTGTGAAAATATCCGCCAAATCGCCAACCAAACCATTGTCAATCAAAACTTCCACGTTCTTTTCACCAAGCGTATCAATGTCAAGCGCGCCCTTAGACGCGAAATGCGCCAAAGCTCGCTTCAAAATCAGCGGACCACTAGAGCCCTTAACTCGGTAAACAGCTTCACCTTCCGGTCGCACAAATTCCAACTCCGGATATTGCCGTTTTAGCTCTGCTTCATAATCAATTGGCTCAGAATCTGCGGGTCGCAATTCCTTCAAAACATTCTCAACTTGCGGAATAATATCGCCAGCCTTAAAAATCACCACAGTGTCGCCTCGTCGAATATCCAAACGCTCAATTTCATCGGCGTTATGCAAGCTGGCGTGCTGCACCGTAGTTCCCGCCACCACTACTGGATCAAACACAGCCACTGGAGTCGCCGCACCGGTTCGCCCGATAGAAATGACTATGTCCCGAACGATCGTCGTAGCTTCTTCGGCCGCATACTTATAAGCCACCGCCCCACGCGGATTTTTACCCACCATCCCGAGATTGTCGTATATCTCTCGATCGTTAATCTTAACAACCAGCCCGTCCGTATTAAACGGCAAATCATGACGCTTGTCGCTCCACTCATCAACAAATTTCATCACGTCGGATAAATTATCAAAGACACTGGCTTGCTGATTGCGAGAAATCCCCAGCGCCGTCAAGGCCTCGTAAGCAAAACTATTCGTCGGAACTTCCGAACTATCATCGCGAATCACATCATATCCGCGAAAATGCAACGGACGCGCCGCCACCAGCGCAGGATCTAATTGACGAATCGTCCCCGCAGCCAAATTGCGCGGATTGGCAAATGTAGGCAGCCCTAGAGATTTCTGCTTTTTATTAAGCTCCTCAAAATCCCGTTTCAGCATAACAATTTCGCCACGAATCTCTGTCCGACCATGCAAAAAATTCTCAAAACCCGCCGCTTCACGCAGACGAAGCGGTACGTTTTTAATAGTCCGAACATTATTCGTTACATCTTCGCCAACAAAACTATCGCCACGCGTCACAGCTTGGAATAGTACGCCGTCGACATAAATCAACGCACACGCCAATCCGTCCATTTTTATATCCGTAAAAAATTCATGTCGCTGACCCGGTATCAATTTATCAGTTCGCTCAATCCACGCCTCAACTTCACTTTTATCGAAAACGTCATTCAAACTGACCATTCGGCGCGCGTGCTTTACTTTTTGAAAACCGTCGAGCAGCTTATTTCCAACTCGCTGCGTAGGACTATCGACAGTAATCAGTTCTGGGTGATCCGATTCAATTTTCTTCAGTTCATCCATCAGGCTGTCATAAACCGCATCGCTCACACTCGGTTTGTTCAAGGTGTAGTATTCGTAGCTATAACGATTTAACAGGTCTTTAATTTCGTCAATTCTTGGTTTTTTTGGTGTCACTTTCAACCACCTTTCTGTAGAACAAATAGACATACACGGAAATCATAATTATCGTTACGTAAAGTAAAATTAAGCCAGTTGTTGGGACAATTGGCAGCCAGTCGATGCCACTAATCCATCCCTTCAGCGCGCCGTCAAGCAGAATTACCGGAATCAGAACGACCGCCCACAAAAGCACAGCCAAAACAACAGCCCACGCGAATCTCAGCAAAATTCTTAGTCTTCGCCCCGTCACAATATCACCCGACAAACGCAGCGCGTGAAACGGATACATTCCCGGCAATGTTACGATGATCATCGCAAAAACCGTAGAAGTCGCCCAATAGACGGACATCGCCACTATCAGAATCGCCGCACCGCCAGCCGCCATCAGAATCGGCGTTTGATTTAACACTCCCGAAGCATTAAGCGCGCTATAAATAATCACCGCCACTGCCGCCGGCACCATTTGAATCAAGAAAACCCCGATAACAATTATCAGCGCAATTATAGGCGACCCAGAGCTATACAAACCATCGCGCATTTTCGGTTTTTTACCAATTAAAATAGCTCGCGTTAGCCAAACAGACGACAGCCAAGTGAGCAGCCCCAGAAAGATTCCCGCCGCTTGCTGCACATTTCCACCAGCCGTTCCGCTACCGGAAATATAGCTAACTGCAACGCCAGAGAATAGGCTAATTGTTGTATAAATTCCGCCGAATCCATTCGACTCAGCCTGATTCATCACGTCTTTAAGTTGTTGGTATGTATCTTGCGACATGACGCTGGCTAAAGCAAACGTCAATATCGACATAACGATGATTAACGACAAACAAGTTTTCTTATTTCGCCATACCAGACGACAAGCCTCACTAGTCAGCGACCAATATCCTGGAATTTTAAGATCTCGTTGGTAATCTCGTCGCTTAGTTAGCCGAAAACTACGATGAGGTCGGCGCTGCAGAAAATTACGCCGCTGCTGATTTAATTTGCTAAAGTCCCGTTTAATACCAGGCCATACACCTTTTTTATGATCAGTATTTGACTTCTTAGGATTCTTGACTACTCGTTTTTTGGAGGTTTTCGTTGCCATAATTACATCTTTGTTGCGTTATTTCTCAACCTTGCAATTCTGTCTTCTAGTGGTGGATGAGTTCTAAATAGTTTTGAGAAAAATCCGGGTTTCAAAGGATTATTCATGAACAAATTGGCAGTAGAAGAACTTTGTTTTTGCATTGGTCTGCCGTATTGGCGCAATTTTTCCAGCGCGCTTGCTAACCCTTCAGTATCTCGTGTCAATAATACACCCGAAGCATCCGCCAGATATTCACGCTGTCGACTAACCGCCAATTGGGTTATCGTTGCTAAAAGCGGCGCCAATATACCCACAATCAACCCGAAAGCGTAGATGATAGGATTAACATCTCTGTCACGGTCATCACTATAAAACATCATCCTAAGCGCCAAATCTGCAAACAGCCCAATTGCGCTAACCAAACCAAAAGCAATCATACTCACACGGATGTCGTAATTTCGCACGTGACTCATTTCATGCGCCATAACCGCTTCCAGCTCACGCTTGTCCATAATATCCAAAAGCCCAGTAGTCGCGCCAACAATAGCATGATTTGGGTCGCGACCAGTCGCAAAAGCATTTGGAGCTGGATCGTCGATAACATAAACTTTCGGCATCGGCATGCCAGAAGCGATAGACAAATTTTCCACCACTCGCCAAAGTTCAGGAGCATCATTTTTGCTAATTTCCTGAGCGCCGGTCATCATCATAGCCAACTTGCCAGCTATAAAATATTGCAACCAAGCATACAATATCGCACATATGAAAATGATGAGCGCTAGCGAATAGCTGTCAGTTGCCACTCCAATAAACAGACCGATGACTCCAATAATTATCACAAACACAGACATAATTAATATTGTGTTGCGTTTGTTTTGAAAAACTGCATTGTACATATGTTAATTATATCAAAAATCGCCCGCTAAAAATAGACGAGCGATTTTCATTTCAGGGTTCAATTAGAACTTTACTTCAACTGGATTTTCGATGCTTGCGCGATCCTCAACGTCGAAGAATTCCTTAGCTTGGAAGCCAAACATTCCCGCGATGATGTTTGTTGGGAAAGTCTGGATCTTCGTGTTCAGGTCGCGAACGCCACCGTTGTAGAATCGGCGAGCTGCTTGGATTTTATCCTCAGTGTCAACCAATTCCTGCTGCAATTGCAAGAAGTTCTGGTTTGCTTTCAATTCTGGGTAAGCCTCAGATACGGCGAACAAGCTCTTCAAAGCGCCTTCCAAAGCATTTTCAGCCTTGGCGGTTTCAGCCACGCTGCCGGCATTCATAATTGCCGAACGAGCTTCTGCAACCTTCTCAAACACTTCTTTTTCGTGTGTAGCATAGCCTTTTACTGAGTTTACCAAATTTGGAATTAGATCAGTTCGGCGCTTTAACTGGACAGTAATATCACTCCACGCTTCTTCTACGCGGTTACGCAATACAACCAAACCGTTGTATGCACCAATTACAACTCCTACGAGCACTAATAAAACTACTACTGTAACAATAAGTACAATTACCAATGGACTCATTTCTTACCTTGTCCCTTTCCTATTCAATATTACTTTCTTTACAACTTTGGTGCGCATGGCGGGAATCGAACCCGCACGTCTTTTGATCAAGG
>CAUSFG010000012.1:0-17149 GCA_963530815.1 uncultured Candidatus Saccharibacteria bacterium
TAACTTCTTCTAAAATTACCAAATCGACATCGCGAGGAGGTGGTAACTGACGGTCGCTATGAACTAGAGACTCCAAAACCTGACGAGCCGCCCCACCCTTTACACCAATAAATGACGGTAGTTCGTCTAGATCAAAACCCAAATTAGCCCGCTTAATAGCATCGGCAGGTAATTTATATTCATATATTTCATTGCAGCGAGCTTCCGGGTTGCCAGGCTGCTCGCAATCATAATATTTCAGCTGGCAGGTAATTCCTCCAAATTATACGCAGCGCTCGCCGCTATCAAGCACTTGCAAGGCGCAAGGTTGATGCATCTTCGCCTCTATATCACTCGGAGTCGGGCTTAATTTTTCCATAATTAATATTATAGCATAAACAATTTAAAAAGTCAATCAAAGAAGCCCTCTCATCACACACTGGATCTAGTCCAGTCATCTCCAGGTCGATCCATAATATTTTTTCGGCTTACCCTTAGTATCTATTATACGCTCGTTATCTGTTTATCTGACCATAAAAAGCTTCTTGCTGCTCGCTCGTTAACACATTCTGCACTTCAGCCCAAACCTTAGCCTCCGACTCATGGGCATTGTGACTATTTACCGCAGACTCGTCTAGGACCTGACGCAATTGACCCTTGGTGATAACTCGCTGATGTTGTAAATCAAATAATACTCTTACTTGTTTATTAGCCCTGTCTTTCATTGCGTTGACCAACAGTGCAATTTGCTCATCTGTTACGGCGGGGATTTTTTGCTGCTGCTCTGGGCCGATCACCAGCGAACCAATCTTCGGCCGTGTCACACGAACTAAATCACCATTCGAAGCAACTCTGTCACCAAGGGATTCAGACACAGCGCTACTACTCAAGGCTTGAGCAACTTGATTCTTGGTTACTGGTAAAATTGTGTTGAGTGTGTATCGACGACCATCATGCGTATCATACCACCACGGTAAAGCCAGCACTAACGTCAACGCCTCCGAGCCCATACGTCGCACTAAGCTGTGCGAACTAATTTCATAGTCAGAAATACCACGTTCGCCAGTGTGAATGTTGGTGTATTGGTTGACCGTTGTTCGTCCAATGCGCCGACTACCAGCTTTAGCATACAATAATTCCTGAAACCCGCGCACCAAAGCTACTGATATATTATGTTTTTCCTCGCTGTTTAATTCACCCATGTCGATATCTTTTGGATTAACCAACAGACGCCGACATATTTTACTAAATTGATAGTGAATATTGTCCGCCTTATTGGGATCAATACCATTAGTCAGGTAGACGTCATTGTCAGTACGACAGCCGTCATAAATCTCTCTGGTTTTCAAAAAAGCATCGTATTCGGCAAAAAAGTCATCTGTTGTATCGGGGCTGACAAATTCCTGGAACAACTCCTTTGGTTGGTGCCACGCGGCAAAACCACCGCCAGAAATAGAAGCCGCAATCGCTGATAATGCCAGTACTTCCCGTAAACTTCCTCCAGTTCTAATCATTTCTGCTAATGCCCGAGACAATTCTGGTGACAACGGTAAGCTATCCATAAATTCACCAATTTTTGTGATCCGCCCCTCTCCATCAATTGCTTCCAGGGTTTCCAGCAAATCGTACGACTCTTGAATAACTTTTTTACTAGCAACAGGATGCATCAGGTATCGGTTCAGATCCTCAAAATCACCATTCAGATGGATAGCCGACAAAACGTTGCGCACAATATTCGTGTGATATATCTCCGGTGGAATATGCTGTTCACGGGACGCAATATCATAAAATCCTTTCAGCTCATCTGGCAAATAAATCTTATCGTAAGATATCGGACGAGCCAATACAAACTTAGCGCCATCAATATCACGACCGCCCCGCCCCGCCTGCTGCATCAGCTCTGCTTGAGTACACAATCGAGGCGGTAGCCCTTCTGCACCTTCTTCGCCAATCTCCTTACTCTTCGTCAGTCCATTCGATAGCACCAAATCAACCTCAGGTATAGTGATTCCAGACTGTCCAGCCGAGGTCGAAACGATGACAAACGACTCATCTTCTGCTGGTTTGGCAGTAAAAATCTCTCGGCGCGCAGCTTCTGATATGCCAGAATGTAGTTTGAAAAATCGTATTTTCCCGGATTGATGGCGAGTATGACGTTTGATTGACGCAATGGTCTCATCAATACTCCTCACACCTTCAACAAAGATTAGTGATTTTTTCGAGTCCTTACCATATTCAAGGTAGGCTTCGGATGCGGTATTCACCTTATCTTCTTCAATATCAATATCATGCGGCCGACCCTTAATGGTTACGACTGGTAGTTCTGATCCGTTAATATCTTCGTACATCGCCTGAGAAACTTCCGTGTCAGGCGTGGCACTAGAAAAAGCCATATGCCATTTGTCGGTATTCTCTATCGATTTTGCCGCCAGAGCGGTAGCAAATTCCATCTCCAAATTGGCTTCATGTATTTCATCAACCAGGATAAGCGTCTTCTCGTCCTGCCAGTCGCTAGAAAATTGTTCCAGCTTTTTCGTAAACGTTGCTGGAGTCATGAAACAGAGCCTAGTGTCCGGCGTCGCTTCAGTGGCACGTCCGTGAATCTTACCCACCAAGTGATTAGGATATTGTTCGCCAAGCTGTTCACGCAAACTCTTCTCGACATATTCAGTAACATTATCGACGATAACCCGCCGCGGCATCAACACCACGACACGATCAAACCGCTCCAGTGCATACTGAGCGGTTTGTGTCGTTTTACCACTACCCGTCGGTCCGCACAGCCAGGATATTTTACTTTCCGATAATGTGTCTAATATCTCTGCTTTGTGCTTATATGCAGGTAGTTTTTTGTCACCAAGATCATAGTCAGCAAAAGGAGTTTCCGGTAGTTTACTGTACCGTTCCCGCAATTCTTTTAAACGCTGTCGCCTCTGTTCGGGCGGTTCACCATAACTATACGACGGTTGACTGGGTCTTTCAATATTTCGACTCAATAAATGACTACTGCTAGGTTCTTGCGATCTACGTAAATAGCTCGGACGCCGAACTCCATCTTTCACACTACTCTCTCCTTTATACTCACATTGTAGATAGGAGAAAGTAAAATAGCAAACGTAAGCGTCTTAGCTTTTTCTTGTCTAGTTTGTCTAACTTAAAAAACGAATATTTGTATAGCAAATCGCAATTCGTATTACACTGCCGCCTCCCTTTTGCATTTATGTTATTTTTCAAGCGCGCTATGATACACTGGTGTCATGACAAAACGCATTCTACTCAAATTATCAGGTGAACAACTTCAAGGCGAATTCGCTAGCGGCTTTGACCCAAAACGCGCTCGCTGGATTGCCGAACAAATTCGACCAGCACTGGACGACGGAGCTGAGATTGTAATTATGGTTGGCGGCGGCAATTACGTTCGCGGCAATCAAATCATCGGTCAAGGAATTCAACCTGTTTCCGCACATAATATCGGCATGCTTTCTACGCTAATGAATGCTATTGCACTGGCTGACGTATTAAACGATGCAGGACTGCCAACTCGCGCATTATCTACGGTTGAAGTCAATCAATTTATCGACCACTATACTTTCCGACGCGCCATTAGCCATATTAAGAAAAACCGTACCGTAATCGTGGCGTGCGGCACTGGCAGACCGTTTCTGACTACTGATACTGCAGCATTAAATCTAGCACTGGAAATGCAGTGTGATGCCGTGGTTAAAACAACGAAAGTCGACGGAGTTTATGATAAAGATCCCATGAAATTCCCTGACGCCGTAAAAATTGATCATTTATCTTACCAAGAAGCCCTAACAAATCCTAACATTGCCGTTATGGATAAGGCGGCAATTGGGCTAGCCATGGACGAACACATTCCAGTTGTAATTTGTGATTTGCTAACAGACGGAAATATTCTCCGCGCAACCCGCGGAGAATCAGTAGGCACACTTATTAGTTAAGCGATTAGTCCTTTTTCTTGTCTAATTTATCGAGTTTCAAGAAGTGAACGATTGCATATACAACAAATGCAACGGCTATCAACGTAATTAACGAGCTAACGAACGCGCCGTATAAAAACTCACCTTTACGTCCAGCAATTTCAACCGTAAATGAAGCTGATTGTAAACCTTGTTGAGAGCCAACGATCAACTGCACTAACGGGTCAACAAATGCCGTCACCAACTTTTTAACCGTATCGCCAGCTGCAGTACCAATTGCCAAACCTACAGCCAAGCCAACAACACCCTGTTCACGGATAAAGTTTACAAACCCACCCATATGAGTATCTTTTATAGCTGCACTTACAATTTTCTTTTCCTTAATGGCGGCAATTTTTTTAGCAGCTTTAATGTTCTTAGGGGTCAATTTTTTAGCCGATTTATCAACACTAGGTTTTGTCATAATAAATTCTCCTTTTATTATTTATATTGGATATTATATCTTATTTGGTGCCACGATTCCCAAAATAGCCAATCCAGCCTTAAGAATGTCGGCATAAATTGCCACTATTCCTACACGATGCGCCTCTTTGTCGCTACCAATAACCTGATTTTTCTCGTAATATCGATTAAATTCCTGCGCCAATTCAAACAAATACGTACAGATGTGATGAGGCTCCAAACTTTCCTTAGCGCGATCAACCACGTCCACGTACTCACTCAATTTTCTGACCAGCATTTTATCCTCGTCAAACAACTCTGTCGGAAAGGCAATTTCTTTATCGGATTTAGCTAAAATACCTCGCGCTCGGGCGTGAGCGTATTGCAAATAACTTCCCGTATTTCCCGTCAAACTTACCGCGTCGTTAATATCAAATATGACGTCACCGCCGATCTTCACTTTCAAGAATTGATAACGGAGTGCGCCAGCAATCACGTCGTCAGTTGGCTCGCCGCCAGCATTTTCAATTGCCTTCTTAAACTCATCGAACAGCCAGCCAATTGTAACAACCTCACCCGTTCGCGAGCTCATTTTTCCAGTCGTCAATTTAACCAAGCCAGTTGCGTAATTGAATAATTTTCCTTTCAAGGCTGGAATCGACAATTCACTAGCCGCAATCACGCCGCGGAAGTATGCCGCTTGCTCCTCGCCATTTACTGTAATTGACAAGTCCAAATTCGGGTAATCCTTATACTTCAACTGGATTAATCCCATATCATGCGCCCCATAAAGACCATTGCCATGAGACCCAATAAACACGTTGTCGAACGCGCCGTATTTGCTGCCCTTAAAAACATACGCGCCGTCAGATTTGGTGAACACCTCTGGAGTTTTCTCTTTAATCAGAGATTTGCCCAATTCTTCAGTTTCACTCTCAACGTAACGTCGCTCAATTGGCACGTTTCCAAGTCGCCCAACATTAGAGTCAATTTCATCAAAACTCCAACTTTTACAGATTTCGTAAACTTGTTTATATAGCGGATCATCCAGAACGAATGATTGCTTGGCTAGTTCATCAATTTCTGCCTTTGCCTCTGGAGATTCTTTCGCCGCACGCGCACCTTCAACGTACATACGACTCATAAATTCATTTCGCTTATCAGCTGGAATTTCGTTCAATTTATTCACATCACCGTCAATCTCGCGCAAAATCGCCCACATACTTTTACCAACATGCGTTCCGACATCACCGTGATAACTCACTCGATGCACAATTGCGCCATCAACCGCCAACAGATTAGCCATTGTGTCCGCCAAAATCGCATTCAAAGCATGTCCGATATGCATAGCCTTAAATGGATTCGGACAATTGGTTTCAATTACAACCGTCTGACCAGCGCGCTTCGTCGTTGGCTCTTTTTTCAAAGAATTTAGAACGGATTGATCGCTCAGTTTTACATTGATAAAACCTGGACCAGCCACGCTTACTTCACTAAACTCTTCTTCCTTGCGCAGATTTTCAGCAATCATCTCCGCAATTTCACGCGGATTCTTCCCTAGCGGCTTAGCCAATTGCAACGCCACATTTGTAGCAAAGTCACCAAACTTCGGATCAGGACGCGTTAATTGCACCGATATATCCTGATCAAAAAGTTGCTTCACTACTTGAGAAATAATCTGTTCCATACTGTCTAGTATACAACAGAGGTGGACTATTATCTAGCTAAATCCCTACGCAGTTTCGTCAAGCTCTTCCAGTTCCAGACTTAATTTCGTCGCCGAACTTGGACTAGACCCTTTCACGTGTTGCAATACATATGTCAACGCCGACATATCATCTCGGCTCAATACGCCTTCGGTAAGTCCGTGAATATCTTTTTCTTCAGCCATTTTATTCCTTTTTGTTTTAATCTTTTATACAGTAAAATGATATCACATTATTTTTATTTTGTCAATAACTAGAACCTTGCGACCACTTACTTGGCTTTATTTTTGTCCGATCGACGCTTATATTCTTCTACTATAACCCTATCTATTTCGCTGTCTTTTAAGTACTCTTTACATGACGATAATAAACGCTTGGATACATCAGAATCCTTCATCTTTAGCGCCTTTCTATATGAGTTGCTAAACGTTGCAAATATACCATCCTCATCTTCCATGACCCTAATAGTAAGTTTCTTGTCCTCTGACGATACATAAACAAATATCAAGTCTGCGCCAGATTTCAATGCCGTATGAATCGCTGCAGAGCCCATTTCACTGCGAGGCTTTCGACCTACTGAATCATCCGCTGAATATCCAGCCAAAACCAAAGACCCACCATCCTCAACAAATTTAACCGCTTCTTCGTAATGGTCTGTTGAAAAGTGAACCGGTTTTTTACTCTTTTTATCTACCCATTCATATGGCACCCCAAAAAAGTTTTTAGCGCCAAACGCAAGATACTGTATAGCTTCTAGGTTGATTCCGCCAACGCCCTTCTTAATCCAATCTCTATTAGTCGACGCTACGCCAATATTAATTTTATTCAACAAAGACGCCAAATAACTAGCCGTAGGAACATCCTCTCCATTGAAATGTGTTGGCGCTATAACACTTCCCTTACCTTCTTCTTTAGCCCTTTTAGCGGCTTCAATTAAGATATCTTCGCCAATTATTTCAACTTCCTTTTTGCCATGCATTAAGCCCATCAATAGCTTAAGTCCAGAGGAAAGTCGAACGTCTGTTTCTGGCAGTCCCAACTCTTCTCCGGCTGCCTCAAGTTTTTCTACCGCCGAATTGTTAGTTAGTCCAAAAGGTTTGCTGTGCTTTTCTCGTCTACCACGCACCCATTTCTTAAGAGAATCAAGCGCAACCGACAGAGAAAAACCCTCTCTCTGTGGCTCAGTTTCTTTTACGTCAATATCAGACTCTTCAGCGATGCCTGGATGGAAGACTTCATCGAACAATTTTTGTTCTTCTGGGGTTGGGGTAAACTTATCTATTCCTGCAGTCATTTTAACTATCTCTCCTTATTACGCAGCCAATACCGGATCATATTTATCACGCATATACCCTAATATCGCCTTCCCACCAAACGCTTCCAATATGCGACACTGCTCTTCACGAGCCGCCTTTGAGTAAGACGCTTCATGCGAAACATTGGCATAAGCTTCAACTTCATCAGGACTAGGCTTAATAATCTCACCAAATACCAGTCGCACAGTTTTTTCACCTAAATACTGTTTTAGATGTATCGCATTGTCATTAAATTGGTCTGGATTTCTCTTCTGACCCTCAACCTGCATAAGTACAGGAATTATAGTAGCACCCGTCGCCAGGCTTAGATGAGGAGCTAATTTACCCGCCTTTTCTGGCAGTTCACCGTCATTTTTTATCCCAATATTGCTCATCGGGTTATGTGCTGCAGTAATAACAGAAAGTCCACTATCTGTTATTTTTTCTTGCAGACCTAAGTAATCGTCACCATTAAACGGTAACGCGTACTTATTATCAATGGCACCTTTTTCCGCAGATGGATCTCTTCCATACGGAACCTGAAAAAAGTTATCCATCCCAACAAGTTCATATGGTATCCTCTGATGCCAAAGATCCATATTAGTGGAGGCTACTGTCATGCCTATACGTCTAAACCCAGAAACTACGCTAGCAACAGTCGAAACATCAACGTCCGTTAGGTGACTCGTAGCAAATATAACACCCTTGTTTTCCTCGGTTTTCTTAGTTGCCTTAAAAAGATTATCAGCCCCCTCAACGACAACATCCCCCACATTACCAAAAAGCAAATCAGTAACCAATTCAAGAGGAACGCGCAGTCTTCTTGGGCTCGGATCATACAGACCTTCAGATGCGCCCTTTTTAGCGTACTGTTTAATCTCTTTTATAGCCTCAGATCCTGAAAAAGTCTCAATTTTTTTCACGATGCTCTTAATTATACAACATAATTGGCTATGCTGTCAATAGTAAAACGCTGTTCGAAACTCTATTCGCAACCGTCACAAATAGTCAAACTTGCTGGGTCAACTGGTGCCGCAACAGTGCCGTTCGACTTTGCTTGGTCATCAGCCGCTTCTTGTGCCGCTTTAAGAGCTGCGTCAATGGCACTCAATTTTTCTTCCAAAGTCATGTCATCAGTAATAATCTGATTTGCGTTCATTTTCATTTTCCCCTATATTTAGTAGTTACTTAACTAATTTTACGCTATATATAGTGCTTATGCAATAAAATGCAGCCAATTGCCCGTTGTAGTTTTTTCATCAAGTTCGCCAATTGGCGCAACGTATATTTGCGGATTTTGACAACGTGGCATAAAATCAGCCAACTTCTCTTTATAAGCCGCCATTGCCGCCTCTTTCTCAGATTCTGGAAGTTCAGTCACGTTAGTTTTTAAGAAAACTGCTCGCTTTTTATCATCCCAAACCACAAATTCCGCCTTACCATTTCGAAACGCATTTTCTGAATGGCGCGCAGTCGGCTCTGATATCCAAATTATAGAATTGCCAAAACGCGCAAAGTGCAGCGGCGTTATCAGGGGTGTCCTATCAACATTTACCGTTGCCAACGCACCAACTTCGACTGTATCTAATATTTCTTTCGCTAATACTTTCATATCATCAACTCCCATTACTTCGTGGTATTAACTTCGTAACTAGTGTTTGTGCTTTCAAAGAAATTCACCAATTCCAGCGTATCGTTGGCAGCTGCCATCCATTTGGCTGGATTTGGCACGTTATATTCAGGCTCAAAACCTAACTCCTGCAAGCGTCGGTCGGTCATATGCATAACATACTGATTGACATAATCAGCGTTCAATCCCAGAATTCCCTTCGGTAGCATATCTTTGTTATAAGCCTTCTCAAGCTCTACCGCTTGCAAAATCAAGTTACGGATTTCTTCTGCGAATTCCTGCGTTTGCAATTCTGGGTTCTCGTCCAAAATTGTCAAAAGCAAATTGATACCAAACGTCAAGTGAAGATTTTCATCACGAGTAATCCAGTCCAGCAGTGAGCCGACATTGCGCAACAAATTACGCTGACGAAAACTCATGCCAACCATAAAGCCTGAATAGAACCAAATTCCCTCCAGCACGATGTTGTACGCCACCAAAGATCTAACAAAGTCCTTCTTGCCTTCCAGTGAATAAATATCCAAATTCGGATCAAGCATCACGTCCAAATGTTTATTCTGGAAGTCAGCCTTATCAGCCAATGATTTCTTACCAAAGCCCGCAGCGTAAATTTCCTCGCGATCAAACGGAAATGTCTCAATAATGTATTCAAATGTCATGAAGTGATTGGCTTCTTCCCACATCTGTTTTGACAAATATAGTTGAGCTTCCGCCGCGTTCACATATGGATAAATACCGAACGCCAACGATTTATTAATCAACAGCTCGTTTGGGTTCAAATAGCTAATAACCGTTTTCAATGCATGCTTTTCATCATCTGACAATTTTTCAAAATCCGCCAAATCTTGCACTAATTGAACTTCATTTGGAAACCACGTGTTAGCCACTGCTTGATTATAAAGATCATACGCCCAAGGGTAACGAATTGGGTGAAGTGACAATCCATCGCGTAATCCTGAACCTAAAATTCCCATCTTAATCTCCTCCTTTATTTATTAATTTTCGCAAATCCAAATCCGCGCACTTTACTATTTGTGCGGACTTTTTGTTCTGCAATTTTATCAACTGAAACTGTCGTTTGCTCCGACTGATGACGCGGCTTAACGTGCAGATAATATGTCGTCTTTAATCCACGCTTCCACGCTTCCGAATAAATCTTCACATATTCATCAATGTCTCGCGTCTCCAGGTACATATTTCGAGAAATCGCTTGATCAACCCACTTCTGAGCCCTGGCTGCCACTTCAATAAACGCATACGGACTGAGCTGGAAGCTTGTCTTATAAACATCCTTGATGTTTTGCGGAATACCGTCAATATCTTGAATATCGCCTTGCGCCGCAAAAATCTCATCCTTCAAATTATCCCATAGACCAAGCTTCTTCAAATCGCGAACTAAATTATGGTTCACTTCCAAAAACTTACCGTTCAAAGTCGAGCGACTGAAAATCTGTGCAAATTGCGGATCAATTCCAGGAGTCGTTCCCGCCACATGCCCAATATTAGCCGTCGGCGCAATTGCCATAAGAGTCGCATTTCGCATTCCTTTCTTCACCTTCTTACGCAAACCGTCCCAGTCCAGTCGCATCTTTTGGTCTATTTTCACCTTCACGCCGCGATCTTTTGATAGCTTATCAACCGTATCAATTGGAAGAATCCCCTTGCTCCAACCACTGCCCGCGAACGTTGGATAGCTGCCCAATTCCTTCGCCAGGTCAGCCGACTGATCGATGGCATGATAACTAATGAACTCTGTCAATTGATCAACCAAATCATACGCTTCTTTCGATTCGTAGCAATAGCCCAACTTTTCCAGCACGTCAGAAAGACCCATAATCCCGAGGCCAATTGCTCGAGTTTGCTGATTCGAATGCATCGCTTCTGGAATTGGAGTTTGAGTGATGTCACACAAATTGTCCAATTGTCGCACCGCCGCACGAGCCGCTTCTTTCAATCTATCCCAATCCCAGGTCTTATCCTCGCCAAGAAATGCCGACAAATTAATACTCACCAAATTACACGTCGCAATGTTGTTTTTATCCTGCGGCAATGTAATTTCCGTGCACAAGTTACTAAGGTGAATCGTACCCGTATTATTATTTAACGCGCGCACGTTAATTGTGTCTTTCCAAGTTAGCCACGGATGCGAAGTTGCTTGTAAGCTAGTCAAAATGCGCTTAAACTGCTGACGAGCTGGAACTTTATCAAATGTTCGCAACTTCCCAGCTTCCGCCATCTTGATATATTCTTTATATCGCGCCGAAAACGCCTCGCCATATAATTCCGTCAAATCTGGAGTTTCTGCTGGATCAAACAAATACCAATCTTGATCTTTTTCTACTCGCTTCATGAATTCGTCAGAGATAAATACCGCAGTATTCGCAAATCTGGTTCTTAAATATGGGTCACCAGAGTTTTGGCGAAGATCAACAAATTGATCAAAATTCAGGTGCCAGTTTTCCATGTAAATTGCAGCCGCACCAGCCTTTTTTCCCTTACGAGAAACTGCAAAAAGCGCCGTATCAATCATCTTCATAAATGGAATTGGGCCGGTCGATTCAGTGTTGGTGGTTTTAACTGGACTACCCGCCGCACGTAACTTTGTAAAGCCAATGCCGATTCCGCCCGTACCTTTAGCAATCCACATTGTGTCGCGAACAGCCTTAGCAATTGACTCCATATCATCATCGACATTAAGCAAGAAACAGTTACTGAGTTGCGGAAACGAACCGCCAGCATTAACTCGCGTTGAGCCGCCAGGAACATACTCCAAATTGCTCATATGATTATAAAACTCAATAGCCGCAGTCGTTGGGTCAGATTCGTTATAGCTAAGTCCCATAGCGATACGCATGTGCGTAAACTGAGGTGTTTCAATTGGTGAACCGTTTTGCTTACGAAGAGCGTAGCGGTTTTTATTAGTCACCACGCCCAAATATTTACTCAAATCATCACGCGCTGGATCAAGTTCCGCCGCCAGCTTTTTCAAGTCAAATCGACCATCAGCCATGCGCTTATCCAGCAAACCTTCTTTCACCGCCGCCTCAACGAACTTCGGAAATTCGCGCGCATGAAGCTTTTTCAATTCTTCCGCCGTTTCATAATCGCCCAAAATCTGCTTATAGACAGTTTTCAGTAATAATCGTGCCGCGATTTTATCATAGTCTGGGTCGTCCTTAACGTTTTGGAGAACTGTTTGAATGACAGCCTCGTCTAGTTGTTCGGTTGTAATTCCATCAAATAATGTCAATTGCAATTCAGTCGCAACTTGAACAACTTTAGAGATTTGGTCCGGCAAACCTTCGCACGCTTTTAAAATAGCCGTATTAATTTTATTTGCATCAAACGGCTCTTTCGTTCCGTCGCGTTTGACTACGTTAATTTCTTTCACATACCCTCCTTAATTTTCCCTCTTAAAAACAAACCACCAACACCTCATCTGGTGGCTCATCTTCGTAGCTTGTGTTTTTGTTTATTTATGGGCTCGCTATATATATAGCGTACAATAATAACTATAGCCGCTATATCTAGTGTTTTGCAAGCTATTTAGTAAAAATTACAACCTATTTTTGCTATAATCAGATACAGTATGAAATTTGCCTCAATGCGCGACGCCACTTATTTTTTGGACGAGTTAATCGCCCATCCGCCCGAAAAACATAATCGGCTGATATATGTAGCGCATATTTTGACAACCCTTGATAGTCCGCAAAATCAAATTCGCGCCATCCATATCGCTGGCACCTCCGGCAAGGGTTCGACTGCTTATTATGCTACCAGTTTACTGAACCGGGCTGGCTATACCACCGGTACATTAGTGTCGCCGCATATTACCAGCGTCGCCGAGCGCTCGCTCATCAACGGGCAGCCGCTGCCTGAACAAGAATATTTGCATTATTTTCAAGCGTTTGCCAATCTTTACGTAGCACACAGCCTGCATCTATCGTATTTTGAATTTTTGACGATTTTTAGTTTTTGGCTATTTAAGAAAATAGACGTTGATTATATCATAATTGAGGTTGGGATTGGCGGTCGGCTAGATACAACCAACGTGATTTTCCGTTCGCCAACTGTACGCGTCATCACTGATATCGGACTAGACCATACGGAATTATTAGGCAATACTCCGACAGAGATCGCCCAAGAAAAAGCTGGTATTATCCATCAAAGCGATTCAGTCGTGATGAACCGACAAGCTTCTGAAATTGAAACGATTATTCGGCAACATGCAGAGTCACAGCACTCACAGTTCTCTATTGCTTCGCCAATTATTGACGATTTTCTGAAAATACTGCCGGATTTTCAGCAGCGGAATTGGACATTGGCGTACTGCGCCGTTGAAAAGCTGCTGGCGCTAGATAAAAAGCCGCCTCTGCCAAAAGAAGCTCTAAAAAAATCTGTACATATCACTATTCCCGGACGGTTAGAGAAGTGCAATGTTGATGGAGTTAACATCATATTTGATGTTGCGCATAATCCCCAGAAAATCCGCGCCTTGATTGATTCATTACGAAAAATATATCCAGAGAAAAAGCCTGTTTTCGTGGCAGCATTCGGGCAGAATAAGCAGTTGTCGTTGGCGAAATCACTCGCCATGATTGACAACTTGGCACAGCTGACTTACGCCACCACGTTCAGCACCGATTACGGTAAAAACCACCGCAACGTACCGCCAGAAGCCATCCGCCGTGTTATGAAATCTGCAGTCGAGATTGAATACAATCCAGACAGAGCTCTCACAAAAGCCATCGAGAAAGCCCGACAGCTCAATACGTACGTCGTTGTTGCTGGGTCGTTTTATTTGGTGAGTGAATTTGCGGCAAGCTAAAACTGCTATAATTAAATTATCTTGCGTTCGATTACATACTGAATTGCTTGATTGAAAAAAGGACGCATATCAATGTTAAGCAACTCAGCGACAGACACCCACTTATCGCTATGTTCCCAGCTTAGCGTCACCGCCGGCGTATTATCCAAATGCGTGACGTATAATAGCTTCGTAACCGACTTATTCTCTTTCTCATCGTATGTAGTCTCGGCGTACGCTAATTGTATTTTTGCTGAATCTAAGTCTATTCCGCATTCTTCTTGCACTTCGCGGATCACCCCCAAGTTCTCTGGCTCACCCGCATCCACGATTCCACCCGGCAAGTCTGGCTGATTTGATTTCTCTGGATATTTTAAGTGTTCACTCAAAGTCAAAGTTAAAACATTACCGTCACCATTAATGATTAGGATTTTTGCAATTGATTCTAATATCGTGTTCTGCTTTGACATGAATTAATCCTCTTGGCGGAAGGAGAGGGATTCGAACCCTCGAACAGATTGCTCCGTTACACGCGTTCCAGGCGTGCCAGTTCAACCACTCCTGCACCCTTCCTTGTTGATAATTATACCACAACTTTATTGCCCCTTATGGTTGCACTTACTAGCGTTCATTATCTATAATAAGTCAAAGATGAAAGAAACTATTCCACCACGCATTAGGCTTGTTAATGTCACCAAAAAATTTGGCTTTGGTGATGCTGAGATTCGCGCCTTAGATAACGTCGATTTAACCGTTAAAAAAGGTGAATTTATCGCTATTATGGGACCAAGCGGTTGCGGAAAAACTACTTTATTAAACACTCTTGGACTATTAGACCAGCCGTCAGAGGGCGAATATTATCTGGACGATGTCGCTGTCGACAATCTGAGTTCGCGACGACGCGCCAAAATTCGCTCCAAACACATCGGCTTCGTTTTTCAGAATTTCAATCTTATCCCTCGCCTGACTGTAATTGAAAACGTAGCGTTGCCGTTAACGTATAAAGGACTCGGGAAAGTCAAACGACTTCAAGAAGCTAGCCGCATTCTGAAAACTTTCCATCTGGGACAGCGTGAATATTACATGCCACATCAATTATCTGGCGGTCAGGTTCAGCGCGTAGCAATTGCCAGAGCGTTGGTTAATAGTCCATCAATTATCTTAGCCGACGAGCCAACAGGAAATTTGGATAGCAAATCGAGTCATCTCATTATGGAAGAATTGTCTGACCTACATCGTCGCGGCAATACTATAATTATGGTTACCCACAACCCAGAATTGACTCATTACGCCAGTCGCGTCATCACTATGTTGGACGGAAAAATCGACACTGACGAACATAAGGAAAAGCGCAAGTTCACTAAGAAGTTAATTGTAGACGACGAAAAAGAAGAAAAACCTAAGAAGCAAAAATCTTCAAAGAAATCGAGGGCGAAAAAATCGTGAAAATATTAGTAAAAAATCATTTTGAGAACGCTACTCAGGCGCTACGAGCTAATCGCGGACGAACATTCTTGACAATTGTAGGCGTAGCTATTGGCATCGCCAGTATCACCATGGTTCTATCTCTGACTGGCGGATTTAATCACCTATTCGGCGACAATTCCAACCAATCATCCACTCCTGTTGCCATTGTTAAGTCTGGCAATCAAAAAGCTGTCCCGAATCTGCTGACCGAATCCGACAACACGACGACGGTCAACACATTGACTGAAACGGACGCCAGGGATATAGGAAAAATTGCCAACACAAAAGCCGCGCCGATCGCGTTTTTACACGCCGAACTGCGCGCCCGCGAAGGTAAAATCGATATCCAAAACGCCGCGTTAATCGGCAGTACGGAATCGCTAAAAGACGTCGCCAATTTGCAAATTGCTACTGGGCAATTTATTAACGACATCGGCGGAGTTGTCGTCGGTCAGCAATTGTCGGTTGATTTGTTCGGCACCGAAAGGTCCATCGGAAACGTTATTTACATCCGAAATCAGCCGTTAACTGTTGTTGGCGTGTTAAAAAATATTGAAAATCAAGCCAGTTATTTGGACGTGAATTTTAATAACGCCGCCATTATTCCATTGTCCGTGATTAAAAAATTTACCCAAGGCACGCCCCAGATTCAGCAAATCATCGTAACTACCAAAGATCATAAAAATCTCAATTCAGTCATAAAATCGGCTGACGATATTTTGAAGAAGAATCATGATAGCGATAAAAATTATCGAATCGTTTCCGGCGAAGAGATAAACGAAAAGAAGTCTAATGTAGCGAGGTTTCTCTCAATAATCTTAACTGTCATCGGCATTATTTCTCTGTTAATCGGTGGAATAGGCGTTATGAACGTGATGCTTGTCAATGTCGCCGAGCGCCAGCGTGAAGTCGGCGTTAGACGAGCCGTCGGCGCCACGGGCTGGGATATCATCAATCAATTCCTAATCGAGGCAGCAATCATCGGATTCCTCGGCGGAATATTGGGCTACGGGTTAGGCTTGGCGGGAGCTTATATTGCCAGCTTATATTTGCCGCTCACGCCTTATATTTATTGGCAAACAGCCGTCTTATCAATTGGACTATCAATAATCATCGGCGTAATTTCCGGTGTATATCCAGCAGCCCGCGCCACCAGACGCGACCCAATCGAATCTCTACGATATTAAATTAACTAAGTTCTGCTTTCAATTTTTCAATCAACTGAACTGGACCAGGATTGACTCCATTAAGAATAGCTGTGTAAATACTAGCCGCGTCAGCCAGCACCAAGCCCCACAGCAATTGCTCCATAAGCGTCTTTCCTTGAAGCTCCAGTACGTGCGCCTTTGGTCGCTTACCGCTCAACAAACGATCACTCAGCTCCATTCGTTCACGAATCCTGTCGCGTTCCAAATTGCTACGAATATCAAAAACCGCAAACGGCTTCTCTACAGGATGCGACGACCATCCGATAAATTCATTATGATTAAATTCTGGATATTGATTCGAGAACGCCAAATTCTTCGCCGATTCATTCCAGCTAATTTTCCACTTATATGCCAGCGGCCAAGTCAATTCACCGCCAAAAACAACCAGCGTCTTGCCAATTGTTAATTTCGCAATCTGCTTCGCCAAATTATCAGCTTCTGGCGTTTTGGCTGTCCAATTAGATATCTCGCCTGCCAACCAATCAGCACTATTTTTCACCTGATCATACAAATCATTATCAATCACCCAAAAATGTTGTAATAATTTCAACAATCCTCGCAAATGGTAAACCGTCGACATTCGCGGCTGCGCACCAGCTGGGACTTGAGCGTAAGTTACATTGTCATTCTTCGCTCGCTCAATCAACGCTCCACCAGTCGACATAGCCGCCAGAC
>CAUSFG010000013.1:0-15197 GCA_963530815.1 uncultured Candidatus Saccharibacteria bacterium
TTATCGGATGAGGGCGAGCGGGAACTAGGCTGGCTAAAAAAAGATTATGCAGTAACGTGTTTGTTACAGAAAACTTATCCGCAATATGTTGCTGATTGGACTAAACTGGCTGATGATGGTCACGTGCTGATGACGAGCAGTTACGCTTCGTCAGATGGGTGGTTGTGGCAACCTCCGACGGATAACTCTGTCGCGGAACGTTATATTTCGACGGTAATAACCGCGGTTCGCGAGTTGGAAAAAATAAAATTGCCGCAGGAACTGATTGAAGAATTGCAACTACAACCATTTGCGGCAAGAGAGCTTGGCTTAGATGATGGGATTGATCGGATTATTGCTGACTCTGATATTCGTCGTCGGTTGATTGATAGCTATCAAAAACTATTGCCGAGTCAGTTGGAGATTAATAAGCGGCGTTGTCAGGCTATAATTGAGCTGTTAGAAAAGCGCGATGAGTTGATTGATATTTCGGTGCGCGCTAAAGAATTTGCCAAGCAGACGGAAGATTGCTTTAATCATTCGGATGTTCGTAGTGACAATTTGGCATTTAATCCGCAAACTGGCGAGTTGAAGTTGGTTGACTGGAACTGGGCTTCCTATGTACCCCAGGGATCTGGTGCGACAGAATTTCTGGTTGATATGGCGCGCCATGGTCATGACGTAACGCCGTGGCTAGGTGAGCTGAACGTGGAAATGCTGGCGTCATTTGTCGGATTTTTCCTTATACGTAGTCTAAAACCACCACTCAAGCCGGGTGATAATCTTCGTCAAATGCAGGCGCTATCAGCGGCTGTTGCTTACGATTTACTACAGTCTTTGTGAAGAAATTATAAATGTAAATAATACAATGTACTTTCATTGACAGACGCTATATATCGCGTGTATATTCAATATTAAGCACTACATATGGTGTTTTAGAAAATAAATAACGTTTTTTGCAACATGCGCCCACTGGAGAGGTTGGGCTAGTTTGCTATTTTTATAAATAAGGAGGGGGAATGTATAAATCAATTAAAAAACGCGATGGTCGAACTGCTAAATTTGATCGGAAAAAAATTGAAAAAGCAATTGAAAAGGCAGGGCTAGAAACTGGTGAATTTGACGCCGCTCAAGCAGTTGAATTGACCGACAAGGTTTTGGGAGTTTTGGAAACTCGTAACCAAAAGCGTCTACCAAGCGTTGAAGATATTCAGGACATTGTTGAGAATGCGTTGATTGACTCTAAGTTTAAGAAGACTGCAAAGGCGTACATTATTTACCGCGATCAGCATAAAAAATTGCGCGAAATTACCTCTAATGCGCACGTTGATTTGATTGATAAATATCTGGAAAATTTGGACTGGAAAGTTAATGAAAACTCTAATATGGGTTACAGTCTTCAGGGTTTGAATAACTATGTTTCAGCGGAGATTACGAAGACTTACTGGCTGGACAAGATTTATACATCGAAGATTGGACAAGCTCACAAAGAAGGCGACTTGCACATTCATGACCTTAACTTGCTAAGCGTTTATTGTGTTGGTTGGGACTTGACTGACTTATTACAAGAAGGATTTACTGGCGTGGCTGGTAAGGTTGCTTCTAAACCTGCTAAGCATTTCCGATCAGCGCTTGGTCAAGTTGTAAACTTCTTTTATACATTACAGGGCGAAGCGGCTGGCGCGCAGGCTTTCTCTGATTTTGACACACTATTAGCGCCGTTTATTCGTGCCGACAAATTGAGCTATAAAGAAGTAAAACAGGCTATTCAAGAATTCGTCTTTAATGTTAATGTGCCGACTCGTGTTGGTTTCCAGACGCCGTTTACCAACATTACACTTGACCTTGAATGTCCAAAGCATATGGCGGATAATCCAGTGATTATTGGTGGCGAAATGCAGGACACGACTTATGGCGAATATCAAGAAGAAATGAATATGCTAAACAAGGCTCTGCTGGAGGTTCTTTCTGAGGGCGACGCTAATGGTCGCGTGTTTACGTTCCCAATCCCAACGGTTAATATCACCAAGGATTTCAATTGGGATAATCCGGTGATTGAAAGTTTGTGGGAAGCCAGCGCTAAATACGGCATTCCGTACTTCTCAAACTTCATCAATTCTGACATGGATCCAGAAGATGCGCGCTCGATGTGCTGTCGATTGCGAATTGATAATCGTCAATTGGAATATCGTGGCGGTGGACTGTTTGGTTCAAACCCAATGACCGGTTCGGTCGGTGTGGTAACGATAAACTTGCCGCGACTGGCGCTAAAATCCAAGAACGAAAAAGAATTCTTTAATGGATTGGCTGAACTTATGGATATGGCAAAAGACAGTTTGGAAACCAAGCGTAAAGTTTTGGAGCGATTGACCGACGCTAATTTGTATCCGTACACCAAGTTTTATTTGCGAAACATTAAGCAACGCTTCAATCAATATTGGAAGAACCATTTTTCAACTATCGGTTTGATCGGCACAAATGAGGCGGCGCTTAATTTGCTGGGCGTTGATATTGGCACGGAAAAAGGTAAGGCTTTTGCTGAGAAAACGCTTGATTTTATGCGTGATCGTTTGGTGGAATATCAGAAGGAAACTGGCAATAATTACAATCTTGAGGCAACACCAGCTGAAGGCACAACTTATCGATTGGCACAACTTGATAAAGCCAGCTTCCCAGATCGAGCACACTTTGCCAACGGAATTGGCGCGGAAGTTAAATGTCCGTTTTATACCAACTCTAGCCACTTGCCAGTTAATTACACGGACGATTTGTTTGAGTTGATGGATCTTCAGGACAATTTGCAAACCAAGTACACAGGCGGCACGGTGATTCACTTCTTCTTAGGTGAGCGCATGGACGATCCGCAAACTTTGAAAAAATTGGTGAAAACGATTTGCGAAAATTATAAATTGCCATACTTTACGTTCAGTCCAAGCTTCTCAATTTGTAAGAACCACGGCTATATTGTTGGTGAGCATCCAGAATGTCCAAAGTGTGGTGAAGCGACTGAAGTTTACTCACGTGTGGTTGGTTTCTTGCGTCCAGTTTCTCAATGGAATAAGGGCAAGCAAGCGGAATTTGAAATGAGGGAACATTATGACAATGCCGCCGAACACCAGCGACTTAGCGCCGTCGCGGCAGCTTAAGGTGTCAATCGGTGGAATTCAGAAGCTGTCGCTTGTGGATTATCCAGGGCATGTGGCGGCAGCTCTGTTTCTCTCTGGTTGCAATATGCGCTGTGGTTATTGCCATAATCCTGAATTGGTATTGCCTGAACGGTTAGTGCCGAGCCTTCCAGTTGATGAAGTGATGATATTTCTAAAATCGCGAGTTGGTCGGTTGGACGGCGTGGTGATTTCTGGCGGTGAGCCAACGGTAAACGAAGATTTGCCGGAGTTATGTCGGATGATTAAGAAACTTGGTTTTGATATTAAATTGGATACCAACGGCACGCATCCAGATATAGTTCGCGGAATGGTCGAAGAAGGGCTGATCGACTTTATTGCGATGGACGTAAAAGGTCCGCTGGAAAAATATGTTGAAATTGCGGCGAGACCGATTGATTTGGAAGCGATCAAGGAGAATGTTCGGTTGATGATCGATTCGGGAATTGATCACGAATTTCGTACGACGATTGTCCGCGAGCAATTGGAAGTTAGCGATTTTGAGAAGATTGGCGAGTTGGTTAAGGGCGCGAAAAGATTTGCCTTGCAGCATTTTCGCACTGGCACGACAATTAGTCCAAAGTTCGCGAATTACCACACTTTTACTGACGAAGAATTTAGAGAAGCTCAGAAAATAATGGAAAGGTACGTTGGAGAATGCGTGATTCATTAGAGGTTGAAATTGTGCGCGTCCGTCAGGAAAATCCTGAAGTGAAGACGTTATATTTTGCGCGACCGTTCGACTTTACCGCCGGACAATATATTACGGTTTTTATTGATGACAGTAGCGTGCGTGAAGGGAAGGCTTATAGCATTTCTTCTACTCCTGACGATGAGCTAATATCAATTACTGTGAAGAATGTTGGTGGTGAATTTTCTAGCTATTTATGTTCACGGAATGTTGGCGATAAATTACAAATTAGCCACGCTTACGGCGATTTTAATCCGCAAACAAAAAGTCCTTTGGTCGGAATTGCTGCGGGCTGTGGACTTAGTCCAATTTGGAGCGTTATGGCAAGTTCTAGCCAGCCGACGTTTTTATATTTTAGCCAAAAATCGCCAGAATATATGGTTTTTGGAAATGAGCTAGCGGCGTCAAATATTAAAGTGAAGAAGTTCAGTACTCGCCAGCAGATTGAGGAAAAAGATGGTTGGTTTAACGGTCGATTTAATGTGGAAAAAATTGTTCACGAAACGCCAGAAGATGCGCATTTTTTGGTCTGTGGAAGTTTGCCATTTGTTAGAGATGTTTGGCAAAAATTATCCGCCGCCGGCGTAAGTGAATTGAAGATTTCAACGGAGACGTTTTTTGAGCAATGATTGGGGTGACGACTACAGTAGAATTATCATCGACAGTAATTGATGGTGATGATTTTGATGTGTTTTTGTCGCTGAGAGATGGCAATATTAGCGAGGATTTTTCGTCTAGTGTTGGTGAAGAAGTGACTGATGGTGTAGGTCGGTTTGATTTGGTGGCGGTAGCTAGCGGTGAAGCAGAGTTACCTTCTACCGAGAAAGTATCAGTGTCAATTGGTCAAACGGCATGTGCGACATGTGTTGGCTGCCCATTTCTTAGTCAGTGCGTAAAACCTCAGGCGTTAGTCATGAAACAGGAGTCGGAAAGACAGGAGAATGTATCTGATGATATGAATTCTGCGGATGAAGAGGCGATTCCTAATTTGTTGGAAATGACACCAAAACAAAGCTATTTGGATAGACTATTGGCTCCAGATGATTTCGATAGTCTGGATGAAAATGGACGCGGAGAATTGGTGTTGGCGGGATATTCAGAGTCTACCGATTATCAAGAGCCTATTATTAAAAAAGCACCTGAGCCAGTGGTATCAGAGGCGAAGCCCATAGATTTGACAACTAAAACAAATAAGTCAACTGAGAAACTCATACCGCAGGAACGAGAAGATAAAACTTCGACTAACCAGGCGGTTGAAGCTTCGGGCGAGGATGTGGGCATTGAGAAGATAGGGGTGGTCAGTCCTTCGGTGGAGATGAAGCCGCACATTATTGATTCTATTTCTGACGCAGTGCATAATGACAGCAAGAAGCCGGCACCAGAGTCCTTAGATGCGCCGACAAAGACGAAAAATGCGCCGGTATCGGTAGTGATAGATAAGAACACCCAAACCGTTGATGATAATAGCAATTCGCTGGAACATGAAACTGTTTACCCTGCGACTAGCGATAATAAGATTGCCGCTAAGGTTGTAGAGTCTGAGCCGAGCCGAGCAGCAGAAAATGATGAAAGTGCTTTTACGTCAATTTCCGAGCAGCAGCACTTGGCAGCACAATTTGATGCAGTAGGGGCGGATAAATCTGCGATTACGGGACCAATTGACAATTCTGGTACGAAAGCACCAATATACATTCAATCTAACGAGATTAATATAGATGCGACGCCGGATTATAATAATTCTGTCGAATCGACTGACATTGTTGATAATGAGCGGCTGGTTGATACCGCAATAGTTGATGAAGCTAAGGTTGATCCTCCAAACGAGGAGATTGACATATTGGCGGCGGATCAAATTTTCACTGATACACAGGTCTTGTCAATTGAGCAACTTGACTATAGTGGTACGGCGATAGAGCGTAGTCATGGTAAGGATAATGATTTTTGGGCTGAAGAAGATGCGGTTTTCTTTATCGAACGGCAGGAGTCCCCAGTAGTAGAGTCGGAAGCGTCTTCTGCTGAAGCAGTGACGATTGCGCTGCCGGTAGAAACGATTACAGTGCGTGAAGAAACTGATGACTCTGAGCCAGTGGAACAAGTAATTATTTCCACCTCACCGATTATTGAGCCAACACTTGATGTTGAGTCGGACGAGGTGGCAACGAAAATTCCAGAGGAATGTCTCGTGCTTCGTGAGGAGTTTGTGAAAATATCGGAAAAAAGCGATTTGCTGCGCAGTGATGATGAAATTGAAAGTGTAATTATGGATGTTAGTGACATAAAATCAGGCATCAACTTGTCCGGAGAGAAAGCAGAACTTAACGATATTCTGGATGATTGTGTCTATAATGGCGAAGAAAGTGTCGCGAATGGTGATGATTTGCTGATGAATGCCCATCCATCATCTGGTTTATGGTCAGACGATAGTCCGCTAAATCCAGAAGAGGGGTTGGTGACAATGACTCAATCGGCTGCGGATGACTCATCATTGGTATCGCGGCTGGTTGGTGTGTTGGTGGTGGCGATGTGTGTGGCGCGCGGCCGACAAGCTAGAGCGATTCCGAATAGCTGATGATCTTTGCGTGGTGTAAGCGATAAATAGGGCTGCGCGAAATGATAGCGCGAAGATTGGCAGCTGATGAATGGTTAAAGCCTGATATAATGAAACTATGAAAGTGCTCGACAAGCCGAAAATTGATCGTCCCCGCGAGAAGTTGGCACGTTACGGTACGGCGCGGCTGAGCGACTTGGAGCTGTTGATGGCGATTATTGGCAGCGGTAATGCTCGGGCCGATGTCGGCAAGATTGCGCGCGAGGTGCTGAAAATTTTGCGTCAAAAGGGCGGTGATGTTTCGTATGATGATCTGCGTAGCGTGGTTGGTTTGGGTGAAGCGAAAATACCGGTGATTCTGGCGAGTTTGGAACTGGCGCGGCGGTACTTACCGGATAGCGACCAGCCAATTATTGATAGTCCAGAGAAAGCGGTTGAGCTGCTGACCGATATTCGCGACAAAAAGCAGGAATATTTTGTCTGCCTGACGCTGGACGGTGCGAATCGTTTGATTGCCAAGCGGGTGGTGACCATCGGCACGCTGACCGCCAGCCTGGTGCACCCGCGCGAGGTTTTCGCCGATGCTATCGCCGATCGTGCCGCCAGCATCATCGTGGCACATAATCATCCGAGCGGGAGTTTGGAGGCGAGTCAAGCAGACCGGGAAGTAACGCACCGTTTACGTCAGGCGGGTGAACTGTTAGGAATTAGTTTGGTTGACCATATTATATTGACAAAACATTCGTACAAGTCAATTACATAAAATCACGTATATTTCCCCGTAGGATACATATTGACAAGAGATGTATCCTACGGGTATACTGTTTATAGTATGAGGGTATTTCTGTCGAATCAGGGGAACTTGCGCAATATACAAACCTTTTTGCGGTCTATTGATTGGTCTAAACCTAAAGAGCTGGAAATTGCGACGCACGATAAATGGATAACAGTTCACCCGGCTAACCTTGCCTTGGTGGCTGCTTTGGCTATGCAAGTTGGTAAGAATAAAACGAAAATTATTGGTACAGTTCCAGCTACCGGTATTTATCTTGATAGAATGGGGCTTTACAACTTAGCAAGCACAGTATCGCCATTTACATATCAAGAAAAAGAAGCAGCTGGACGATTTGTGCCGCTAACTGTCATAAAAACACCCGAAGACCAATCTTATTTTATCGCCGAAATGATACCATTGCTGCACCTGCCGGAAAAGGACGCGATGGTTATCAAATATATTATTGGCGAACTGGTGCGCAATGTTTTAGAGCATGCTAACGCGAAGTGCGGCGCTATCGTTGCTGCGCAATACTATAAAAAAACGAATAAAGTCAGTATCGCCATCTGTGATACCGGTATAGGAATCTGGAAAAGCATGAACGAGACGTGGCATCCAAAAGATGATCTGGAAGCGGTACGGTACAGTCTTACTCCGGGTATAACAGGAACAACTTCGCGAGAGGGTGGTACGAGTGAAAATGCTGGTGCCGGATTGTTTTTTATTAAATCAATTGCCAAGATTACCCGCAGTTATTTTACGATATACAGCGGCAAGGCAGAATATACGCTGCTGAAAAATAGGACCGACCAAAAATCGATTACATTATACGCCGACCCGTTTCGCGACAATAGTAGGCGGACTAATGATTTGGGAGATTTTCACGGCACGCTAGTTGCTGTAGATATCGCGCTGGATAACACACCAGAGTTTAAAGCAATCATGTCTCATATTGGCAGCGTATACGGCGAAGCGATTCGTGAACGAAAGAGAATAAAATACAGGAGGCCAAATTTTATATGATCATCCATTTGCAGCCAGTTGTCGGCTCGTTTGCTGAGAATAAAGAAAAGGCTAAGGAGCTGCGTGTAAACAAAATTATGCCAACCCTAGCTCAGCGAAAAAAAGTCACATTAGATTTCAAAGGCGTTGATGGTGCAACCCAGTCGTTTATTCACGCTCTCATCAGCGATCCAATCCGCAAGTATGGCGACGAAGCCTACGATAAGTTGTACTATAAAAATATCAACGAAGATGTGAAAGAAATCGTATCTACGGTCTACCGATACATGCAAGAAAGCCTAGACGGTGGGAGTGGCGAATAAAATGAACGGCTATAACGACAATATACATCAACAACAGATTGACAAGCTGGTACAGCTCTTCCCCGAGGTGGTCACCGAAGGCAAGATCGACTGGCAGAAGCTCCAAGCGACCCTGGGCGAGGCGGTTGATTTGGGTGAGCGCTACGGGCTCGGCTGGAAGGGTAAGAGCGACGTCTTCACCACTATCCAGGAGAAGACCGTCCAGACGCTCCACCCCGACCGGGCGAATTCTGTCGATTGGGATACGACGGGCAATATGTTTATCGAGGGCGACAATCTGGCGGCGCTGAAGATTTTGCACAAGGCGTATTATGGCAAGGTTAAGATGATCTATATCGACCCGCCTTACAACACCGGCAATGATTTCATTTACAACGACGATTTCAAGCAGACGCGCCGTAGCTATGAAGCAGAGGCGGGCATCACTGATGATGAGGGTAATGTTGTGCGGGATGACGGTCTGCGCACCAATACTGGCGGGCACAAACACAGCAACTGGCTGAACATGATGTATCCACGCCTCTTTTTGGCACGCAACCTGCTTCGCCAAGACGGCGTCATCTTCGTCTCGATCGACGACAACGAAGTCCACAACCTCCGACTGATGATGAATGAGATATTTGGGGAGGAGAATTTTGTAGCGCAGATTGTGTGGCAGCGCAAAAGAGGTAAGGATAATTCCGCAAAGTTTTTAAGTCGTAACCATGAGTACTTGTTAGTTTTTGCTCGTTCAATCGACGACCTTAACTTCAATAGGCTTGAACTTGATGAGACAACATTAAAGGCTTATAAAAACCCCGATAATGATCCTCGTGGAGCGTATCGATTACTCGGTGTGTGGGCCCGTGGAACCCAAGGTGGATCCAAATATGAGTTTAAATCAAAAACTGGACAGGTATTTTCTGAGAGACTATGGCTGATGAATAAAGAATCAATGACAAGGTTAGATGAAGAAGATAAACTAGTATACTCTCCGTCGTCCGATAAAATCTACAGAAAACTATATGTCAGTGAAAACAGTGGCAATATCCCGGAGACCATTTGGAGTGATGCGTCCAATGCTGCAAATGCCGCGGATGAAATAAAAAAGATTTTTGAATTTCAGATTTTTGATACGGTTAAGCCCATACCTTACATCAAGAGAATGTTACGGTTAACGACTGACGATAATGACATTATCCTCGATTTCTTCTCTGGCTCTGGCACCACCGCTCATGCTGTCGCCGAACTCAACGCCGAAGACGATGGTAACCGTCGCTGGATTTGCGTGCAGTTACCTGAGCTGACTGATGAGAAGTCGGAGGCTTATAAAGCTGGCTACCGCACCATTGCTGACATTGCTCGTGAGCGCATCCGCCGGGCGGGTGCCAAAATCCGTGCTGACCGGGCGGACAAGCTAGCGTCTCGCAATGTCCCGCTTGACCTTGGCTTTCGGGAGTATCGGGTGGGTGATAGTAACTTCAAGCAGTGGAACGAGCTGGTTTCTAACCCGGAGGATATTCGCCAGCAGGCACTCGCCAACCTCGACCCGCTGGAGGAGGGTACGACTGACGACGACTTGCTGGCCGAGCTCCTGCTCAAGCGTGGTATCTCACCGCTGGCGCAGGTTGAGCGGCATGATAATTTCTGCTTTATTCCGTCCGAAAGGCTCGCCATTTGCCTAGCGCACTCCATGACGGAGGAATTATTTGCGACCATCCTTGCCGCCAAACCATCATCCATCATCATCCTCGACCGAGCTTTCGGCGACGACATAAATCTAAAAGTAAACCTACTCCTGCAAGCCGAACGGCAAGGTGTTGAGGTGGAGGTGGTGTGATGAAGTTTAAGCCATTCACAAAAAAGTATGATTTTTCTGAGAAAGCACCAACTTCAGACTTTCCTGCATACTTTGCTCAACCTTTATTTAATTGGTTTCTTGAAGTGGCAGACTACGCAAACGTACTAGACAAATATAACCGATATTATCTAAAGCAATCATTTCGTAATAGTCTCCAAATAACATTTCATGAGACAGTGCCAGAAGAGTTTGAGGACTTTTTCAAGTATGTCTATACCGACTCTGACAGGACAGCAAACTATATCGCACTATGGCTGCAGAATTATACAAAACAGTCTCAAGCCATGCAGCTTGAATATATATTAAGACAGGGTAATTCTGCATATCAAGTGAGTCTTGTAAAAAAGGACGCTGGGGAATATGACACTGGCGTGTACGATTTAGTAATGAGAGTGCCTGATGAAATCAAGAAAAGTAGTGCTGATGCCCTAAAGAACAATCTGCTTATGGAGGCGTGGCAACTGGCTTATTCCAGAAAGCCAGACGATGAGCGAGTTGTGACTAAGTGCTGTAACTTCTTAGAAGGCTATCTTGGAAAGAAATATTTTCCTAAAGATCCGAAGCCTCAGTTGAAGAAGTTTGTACATGCATTTCAGAATAAGCCATCAATGCTGAAATATTTAGGAGATACGATTGTAAATCCGAAGAATGCTCTGACTGATTTGCTTGTTAACGTATCCGACATCAGAGGTCAACACACAGAAGGCAATGGCAGAACGCCTACTCATGAAGAGGCAATTTTCGTATTGCATGCGACGATTTTTATATGGAATATTGATAATGGGGCGACGAGATGACTAAAGATAAGTCAGACTTTCTTTACGCGTCATTTAGTGGCCCGAATGCCGACAACGGCGAGATAAACATTGCAAAAGCAGGTCAAATACTACTTGCTCTGAACAGGTGGCAAAGACACTATAAAAAAGACTACAAGCAAAATAAAGTAAACTTTAACCTAAAACTGCGCGCGGTAAAGAAAAACTGCACAGAACTACAGATTGTACTCGATATACTAGATAAGGCAAAACCTGTCATAGATGTCGGGACTGTTGCGGCATTCACTAATCTGCCGGGCGTAAAGGATTTTTTGAAAGAAATAGGTAAAACACTAGGTGCTCAGTTAATGCTGAAGGTTTTCGCCAAAAATAAACACTTGCGTGAGTCCGAGCCTTACCTTCAAAACAACAAGATTGTCGTCAAGGTTACTAACTTCAATAACGAAACTCGCATAGTCCCGAAAGACCAAATTGATTTTTACAGAAAAACAAGCCGCATACTCGATGACATGTATGTCCTTGAGCCAAACAAGGAAGATAGGTTAAAGGTTGGATACTTCACCTCTGATAGTGGTTATGAAGTAACAGGAGAGGTTTTTGTGTCGGATAGGGAGGCATTTTCGAATCCATACCTAGACTCTATTGAGGAGCGCATGGAAGAAGGCTTTGATGATAGTAAAGCTTTTGAGTGTAAAGTAATCGGACAGTTTGTTGACTCGTACTCTCTTGCGCATAAATATAAGTTCGCCTTTCAAGCACGTAAACAGCAGGAAGATTATGGAAAGCAAAAGATACTCTGCATAGTTGAGCCAGAGATGATATCAGAAATCTACGAGTTGATGAAGCCCGAGAACAAGGGGAATGTTTGTATAAAAGGCAAAGCCATGCGAGATAAAGAAAGCAGGCTTGATAAGATTAAGATTGAGTGGATCAACAGAGACGAGAACTACAACCCAAATCAAACGGAGTTGTTGTAATCATGAAACTTCACTTTGATTCAAACCTAGACTACCAGCTCGACGCAATCAATGCGATGGTTGATGTTTTTGCTGGGCAGACAAAGAGCGATAGCAGCGTGATTGGAGGACAGGCGGAGCTGGGTCTTGAGGGGCAGCAGCTGAGCCTGGAGGCGACGAGTGCTCGAGGGAATGTTCTATCGCTAACTAAAGAGCGGATCGTGAAAAACACTATGGCGGTGCAAGAACGAAACGATACCATCGATGCAAAAAGCGATGATCTCAACTTCTCCGTCGAAATGGAAACTGGCACCGGCAAGACCTATGTTTACCTGCGGACGATTCATGAGCTACACCAGCATTATGGCTGGAAGAAGTTTATCATCGTAGTGCCCAGCGTAGCGATTCGTGAGGGTGTGCTGAAGAACTTGGCGATTACCAGGGAGCACTTCGCCGATCTCTACAACAAGCCAGAGATGAACTACTACGTTTGGGATAGTAAGAAAACCGGTCAGGCGCGTGAGTTTGCAACGAACGATACCTTGCAGATCATGGTGATTACCATCGATAGCTTCGCTAAGGCGCAGAATGTGATGAATCGGCAGAGTGACTATGGTCGGCCGCTTGATTTCATCAAGGCTACTCGCCCAGTGGTTATTCTCGATGAGCCGCAGAATATGGAGACCGACATACGGCGGAATGCCATTACCAGCCTTAACCCGCTGTGCACGTTGCGCTATAGTGCCACACACAAGCACTTATATAATTTGCTTTATCGGCTGACTCCGGTCGATGCCTATGACAAAGGCTTGGTCAAGAAGATCGAGGTACATAGTGTCCAGAGTGAGGATAATTATAATGATGCGTATATCAATGTATTGTCACTGGAGCGTCAGTCGAAGACTCGCTCATTTGCCAAGATAGAGGTGGATGCGAGTGATGAGTATGGCTTGCAACGCAAGGTCATTAAGGCGTTTCCGGGTGACGATTTGGAGGTAAAAACGGGACGTTCGGTCTATGCCGGCTACTATGTCGAGTCGATCAATCACGGTGATAATTGCGTGGAGTTTAGTAATGGTAAGGTAGTTTACGTTGGTCAGCGCGATGAAAGCTTACATGATGATATTATCAAGCGGCAGATTGAACTGACGATTGATGATCATTTTGATAAACAGCGCCGACTGGGGAATGGTGTCAAGGTGCTGAGCCTATTCTTTATCGATAAAGTGGCAAATTATCGTGAGTATACGGCGAATGGCGCTAAGAAAGGTAAATTTGCCAAGTGGTTTGAAGAAGCCTACGCCAAGGTAGCGTCTAAACCAAAATATGCCGGCGTGATGGAAGGTTTGTTGGCGAGTGAGGTGCATGACGGCTACTTTGCGGCGGACAAGAGTGGTCAGTGGAAAGACTCTCGTGACACTAAGGGCGAGGGCGGTCGTACTAAGGATGATGATACGGCGTATAACTTGATCATGAAAGACAAGGAAAGACTACTGGATACCGGCGAGCCGTTGCGGTTTATCTTTAGCCACTCCGCACTACGTGAGGGCTGGGATAATCCTAATGTGTTCCAAATTTGTACGCTTAACGAAACGTCGAGCCAAATGAAAAAGCGCCAAGAAATCGGACGAGGACTGCGTCTGCCGGTTAATATCGATGGGCAACGAGTGTATGATGATAGCGTCAATATACTGACAGTAGTGGCCAACGAAAGTTATGCAGAGTTTAGTCGTAAGCTCCAGACGGAAATTGAGGAAGAAACGGGCATTCACTTTGGTGGGCGAATCAAGAATCGTGATAATCGGCAAGTCGTCAGCTTTCAGAAATCACGGGCGCTTGATCCGGCTTTCAAGGAATTATGGGATAAAATTAAACATAAAACGACCTACCGGGTGGCAATTGATACAGAGAAGTTAGCAGCGGAGTCGGCTAATGAATTAGCACAGATCACTATTAGCAAACCGCACATTGCTGATGCTAAAACACTGATTGACTCGATGAATAATGACAGCGGTTTTATGGTGCGCGAGACCGGCTTTAACGCCTATGCGGCACGCCAAACTGAAGTTAAGATACCGAATTTATTAGCGGATATTCAGCGTCAGACACAAATGACCCGCCGGGTGATATTTGATGTGCTTGATCAGGCGGGGATGTTTGAGCAGATTGCTATTAATCCACAGCAGGTTATTGATGAGACGGCTCGGGCGATTAATCGTGTGAAGCGGCGCTTAGCAGTTGACGGTGTTAAATATCACAGAACGGGTGAGCATTATGACATGACGTTGTTTGAGAATAGTGAATTACAGACATACCTGTATGATGCAGCGATGAAGAGTGGGGCAGTTGCAGTGACCGACCTGGCAAAAACCATCTACGATTATGTGGCGGTTGATTCGGAAGTTGAGCGTGAATTCATGCAGTCGCTGGAGGACAATACCGACGTTAAGTTTTATATTAAGCTACCAAGTTGGTTCAAGATTGATACACCGGTTGGTAAGTATAATCCAGATTGGGCAGTAGCGTTTGACGGCGATGAGCGGATTTACTTTGTTGCCGAGACGAAAGGCTCAGATGATATTAATGATAATCACTTGAGTGCTAATGAACGAGCTAAAATTACTGCAGCCCGCCAGCATTTTGCAGAAATTAATATACCATATGCGGCGCCGGTGCGGAGTTTGCGGCAGGCGTTGACTATGGTCGGAGATGGTAATTGTGACACCTGATACACACGCAAATTATTATGTTCGCCCGTTGTTGGCTACTGGGTGCTTACAAATGCTTTTGGAGCGGAGTAAAGATGCTAAGGAGAATGTATGAACAAAACAAACAAAACCATCACTATCGCTCGCGCCATCATCCGTATCGGTGATGCTGCCAGAAATGCTAATGATTATAGTTTGCTGGGCGCGCTGCATGAAATGGTGGAGCAATTGTCACAGCATGGTGTTAACGACACTGACGTCGATATGGATCTGCTGCTGGAATATGTCGAGGCGGCAGATGGTTGCGACTATTGCCGAGCGGGCGACGGTAAGCCAAGTGTTGACGAATTGACAACAAAAATCAATCAGCAGTTAGCGCGTCGCGGCCAGGCGCAGGTGGAGGCGAGCGACCAGTCGGTGCTGAAATTTGAGCCG
>CAUSFG010000014.1:0-14131 GCA_963530815.1 uncultured Candidatus Saccharibacteria bacterium
AGATTTTGAGTCTGCGTTGAGGCGGGAGTGATATGAAGAGGTTGGCTACTAGGGCGATTTGCGTCATCAACTTTTTGACGCGTCGGACGAGATTTATGTTGAGCGAATTGATGCTAATCAAATTTGTTTTTCTTGTCGTGTGTGGACGGAAAATTTTGATTTTTCAGCGGGCGTTGATGCGGACGAAGTGATGTTTATGGATCCTGAAGAGTTGCGACTCCAAGAGAGCGAGTCGGGTGCGCCGCTTCGATATAACGTACATTTGAAGTGGCAGAAATTGTGTGGCGCAAAGGGCTGGTCGACAGAATAGTATTGACTTTTTCCATAAAATAGTATAGAATATCAGGCATGGAAAAGCATGCAGGCGGCGTATCTTTTGATATTAGATTTATTGACTCTGGTGATGGCTCAGAGAATTATTCCTCTGTTGAAAGTCGGCGCTTGATTGGAATCTATGATGGCGATTGGTCTTTGGAAGAAGATGGGACTGTAAATGCGTCCATGGTGTTTGCCAGGAGAGTGGGCGATATTCGTAGCCATGGGAATTTGATAGAAAAGGTTCGCGGAATTGGTGAGAGTATGGCGCGAGTGTCTATTTCAGAGTGTCTGGGGGTTGAAGATGAGGTGAAGGTAAGCGGCTGGCTAATGGCTGACCCGATGTCGCATGGTGGAATTTCTTTCTTGCGCAAAGTAATACCAACCGAGATTGTTGTCCCTGATTCCATTGAAAATAACCCTGACGACGATCAGAAGCTAGAGATTGTCAGACTTGCCTTGCGTGTTGGAGCTGTGGCTTTGCATTGTGCGGGATTATCGTTAGAAGAGCTCAAGAAATCGTCTACTGAGAGTTTTTCCTCGGATAAAGTGGATGAATTTGTTTCTCGTTTTCATGGCAATGTGGATTTTGGCAGCAAGTGGAGAGAATATAAGAAAATAACCAAAGATTGTGTGGCCGAGACTTAGATACGGAATTTACATTTAATATCGCCATTGCTATAATAACCATATGCATATTATTCTTGGTGGGACGAGTGGGCTCGGTTTGGAAATGGCGAAGCAGCTGCGAGAACGTGGCGAGCGTGTGCTGGTTATGGGCAAGACTCATAATCCACAGAGACACGGCGAGGGTTTTCCTCTGGATGTGTATTATTCAGATCAAGTGGAAGCGGCGTCGGCGCGAATTGAGCAGATTTTAAACGGCGATGATATTGATCAATTTGTGTGGGCGGCCGGATATGGCTGGCGCGGCAATTTTGAAGATCAGCCGAGTGTTCGCAGTATGGCGGAAGTTAATTTTTCAGGCGCGTTGCCGCTAGTTCAATGGGCTTGGCGTAAGATGTCAACGCAGAATCGTAAATCTGTCTTGACGGTTATTGGGTCGACAAGTAGCGTTAAAGCGCGCTCAGATGAAGCTGTGTACGTTGCGACGAAGCACGCTCAAGCGGGTTTGGCGCGAAGTTTGGGAATGCAGGCGGATGAGCAGAAGCTTCCAGTTAGAGTTGCGCTATTTTTACCCGGCGCCATGAAAACTCCGTTCTGGAATGGACGCGATCTTCCGGCTGACTATATGTTTTTCAACGATCCGGCGAAAATTGCCACACACATTATCAACGCGATTGATTGTCAGCAGCAGCCATTCTTGGAATGGGCGTTGCCAAAAGGTACGTTGGTTTAGGCTTTCCAAGGTGCTATAATTCAAGCATGACAAATGGTTCGAATAATGATTATTTTGGGGTAAAAATTGTAGTTATTGGTGGCGGAACGGGAAGTTTCACGCTGCTCTCTGGATTGAAAAAATATACACACAGCATCACGGCGTTGGTCAATATGGTCGACGATGGCGGCTCAACTGGCGTGTTGCGTGATGAATTGGGTGTGCTGCCAGCGGGCGACGTCAGGCAATGCCTGGTGGCGCTAAGTACTTCGCCGAAAGTTCGCGATTTGTTCAATTACCGGTTCGGCGAGGGCAGTATGAAAGGTCACGCGTTTGGCAATTTATTCATGGCGGCGCTGGAAAAGATGACAGGAAGTTTTGCTGATGCAGTGGAATTGGCTAGCGAAGTTTTGGGTGTCAATGGCCGAGTTTATCCGATTACTCTGGACGATACAACGATGTCGATTAAGCTGAAAGACGGCACAGTTGTTGATGGTCAACACGCGGCTGAGTCGCTAAAGATTCCACGTGGCGAGCGTCCGTGGCTAGAACTTAAACCACCAGCTACGATTAACCCGCGAGCCCGTCAAGCGATTTTGGATGCCGATTTGGTGGTGATTGCGCCGGGACTTTTGTATGGTAGTTTGGCGCCAGCGTTATTGGTTCGAGGCGTTACTCGTGCGCTTGCTGAAACGAAGGCGAAGAAAGTCTATGTTTGCAATTTGGTCACTAAGCCAACGCAGACTGATGGATTTACCGTGGCGGATTTTGCGGATGAAATTGAGCGATTTTCAGGGGTGAATATGGATTATGTACTTTACAATAATCATCGCCCGCCAGAGGAATTGATAAAGAAATATGCCCACGATGGCGAATATTTGGTCGAGTGGGATAAGGAATTGCTGAAGAAAAAGCATTATTATGCGTCGGGCAAGCGTTTGATTGCTGATGACGTGTGGGTCAACACGAACTCCACCAGCGACCCGTTAGCGGCTCAACGTAGCTTGATTCGTCATGACGCCGACAGGGTAGCGCGCGAATTGATGCGGATTTATTTTGCGTAGATAGTCCGGGGCAGTCTAGCTATTGCAAAAATTTATAGTTTGTGATATAATTTACAAGCTATATTATGGAAAGTAAAGAATCATTAGACAATATCACCAACCTTCAAAATCAAGGCGAAGCTGACTTTTCTCTTGAAAGGAAAGAACTGGCTATGGGGTTGGTGGAGACATTTAGCGGAGACCACTTAACTCCGTCGCGTAAACTGGCTGCAGAGATTATTATCGGGATGCCGGAAGATTTAAGTCGTAGGCAACGTACTGAATATATTACGAGGTCGCTAGATGGCGCCCCTGAAGAGATTAGCAAGGATACTGTTATAGGTATAGTTGAGGACTATAAAGCCTTACAAGAGGCTTTTTCGTCGTACATGGAAGATATTGATGAGGGTTTGCTAGCAGGAAAAGCGCTAAAACTTAAGGACGATCAAACAATTCCTGACGATTTAGACATGGACGGTGATGATTATGGTAAGAGTCCGTGGGCTGAAAATCCGTCAATTCCAGTACCGCATCTTGATAACTTGATAAATGTATTCTCAACAAAAGGCGAAGGAGATAAAGGTATAGGCTTGGAGACTGCGATGATTGCTGGAGCTATAACCTTATCTAACTTAAAAATCGCCCCTTATCATAGCGCGTTCGCGTATAAATGTGCAGTATTTGCCGAAAATTTCTTAATTCCAGTGTGTAGTATTATTGGGCTAGACAACTTGGAATCTGAGCTAAAAGATGAAATTGGTGTTATGACGGGTCGTAATATTGGCGATGCTTTATATCGCAAAGATGCCTTGAGCAATGATATCGATTCGATCATGAATGAGGTGGACAGGGTTGTATCGTTGCATTTCGGTAGCAGGTATTCGACCGATCCTACACGATTTGATTTTGCTATGGGTAACTTTAATGGTGTGTTCTCTGAGTTGCTAGGGGAGTCAGATCTGAAACCTGCCGTAAATACCAATTCCTTGCATAGTACATTTTTTGGATCTGGTACTGTAAAAACCCCGAATGGGGCAGAATTGGAAGTAAGGGCTCGAGGTAAGGGTCGTGGCTCGTATTGTAAAAAATTACTACAGACCATAGGTTATTACGATAAACGTTCTCAACCTCTGAAAGATTCGGGGGAATTCCATCCGATCGACCTATACGGTATGACGGTAATTTGTCAAGACAACGAGCAGCTAGCCGATGCCTATGCTGATGCCGTGATTAAGGCTGTTAACAGTGGTAAGATTACTCCATATCCAGCTCCAGGACGGAAAAGTGAATGTTTTGTCATTAAGGGTTCTTCGGATTTTCAGGAGAAGATTCGCCAGAAAATTATCGATAAAATACCAGACGTTGATATGGAAATGTTCAGTTTTAAGGATAGTAGTAGCGGATTTACAGATGCGAAGATTACAGGATTCTATGAAACTGACGATGGAAGAATCCCGTATGCGCCGTTTGAGATGCAATTTTCTACGCCAGATGCTCGTCTGGTGGCTCGTACTGATAAAAAGGCGGCACACTTTTTCTTTAAGCTGCAGAAAATTTACGGCGATTTGGTCAATATGAGTGATGAAACAGCAGAGAAGGTAATTGATATTTGGCAGCGCAAGCAAGACTTCTTTACAAACTGTGCTGATGAGGAGAAGGAATCTCATTTAACAAAACAAAGTCGTGATCGCGTTCGTAAATTTAAGAGAATGAACAGTGCGTATCGCAAGATAGCCAGGCGAGCTATAATTAGTGTATAATCATACTAATGACAACTTACTATACTGACGGTTCTGCTTCGCCAAATCCCGGTCCGGGTGGGTTTGCGGTTATCCGTGATCTTCAGCCTTATATTTTGGGGTCAGAAGATGGCGAGACGACGAATATTCGCATGGAGGGCAAAGCTTTAATTGCAGCATTGAAAGATGCCAATGGCGCGCCGTGCGTGATTTATTCTGATAGTGAATTTTGGATTAACGTGGTTACCAAGTGGGCTCCGGGCTGGGAAAAGCGCGGCTGGACGAAGAAGGGCGGCGAGATTAAAAATCTGGATATCGTGCGTGAATTGTACGAATTATATTCAAACTCTCAGGCGGATTTGCGTTGGGTGCGCGGTCATGAAGGCGACGAGGGGAATGAACTAGCGGACGAATGGGCTAATCGAGCGCGTGAAGGCGAGAGATTGGCTGAATAACTGCTAGCGACATCTGATAAAAATTGCTATACTAGGAAAATGGAAGAAGTGAGGGAAACGACTGATATTTTTTTGTGGGCAAATCAAAACGATGCAAAGAAGAATGATTTACAGATAGAGCTGTTCTTATTTAGCAAAAATTACACGCCGTATTTTATGCCGATAAAAGGCGATGTTGAGCAGCAACTCAGACCGTTGTTTTTGTTTGATTATATCAATCAGGTCAATTTGGGTGCGGGCACTGGACTGAGTGTTCGCGATTATGAATTGAGTGAATCAGAAGATAATGTTTTATTGAGGACGGATTTGGAAAAGGTTGGGCGAGCTGAAACGCTGATTCATTTGATTGAACATGAGCGTCATGACATCGTGGAGTTTTCGGAAACTGAACACGAGTTTAAGCGAATGAAGGGAATTGTGGCGCGATTTACTGACCCGAATAATCCTGACGCAATATTCTACACAGTTAAGTTGATTCAGCAAGGTCAGACGCTAAAGAGTGCGTTGGCTTGGGAATTTTCTGACGGAAAGTTTGGTTCATTTAATGCGGAAGTTGGTTTTAAGGTTCCGGATGATAATCAAGTTTTGATTGTCGGTAAAGATATTTTTGCGTTTAATCCTGGAAAATTTGAGCGAATGTTTGGCTATGAATATAAAAAGCAGGTGATTGCTGATAAAAAAGTAGCGGAAATTGAGAAGGAATATAAGCTAAGTTTTCCAGAGGGAATGGATCTTAATGCGCTAGTGAAGGAGCGCAAAAAGACGATTAATAAATTGCAAAAGTTGGAAATCGGCGCGGTTAAACAGGAAGATGTTTTGGACTATGCCGATGAGATGCAATTGGAATTGATGAGCGATGATAATGGCGCGATTATTATCATGGACGGCAATGATTTGGACATGTTCGTAAATCTCATCAATGAGGATTATATCGAGAGTAAAATCACGGGCAAGCGTTACGAAATTAAGTCGAAGAAGCTGCTCGGCGAGCCAGAAGGCGAACCGCCACGAGGCTAAAATGGATCAAGAATTAGCGTTGGCTATTCTGCTGAGCGGTCGGTCGGCGTTGTTGACTGGTGCGGCTGGAACGGGTAAAACTCACCTGTTGAATACTTTTATTGCGCAGGCACGAAAACGCGGTAAAAAGGTGTCGGTAACAGCGACAACTGGTCTGGCGGCGACGCATCTTGGGGGCAATACGATTCACAGCTGGAGCGGCATTGGTGTGAGTGATCATTTGCCGAACAATTTTTTTGAACGATTGTCAAAAACGCGACGTGATGTGATTTCTAAAACTGACGTGTTGATTATTGACGAGATTTCAATGCTTCACGATTTTCGGCTGGATATGATTGATAAAGTTTTACGAACCGTCAGGGAAAATGATCGGCCATTTGGTGGCATTCAGTTGGTGATGAGCGGCGACTTTTTCCAATTGCCGCCAGTGAATCGTCCGAACGAGCAGGGCGGCGGTTTTGTGGTTTATTCTGATGCTTGGCAAGAACTTCAGCCGGCGGTTTTATATTTGGAGCGACAATATCGTCAGAATGATGAGCAGCTTTTGGGGATTCTGACCGCCCTAAGAACTGGCGATGTTAGGCGACGTCACGTTGAGGCGCTGCTGGCGCGCACGGAAATTGAGCCGCCAGATGGTGATATCACAGAGCTGCACACTGTAAACGTTGATGTCGATGATATCAATATTCAAAAATTGGCGGAATTGCCAGGGGAAGAACGTTCGTATCAACAGACGACGACGGGCTCGAAAATTTATGTAGAGAATCTGCAAAGGTCAGTTTTGGCTCCAGAAAATCTGGTGATTAAGCTGGGTGCGTTGGTGATGGCGGTTAAAAATTCGCCGCAAAAATTATATGCCAATGGAAGTATCGGCACGGTGGTTGATTTTGAGCCATTGACGGAATATCCGGTTGTTGAGTTTCGAGATGGTCGTCGGGTGACGATGGTGCCGGATGCTTGGGAGTTGCGAGACGGAGAGCGCAAACGAGCGAGTATTTCTCAGGTTCCGCTACGTTTGGCGTGGGCGATAACGGTTCACAAAAGTCAGGGAATGACGCTGGATGCGGCTAAGATTGACCTGAGAAAGGCGTTTGTTGAAGGTATGGGTTATGTGGCTTTGAGTCGCGTGCGAGATTTGGACAATTTGTATCTATATGGAATTAACCGTAGGGCGCTGGAAGTTTCTCCTGATGCGTTGGCGATTGACGAGGTTTTGAGACAAGCGAGCAGGGAGTCTGCTGAGAGATACAGGGGTGATAGGTATTAGAATAGAGCGGGTAATTTATTGATATTTATATATTGTCTACACTTTCCTGCTATATAACTACCAAGTTTTGCATCAGATATTTCCGTACATCCATAGCTAAAAAGTTCTGTAGGTAACAGTCCTCCAGAAGCTTGATAATGACCATCTACGCCAGCTATTCGCTGTCGAAATTCTGGGTATCTACCATATAGAGCTATGAGATCCGACACTAGTCTGCTGTCTGTATCTAGGTGATTTTCGTACCATGCGTAGTGTAAATATTCGTGAGCTAAGATCGTCCTAAGGGCTGTTTTGTTGTTATTTCTCTTCATTTTTATAGTCTTTTGAAAGTCAAAATAACATCCATCTGCCAAGTCCCACTTGCAATCTGCGGCTGGATTATCTGTGTATATTAGATTTAATTTATGATAGTCATAGGTAGCTTCCAGGTATTGTAGCTCGGATAACAACTCGGGATCTTGGGTTACCGGTTGCGTGGGCTTTTGTCTGATGTCGAAATTTTGGAATTGTTGAGGCTCTTCTTGTTGTTGATTAAACATGTAAATGGGGAGATGATTTCCTATTAAAGCTGCAGCTCCTATTATAGGTATCATTATTGTACCAAGTATTTTTATTCTACGTGGTCTACCTTTCTCTGTTTTAACTGTTCTTACTATAGATAAGATAAAACCAAACCCTCCGACCCCTAGTGCTGTATAGATTGTATTAGTGGCTACTTGATGGGGTATTGCTGCATTCGATGACCAATTCACTCCTATCGTAGTAATGAGTATGGCTATTATTGTGATTTTAGGGGCGGTTAACAACCATCCTAGGAGTTTTTTAATATGTGCGGCTATTATAGCTTTTTTCATATCTGCATTGTATCATAACAGGGGTGAGCTGTCGAAATTTGGTCTGAAATAACTTTAAATGCTAATCCATTGCCCAAAACTATTAAATAGCGTAGACTTACATCAACCCAACACTAGGCTTTTCCACAAAAATGTGGAAAAGTTTTTATTTGATGCAAAAATGGGTAAAAAGTCATAAAAAGGGCTTGCAAGTGGGTAGCTGTGGGTAGTATAGTGGAGTCAGTGGAACGAAAGTTGATGGAAAATCACCAACAAAAACAAACATCCACTATAAAAAACAACTAATCTACCACGAAGGAAGGACGACGTGCAGACAGATTACTTTGAGCGTAAGTTGGACGACAAGCGACGCTTGACAATTCCAGCTGAGCTCAGGGCAGAATTTGCATCAGGCGTCGTACTAACTCGCGGGTTTGGTAAATATCTCCACTTATATCCACGGCAAATATGGGATCGGGAAGTGGAAAGCGCTCTAACGGGAAGTATTCTGGATGAGCGGGTTGCCGACCTGAACGTTAAATTCCGACGAGGTAAAACCGCATCGGCGCTCGACCAAAAACAAGGACGAGTGACGATTGAGCAGCATTTGCTCGACTACGCTGGAATTGACAGAGAAGTCGTTGCTGTGCGAGCAGGGGAATATTTTCGGCTAATAGCGGCCGAGAATGCGGAATAGTAGATTAGCTAAGCACTTTAACAATTAGAAACCTCTCGAGATCAACTATCTGGGTATTTGAAAATGGCATGTGGCAATTTGCTCCACATTAAAAAGGCAACGCACCTTCCTCAAACACCTCCCAAAAAAACTCCACCTCACACATAAGTCTCTTTGGAAAACATGGTTGTTACTGACAATCAACAAATTTCCACTCTAAGACAACAAAAACAAACAAAACACAAATACAAAAAAGCCAGAATTAAATATCCAGTTAGGTGATCTCGAGCATTATTTCTGTATAATGGAATAATGATGAGTATTAAAGAACATCCACCACAATCGGAAGAAGAACCGATACATGTTCCCGTACTTTTGGAGATAACCCTTAGCAAGCTGCAGCCAGTCGAAGGCGAGTCGTATCTCGACTTGACGGCTGGCTATGGCGGCCATGCCAGGGCATTCTTAAATAGGACGGATAATTACTTGAGCTCAGTGTTAGTCGATCGCGACGAAAACGCGATTAAGACATTGGGTGATTTGGCTGAAAAAGGCGTAACTTTAATTCACAAAGATTTTGTGAGTGCGGCGCAAGATTTGGTCAAGCAGGGGCGTAAGTTTGACGTGATTTTGGCTGATTTGGGGGTGTCGTCACCGCAGCTTGACAGGGCAGAGAGAGGTTTTTCGTTCAGATTTGATGGTCCGCTTGATATGCGGATGGACAATCGGACGGAAATTACAGCGGCAGATATTGTCAATTCGTATTCGGTTGATGATTTGACGCAACTGATTATTCGTTACGGCGAAGAAAATCCCAGGCGAGCAAGGCGAATTGCACAGGCAATTGTAAAAGCTCGACCAATTCAGGGAACGACTGAGCTGGCTGATCTGATCAAGCAAACCGTTGGTCGCGGTAGCATGAAGCATCATCCTGCGACTCGTACCTTTCAGGCGCTACGCATTGAAGTCAATCGCGAACTTAAGCTGATTGAAGAACTATTGCCACTTTTGCCACGCTTACTTAATAAGGACGGGCGAGTAGGAATAATTAGTTTTCATAGCTTGGAAGACAGATTGATCAAGCGTTACTTTTCGGAGCAAGCGGCGGCTGGCTATGAGGCTGAGCTGATTGTTCCAGAGAAAAAACCGGTGTCTGGAACTGAAGATGTTCACAATCCGCGTAGTCGAAGTGCAAAATTTCGATACGCCGTGAAAAAATAAAACAAAAAAGAAGGAGGCACAATATGCCAATCCACATCAAAGTAGAATTCCAGAATACAGACAAGGCAGAGACTGTTTCAGTACGCCGCGGCTAAACTAAAGCGTATTCCTGAATATACATTAGAGAAACCAGCCTGTCTTTAACGGGCGGGCTGGTTTGTTATGCTAAATACAAATATAAACATAAAAGATAGAGACAAATGACAAACACCACCACATTTACTTCACGACGTTCACACGGTCAATTGCGCCGAAATCAGAATTCTACACGTTTTCAGTCTCAGGTCAAACTTGGTCCTGTTGCTCATACAGTGCTAGTTGCATTGATGATTACAGTACTGGGCTTGATTTATCTTACTCAGGCAACCAGGCTCACGGCTTACGGCTATGAAGCTCAGAGTCTGGATACAAAAATCACCGAACTAAGCGCAAAAAAGTCAGAATTGGAAGTGCAGAATGCGCGTCTGACGGCGTTAGAGAAGGTGAAGAATAGCAATGTCGCTTCAGCTATGACGACAACTGAAACGCATTACGCTCAATAGTGATATAATAAGATAAGCAATATGCAGCGGCTTATTCGTTCAAGAACTGGTTGGTTAGCCATCGCTTTACTAGTAGTGATGGCAGCTTTTGTGTTGCGATTATTTCAATTGCAGATTTTGCAATATGGCAAATATACGGAATTAGCGCGGGCGAGTCAGCAGCGTCAATTTATCATTCCTGCAGAGCGCGGGAAAATTTACATGATGGACGGTAAAACGCCAGTTCCTGTGGTGCTTAATCGGGCGGTCTATACGGTGATTGCGGACCCGCAGTCGATTGACGATAAAGAGCGGAGCCAGCTTGTTGATAGTTTGAGGGAAATTGCTGGTGGTGAAATGACGGAAAATGTATCTGAACGGCTCAATAATAAAAAGTCGCGCTATGAAGTTTTAGCGAAAAATATCACCAGAACTCAAGCGGAAAAATTGAAAAAGAAAAACTTTGCGGGTGTGTTGTATCAGCAAAGTTCTATTCGAAATTATCCTGAGGGCGAACTGGGCGCGCACGTGCTTGGATTTGTGAATGCGGCTGGCGAAGGTCAATATGGCGTCGAAGGCTCTTTGAATAAGCAGCTTAAGGGTCGGGACGGGCTATTGCAATCTGTAACTGACGTAAGGAATATACCTTTGACGGTTGGAAAAAATAATATGCGAATCGAGGCGAAATCTGGTGACAATTTAGCGCTGACGGTGGATAGGAATATCCAGAATCAGACTGAATTGGCATTGAAAAAAGGAGTCGAAGCAGCTGGCGCCACTGAGGGAAGTGTGATTGTTATGAATCCGAAAAACGGTCAAGTTCTGGCAATGGCGAATTATCCGACTTATAATCCAGCGGATTTTGCCAAGCAGAAAAACGGGTCGGTGTTTGTGGATAGCGCGTCGATGGTGCCGTTTGAGCCGGGTTCGATTATCAAGTCCTTTAGTTTCGCTACGGCAATTGACAAGGGTGTTATTACTCCGTCCAGCACGTATAATAATACCGATTGTATTAAAGTCGCTGACCGCACGATGTGTAATGCCTTGAGAGGTTTGGGCGGCACGATGACGATTCAAGGTGCGTTTAACAATTCGCTCAACGTCGGTACGATTACTGCGATTCGAAAATTAGGAAATGGTTCGCAGATTAATTTGCCGGCTCGTCAGACTTTGTATGAATATTATCATGATAAATTTGGCTTTGGCGCCAAAACTGGAATTGAGCTGGGCGAGGCTTCGGGTTATATTTATCCACCGGATAGTGCTGAAGGAAATGAGGTTCGTTATTCGGCTATGACTTACGGGCAAAGTATGAATTTGACTACGATTCAGGTCGCGGCTGGATTTTCGTCGCTAGTTAACGGCGGTCAATATTACAAGCCAACCATTCTCGTTGGTACAATTGACGAATCTGGCAATTTGAAACCATCGGAAAATAAAGTTATTCGCCAAACCGTAAGCGGCGGCACGTCATCGCAGATGCGAACGATGCTAACGACGGCGCGCCGATCTTCATTCCTGTCAAAGAGCGACAAATCTGGCTATGAAATTGGTGGAAAAACTAGTACTTCTGAAACGGTGGTTAATGGCGCTTACACTCAAAAGGAAACGATTGCTGCATATATTGGTTATGGCGGTGGAAAAAATGGCGCCGAATATGTCATAATGGTACGTGTAGCGGCTCCGGGAAGAGGGATTAACTTACAGGGAAATCTCCATGCTGGGCCAATTTTTACGGATATATCCAACTGGATGATTGATTATATGAAAATAGCACCAAAGGAATAAATATGGGAATAGCTTTACAAACAATGACCAACGAATTGACGCACGTATTTTTACTGAGCGTCGGCGCGTTTTTACTAGCGATGTTTTTAACGCCAATTTATACGTTTTTCGCTTATCGATATCGCTTTTGGAAGCGCCAAAGGTCGGAAAGTACTGATGGGAAAAAGCTAAAGGTTTTTGCCAAATTCCAAGCGGCAAAATTGCGGCGAAACATTCCGACGATGGCTGGAGTGATTGGCGTAATTTCAATCTTTGTGGTGACGATTTTCTTCAATTTAGACCGAGCGCAGACCTGGCTTCCTTTGGCGGCGTTGGTTGGTGGCGGGATTGTTGGGCTGATTGACGATATCATCAATCTGCGCGGTCTTGGTGGTGGCGCGGCTGGGCTTCGTAGCCCAGTGAAGTTTGCGCTGATTACGCTGATTGGCGTGGTGCTTGGTTGGTTTTTCTTTGCCAAATTGGGCGTGGCGAGTTTCCATGTGCCGTTTGTGGGCGAGGTGAATATTGGTTGGTTGATAGTTCCGCTGTTTGCATTTGCGGTGGTGGCTACCGGTAACGCTGTTAATATTTCTGACGGAATGGATGGGCTGGCAGGCGGGCTGCTTGGCATTAGCTTTGGGGCGTTTGGTGTGATTGCTTTATTACAACAACATGTTATATTGGCGGGATTCTGCTTTACTGTTGTTGGTGTACTTTTGAGCTATTTGTGGTTCAATATTTATCCAGCTCGATTCTTCATGGGCGATGTTGGAAGTTTCGCTTATGGCGCGTGTTTGGGCGTTGTGGCAATGCTGACCGACTCTCTACTCCTACTTCCTGTGATTGGCTTGTTGTTTGTAATTGAGGCGGGATCAAGCTTGACCCAAATCGTCAGCAAGAAGCTGTTTAAGAGAAAGATTTTCTTGTCTGCGCCGATTCATCATCACTTGGAGGCGATTGGTTGGCCAGAAACTAAGGTGACGATGCGTTTTTGGGTTATTGGCTGCGTGATGGCGTTTATCGGCGTGATGCTGGCGCTTGCTGGAGGTCATATTGCGTAATTCGGTCGCCAAAAATCGTCAATCTATAGCTCAGCCGGTTCGAAGCCATCGACCGATGTATCAGATTGTGCTTTATATGGGGCTTTTGTTGCTACTTGGGCTGATTGTTATGTATGCGCTGGGGCCGCAACGCGCCAACGTGATGAATTATGCTTACGGCACGAATTATAGCGATACGTATTTCTTTGGCAAGCAGCTGACGAGCGTATTTATTGCCATCGTGGCTTTTTCTGCGTTTTACTTTACGCCGTACAAATGGTTTACGGGTGAGAGATCAAAATACATTCTCTATGCTGGATTTGCGCTATGTATTTTACTATTTCTCTCGGGCGCGGTACTTCATTTGTCGTTTGCGCAAGAAACTAACGGTGCGTATCGATGGTTTCAATTGGGCGGACTGGGAAGTTTCCAGCCGTCAGAATTACTCAAATATGGCGTGCTGTTGTTTTTGGCGGGATTTTTAGGGCGGCGGTCGCAACAGGGAAAATTAAACGACGTCCAGGAAACTATCATTCCGCTGGGCATTATTTCCGGCTTGTCGCTGCTGATGATTGTGTTTTTGCAAAAAGACTTGGGAACGGGAATTTCGTTGATAGCGATTATCTTATCAATGATTTTAGTGGCTGGAATTGATTGGAAGATTTTCAAGAAGATTCTGGCGATTGTTGCGCTTTGTGGGTTGGTGATGATTTTTACGTCGCCACACCGAATTGAGCGCGTGATGACTTTCGTGCAAGGCGATAATCACAAAGGGACGAGCAGTCAGGAGAGCAAGAATTATCACATTCAGCAGGCCAGGATTGCGATTGGTTCTGGTGGGCTTCTGGGGCTTGGAATTGGTAAGAGTGTTCAGGCGACGGGATATCTTCCAGAGGCG
>CAUSFG010000015.1:0-13988 GCA_963530815.1 uncultured Candidatus Saccharibacteria bacterium
ACCAGCTCTTTCAGCTGATCATCGTCCAGAGACTCAACGATTTCTTCGCCAATTTGGCTATTGATCGTATCTTCTACGTGCTGAATCAGCGCTTGCATCTGATCTTCTGGTAGATTGATACCGATTGAATTCAGCTGCGCCTTGGTGACTATTGTTACTCGAATGTTTAATTGGGTTTGGTCGTTATTCATGATTTTATAATATCCTTTTTATGTTTTATTATCAATTATACTTATTTACCGTTGCTTGATTCGCTATTTACCTCAACTGGGTCAAGTTTGTTGGCGATCGCCCTAGCAGCCCTACCGACAGCCCTACCAGCTCTCGACGAGATACTCTTACCGAGCCGCCTCATCCAGTTCGCGCCCTTGCCAGCAACCCGCGCCAACTTATCTTTGGCGGATTCCCATTTATCGCCGAGAGCCTCTCTGCGAGCTTGTCGTCGTGCGTTCTTACGTTCCCGGGCTTTTCCTGCACGCTCCTTCATGGCTTCCTTAGCTTTATCTATTTCACTCTTAGCCTTATCAATTTCTTCCTCGGCAGAATCGATCTTACTCTTCAATTCACTAACATTAAGTTCAGCAAGATTCAACTCCGCTGCGGCAGCCTTAGCCAGATGATGCTTTTTATCAGCCTCCAAGCGCAACTTCTCATTCGTTTGATCAGCTTCAAATGCCTTCTTTGCGGCGTCATACTCAGCGGCAGCTTTCTTAGCCTTCTCTTCCGCCTCTCGTCGTTTCTTTTCTGCTTCTTCCAGCTTGGCGGCAGCCTCTTTTTGCTCTTGCTTAGAGTTTTTTACAGTCTCTTTATTGCTATCAATCGTCGACTTGTCAGCCTCATTGTCTGCCTTATCCTGCTCTCGCGCTTCGTTATATTTCTGCCTATCTAACTCGCGCTGTTCTTTAGTCTTAGCCCGAGCTTCCTTGCGTTCTTGACGAGCTTTTTGCCTTTCTTCTTTTCGCGTACGGGCTTCTGAGGCTTTCTGAAGAATAAACTCTCGACCGCCCGCAAACAATTCCGCAGCCTTATTCTTTGCTTCAGACAAAGTATTGCCTATTTGCTCCTTAGCGCGTCCAGCTCCTTCAGCAATCTGTCCAGGTAATTCAGAACCCCGACTCACGCCAATATAAAAACTATCTTTCAAGCCCTTCCATACGCGACCAAGACCTTCTTTAGCCTTATTCTTCAGTGCGGCAACTTTCTCTTGGCCATCAGCAATACGCTCATCGCGCGTTTTCTTCTGTAAATCCATAGTCGGATATTGTCTCGTCTCCCCGTAAGCGTCGCCCCTGTAATTAACCTTCACCACCTTGGGTTTGTCTTGATTTTGCTCCGCAGGTGTATTTTCGTCTTGATTTTGCTCCGCAGTCGCTTCTGCTTCACGCTCAAGAGCCTCTCCAGCAGCTGCTACTACGTCCCATGTAACTTCTTTCGAAGAAGAACCTTGTGCGGAGCCTCCTTCCGGAGAATTATATGTATTTTCGCCTGACTTTTCTTTCATATCTTTCCTTTTTTGTTTTTACTATCATTTTTGATATGTAACCATACTAGCACATATTTGCGATATTGTCAATATGCTTGTGGTAAATATTGACAAAATAAAAAATCGACCGCATTGCTACGGCCGACTTCTTCTCTGCGTGAAAATCTATTCGCTTACGCCCAGCTCAATTCGCTTGAATTGACGAATAACGATGTTCTCACCTAATTTAGCGATAGCTTCCTTAACATGTTGCTCAACAGTCTTAGAATCGTCCAAAATGTACGCCTGGCTCATAAGAACCTGCTCAGCAAAATGCTTCTTCAATTGACCTTCGACGATCTTTTCGCGCATTTCTTCAGGCTTGCTTGCCAAAGATTCGCTCGCCATAAGCTCAGCTTTAACGCGCTCCATTTCCTCTGCTGGAATGTCAGCTTCAGAAACATACTTTGGACTCATCGCTGCAATTTGCATAGCAATTTCGTGCGCCAACGTCTTAAAGTCGTCAAGTCGAGCCACGAAGTCGGTTTCACAGTTTACCTCAACGATAACGCCAATTCGACCAGAGTGAACATAGCTTTCGATCAAACCTTCACGGGCTTCACGATCGCCCTTCTTTTCAGCTTTCGTCAAGCCTTTTTTGCGCATAGCTTCCAAAGCTTTATCGAAATCACCCTCAGCTTCAACCAAAGCTTTTTTAGCGTCAGTCAAGCCTACGCCAGTCAATTCGCGCAATTTTTTGATATCATCAACAGAAACGCCCATCCTATTTCTCCTCTTTTTTAGCTGGTTTTTCTTCAGTCTTTACGCTACCTGCGCCTTCAGCAACAGCTGCGGTGAAGTAGTCTAATAGCAATTGAATACCCTTAACAGCGTCGTCATTACCTGGAATTACGTAATCAATTCCTGTTGGGTTAACGTTGGTGTCAACAATTGCAAATACTGGCACGCCCAAAGTTTGAGCCTCGCGAACTGCATTTGCGTCGGTCAATGCGTCAACTACAACAACAGCGCCTGGCTTGCCCATCAAATCTTTGATACCGCCATATTTCATATTCAAGCTGTCGATTTCCTCCTGGAAACGCTGCACTTCAAGCTTATTGTAACGCTTTTCCAAGTCACCTGAAGCCATTCGCTTTTCAAGATTTTTCAGCTTCTTAATTTGCTGAGCAATAGTTGAACCGTTAGTCAACATACCGCCAATCCAGCGCTCAACTACGTATGGCTGACTGATCTTTTCAGCTGCTTCACGAACAACGTCTTTGGCTTGTTTTTTGGTGCCAACGAACAAAACCTTACGGCCTGATGCGGCGATTTTTGTCAATTCTGGCAAAGCCTTATCCAAAGCTTCAACAGTCTTAGTCAAGTCAATAATGTGACTATCCTGACGTTTACTATGAATATATGGCGCCATCTTTGGGTGCCAGCGGCTGGTTTTGTGTCCAAAATGAACACCTGACTCCAGCAAAGCCTTAATGTCTACCTTTACAGACATTCTCTTCTCCTTTTGCCTCATCCGCTCACGATTTGGAGTGTGAAACGGATTGTGTCATTAAAATTAGTTACTCGGCAATTATACCAAATAGTCAATAAATCTGCAAATATTACCCTTTATCTAGCAATTGTCTAAATCGCGATAAACCATCAAAATCTTCACCATTTCGATACGGTCGTACTATATTTACCAACGCAGGTAAAGTTAACCTATCAATTCTCTCCCCCTTGAGAATCCCCCCTTCGATAGCACGATAAGCTATATCATCAACCTCACAGCCAAATGCGCTATCAGTCGAAGAATGTATACCTGTTACTCTACTCACACCCCAATCATTATTGTCATTTTTGAGTCTGTAGTAAGCCTCTACAGGATATGTCGCCTCCCCCCACAGAGAGTCCGCACCTATACCATTATCAATGTAGTTACTACTAGCTGCCATAACCAAAACACTTGCCTCATGACTCTCAGGATCATTATCTACTCCAAATCCTGCAATTCGCTTCTTTACTTGATCACCGCTAATAATCCAATCATCAAGAAATAAAACCTTAGAACTCTTGTCAATCTCACCTCTACCGCCATACACTTTCAGTCTACCTTCATATTCTTCGAATTCATCGTCTGGAAATTTAGATAAGACCAGACTTAAAATATACTGACTACTTTTCATCTCGTTTTTAACACGACACTGACTTAGCGAATTTCCTACGTCAATATAGACCGGCTTATTATCAACCTCCAAATGATGCCTCAGCCTTTTTGCTAGCGCGTTTGCTGCGAAATTTAGTTCCGACATGCCCAAAAAAACCAATTCATCTATTAATTCTTTAGCGCAATACTCCATGTAATCAGGTAAATAATGCTTTGTCATCTCTATAAATTGCACAAAATCATTTATCGCTTCGTATTCAGTCGTTTTATATCGACTTTTCATGAACGAAGGGTCGCTCGTTTCCGTGCCCATATAATTATCCGCTTTTACATAGACCATAAGATTATCTCGACTAGCGTCTTGAGCCTGCGACAATAACTTTGGCGGCGCCACTGGACTTAACTCACTCAAAGCATCAGGACTAACTGGCAACTCAATCATACTTTTATTTTATATAATAATTTTATCAAAATAGCAAAGTTAAGGTAACGGACTTTTGACATTTTCCGATAAATTATGTACAATTGAACAGTTATGAAAAGCAGTATTCACCCACAGAACTATCGCCCTGTCGTATTTAGCGACGATCAAGCGGGCTTCGCGTTCTTGACTCAGTCAACAGCGCAAACAACCGAAACTATCAAATGGGAAGACGGCAACGAATATCCATTAGTTAAGGTTCACATTTCATCAGCTTCACACCCATTCTTCACCGGTGAAGAAAAGATTATCGACACCGAAGGTCGTGTTGATCGCTTTAAGGCTCGTCAAGCAGCCGCTGAAGCTCGCCGAGCAGCTTTGGCAAACAAAGCAAAGAAAGCTAACGCTAAAAAAGCAGCTAAAACTGATTCTCCAAAATCAGACAAAAAGACTAAATAATCTGACAAATTAGTCTGACGATTCAAAAACCGCTCAATCACTGGGCGGTTTTATTTTACACTAGTTCAATCTGACAATACTTCTCTCGCGACATAATACTTCACGGTCTCCCCGCATCTTTGCAGCACATAAGCGGTGAGCGCCGTCACCTTGTAGAGCCAAAAATACTCCGCCATTAGAATCCACGACAATATCTACTTTGCGTATTGAAGGGCTAGTCTTCGGATTCATTTCTGCATATTGTCTAATAATATCGCGGCTACTTTTTCCACCTTTCGATTCCGACACTCGCCCTTCTCGCCAATCTTTAATCATCGGTGCGGCCACAAATAATTCAACCGGCAACGGAATATCAGATCCCGGAATCGCTCTCGTGTCAGGCCACTCACCCTCATATATAGATATTTTCGTTTCACTGGCAATATTATCTTTAATTGATTCATTCAAATCGCGTAATGAAACCGGCTTCTCTATTGGATTGGTATCAATCTTAGACAAACTCTTCACGATCAAATCAACCCTCGGATCATTTGCCGGTATATCCTCTGGAAGATCTTCAATACATTGCACCAGTTCAGGCGACTTTCCAACGTCGAAAAGCGCCAACTTATCAGCATTTTCGTAAACCAAATCACGCGAATCAACCTTGCATTCTCTCATTATCACTATATAATACAATACTGAGAAACATTTGTCAATGTATGATATAATTTTATAGATATGGCGAAGATTTCTTTAGATATGGATTCTCTGAAAAATGAACGAGCTGATTTGAGCAATTTTTTAGCGCAACCCGATGCTTACAGCTCACCAGATTTTACGGTAAAAAACAAACGATTTTCAGAATTAGAAACGCTTATCTCCAAAGGCGAAGAGCGAGAAAACCTGGAAAAAAACTTAGTAGAAGCCAAGGAATTAGCAAACGAAGGTGGCGAGCTGGCTGCCCTGGCGAAGCTTGAGATTACTGAAACCGAAGCTCGATTGACCGAATTAGAAGAAGAATTATTCATCCTACTTACCCCGAAAGACCCCAACGATGAGAAAAATATCATCATGGAAATCCGCGCTGGAGCTGGTGGTGATGAAGCGTCATTGTTTGCGGCGGAACTATACCGCATGTATTTACGTTGGTGCGAATCTAACGGCTATAAAGTAGAATTAATCAGCGAGTCAGCCAACGATTCTGGCGGTTATAAAGAAGTTATTTTCATGATCAAGGGTGACGCGCCATACTCTAAATTGAAGTTCGAAGGTGGCGTACACCGAGTTCAACGAGTTCCAGTAACCGAAAGCCAAGGTCGCGTCCACACCTCAACCGTAACGGTGGCAGTTTTACCAGAAGCAGAAGAGGCTGACATTGAGATAAACCCGAACGATTTGCGCGTTGATATTTACCGTTCCAGCGGACACGGCGGACAGAGCGTGAACACCACAGACTCGGCGGTGCGAATCACCCACTTGCCGACTGGAATGATCGTCACAAACCAAGACGAAAAATCGCAAATTAAAAACCGCGAAAAAGCCATGAGCGTGCTTCGTTCGCGATTGTTACAGATGAAAATTGACGAGGAAAACGCCAAATTAAGCGCTGAGCGACGCTCGTTGGTTGGAACTGGCGACCGCTCGGAAAAAATCCGAACGTACAACTTCCCGCAAGACCGAATCACCGACCACCGCATTCACTACAGCCGTAGCAATATCCCCGCTGCAATGAACGGGGATATCGATGATTTGATTGAAAATCTACAGAGATATGAGCGTGAACTGAAAGCTCAGAATGCTAGTAATTAGTACAGCTTACGCGGCTCAGCAGACTCCAATAATTCTGCCAACTTACCTATCTCTTCCACACCAACAGGCTGACGATTCAGCCCCATTTGTTGCTCTAATTTATCATTCTCTATTTCATTGTTACACCTATCAACCATACGTATTATGATGATACCTTCGGGGCGCAGTACTCTCTTTAACTCTCTCGACCGCTCAGCAATATTGTCATCGTACCTAAAAACCTGATCATCTTCTATATAATAATCATGCGTCTCTTTACTTCCCTCATTCCACTCCATAATTGATATGGATCGTTCTTTATCTCCATTATCAAGCAGAGCGGATTCCACACTGACCAATACATAAGATCCATCTTTTTGAGGAATTTCTAATAAAACTTGCGATTTTACCCGATCCATCGATTCAGTATGATCGTAAGTTTTCGCATCTCCCGCGAATCTAAGTAATGTCAACCAAACCAGATCATCAAATTCCTTTGCCGCCCGCAACTTTTCTTCGGTCGTCAGTTCAAGATTAAATCCTTCTGCAAACTCCATTTGTTTTGCGGCTTCACTACTATGCGTATTATTTGGCAATTCCATTATATATTCATCTCTTTCGCTAATGATATGAAGCCTATAATACTCTCTCTCTCTTGATTTATCAATACTTTTTACCATTTTTCTCAGTTTTTGCAAGCGTTTTACTTTTTACATTCCATAGATATATGTTATAATTAGCCATATGATTATCTCTGAATGGCTAAAAATTGCCACAAAATCCTTAAAAATAGCAAACATCCCGTCCGCCAGATTAGACGCTGAATTGATATTAGCCAACACTTTACGGAAAAACCGTACTTACCTACACGCTCACCTGGACGAAGAAATTGACCCCAGAAGATTTGATATCGCAAATGCCAGATTAGACCTAAGATTAGACCGCGTGCCAATCGCCTACATTCTGGGCTATAAAGAATTTTACGGGCGTAAATTCACCGTATCTCCATCTGTTTTAATTCCCCGTCCTGAATCCGAAGATCTAATTTCACTGTTCTTAGAACTGACCGCCAGCGAAATTGCCGAAAAAGTTTTAATTGACGTTGGCACAGGGTCTGGCTGTCTGGGAATTACTGCCAAATTAGAGAGGAGCAACTTATCGGTAATTTTATCCGATATCAGCAAACCAGCCTTAAACATTGCAGAAAAAAATGCGAACGCCTTAAATGCGGACGTCCATATTCAACAGCAATCATTACTTAATGGCCAACTCAAACCAGTCGACTATATATTTGCCAATTTGCCTTACGTTGACAAAAATTGGGACGTGTCGCCAGAACTTCAATACGAACCAGGTATTGCGCTTTTCGCCGAAGATGAAGGACTGAAATTGATATTACAATTGATCTCACAAGCACCACGATGTCTCACTTCAGAAGGTTTACTATTTATTGAGGCGGACCCCCAGCAACACAATAGAATAATTAACGAAGCCGTGAAAAATGGTTTTGTAAGAGAGAGAGTTCTCAATTACATCCTAGTCCTGCGTTTCACTGGTGTCCAAGATTAAATTACTACAGAATTTAAGAACACTAGCATCACTAAGATAATTCCGATAGTAAGAATCACCGGAGCGGATATGTCTGAAAATCGAATAGCTTTGTGTTTGCTGTAAGACTGATAAGCTTTACTGACAACAAGCGAAAATAGCAATAAGATTATTGTAACTTGTGAAACACCGCCAAATAATGACTTTCCGTAGCTATAAGTCCAATAATACGACAGCCAACCCAGCTCAGCAAAGATGAGTCCCCAGATTGCCGAAAGTAAAACCGTCTGTTCTTCGTCATAGCTGTGTAGGAAATGGCGCGCAGAACTATAGCCGATCAAGAACATCATAATAACAACTACAGAAACTGGCCACTCGTACGACACCACCATCAGAGCAGTTACACCGACGAAAATAGCGATCAACGACTGCATGGCGACCTGCCAGCGTTTAGACATCGGCTTAATCACAACCAGCCAAATTGCATATAGTATTGCCAATACTACGCGGAAATAAAACACTGACGTAGGTAGATACATCAGACCAACAACACCAATTCCGACCGTTAAATCAACCAAGTTAGCCTGAATGTTTGCCCACCAAAAACGCGGACGAACAGCAATTATGCGCCATTTGCTCAGCACAACAAGCGCTAACGCTGGAAATGGGGTCTGAAACGCTTGAGCAATAACAAGCAATGCAGCTGCCAAGCCAATATTTAAGACATAGTAAACCAACTCGCTCCAAAACGTTCTTCGTTTAACAGTTTTCAGTAACTCCATAACTTACTCTATTATACCAAATTATGAGCCAGTTCCCACAACAACGATAAATTGCGCATCAACATTCAAATTATACTTTGAGGAATCTGATGAAACCGAGCCATACAACTCCTTAAATTTATCTTTTGTGACAGTTTTTTCTTTACCGGCTGGCAATTGATAAACTTGAGTCTTCCCTGGCTTTTCATTACCTGGAGCATTGCCGACATGAACAACCTTCATTCCTAATTCTGTCAATTTGTCCGCTTCTTTCTGCGCTGCGCCAGCCACGCCGGAACCATTCAAGACAGCAACTGTGGCTTTTTCCTTAGATAATGGCGTTGCGTAAATCTCAGATTTTATATAAGCGCGAATGTCGTCATAATCATACAATCCCGCAGCTGGCTGAACTATACTTGCGCCGCCCGCCGTGCCAGTAGTCATAAGTACGTTGTTTTCTTCCACAAAACTCAACCTGTGAATATCAGATTCTTTTATCTCTGAGCCGAGGTTCATAATTGTGCGGATTTCTTTCGTATCAATATTCGTGCGCAAGTTTTTGCCCATAGCATCCATCAGAGACGTCACCTTACCAAAGTCAGTTAGCGTTCCCGTGGAAGTAGCTTTGTTTTTCAGTGCCATAAGTACCAATTGCTGGTTTTTCTCTCGGTCAAAGTTGGATTGTTCCAGTCCGTAAGTTGGCGCCACCAAACCACGCGCTCGAGAGAACCACATCGCTTTTTCGCCGTCCATTTCGTGCTTGCCGTTAGTTAATTGCATATAGTGACCTGTTGGGCATCGTTCGCGACGTTGCTGATAATTCAACTCCTTCGCTCGACACATCCAGTCCATACTTGGATCAAGAATTCCCCGCGGATCACGACTCTGTACGTCAACGGTAACTCCGCCGACCGCATTGACAGCATCACGAATCACCGCAGTATTAATATGCGCCACGTATTGAATATCCATACCGAATATATCGCCGATGAATTTCTTAGTCTTATCCATTCGTTCAGCTTCTGCCTGTGCGCTATCGCCATTATTCACGCAACCAAAATACTCATTGATTTTACCAGCGTAGCCAGAATTACACGCCATGCCAAATTTTACATACAAGTCACGCGGAATGCTAAACATATACGCGTCCTTCTTTGTCTGATTGACGCTAAGAATCATCATCGAGTCGGTCAATGTCGCACCCGGATGGTCCGGATCGTCATCTGTTGTGCCTAAAATCAGCACATTGCTTCGACCATAGGCATCCTCTTTCAGCTTTTGCTGCGAAAACAACCCTAAGATCCCGCCGTTATGGAACACCGAGTTCATCGTCTGCCATAATTTTAATAGCAGCCAGCCCGCCACAATTGCAATAATAATTCCAATAATCGCAAGAATAATCCTGGTAATTAACTTTTTCTTACGCTTCTGTTTGCGCTCCTGTCGATGAGAAGGCTTGGTGTTTTCATCAATTGCCGCCAATGATTCGCTAATATTCTGCTTTAATTTATTAGCAGAAGTTGGTTGCTGAATATTCCTTGTCGCATTATTCGATACTTGCGAACTATCTTCGTTACTACGATGATGCCCGAGCGTAGTCGTTTTTTTGCTAGTAATTTCCCCCAACGAAGTTCGCTGTGGTCGCTTGGCGACAAATCCGTCCATCGACTGTTTGCGTGGTTTCATATCTATTGATTATAACACACAAAACGCTTATAATTGAAACAATGGACGCTACTTTTATGGATCGTCATCCGAAATTACAAGATGGCCTGGGAATGGTCATTTTCGTTGTTGGCGTGGTGATCGGCACTCTTTTATTGAACACTTTTGTATTTCAAACTTTCAATGTTGAAGGTGCCAGCATGGAAACGACGATGTACACTGGTGATCGTCTGATCGTCAATCGATTGCCCGTCACTGGTTCAAAATTGCAGAATAAAAATTATATTCCAAAGCGCGGACAAGTAATTGTGTTTAAGAATCCGAATTTTAACGCCTCAACAGGCAAAGATGAATATATTGTTAAGCGCGTAATCGCCTTTGCTGGCGAGCGAGTTACTGTGAAAAACGGCACCGTAACTGTTTACAATACAGAAAACCCTGACGGATTTAACCCTGACACCTCAGTCAATAAGAATGAGCCAGGACAGCCTACCTCTGGAGATGTCGATACGACCGTACCAGAAGGCACAATATTCGTTATGGGCGATCACCGCCAAGGAAGCTATTCTTGCGACTCTCGAAACTGCATGGGACCGATCCCCCTTTATGACATCGTTGGGCCAGTTAGCCTACGGATATTCCCATTCAATAAAATTCGCTCGTTCTAACAAAAATTATTTTTCGAGTAATTCTCTTATTCGTTCAAATTCAAGATTATCCTTAAACTTGATACTAATCTGACCAGCTCCACGGCCGTTTGTACGGATTTTCACACCTGTGCCGAATCGCTTTGAAAGACTTTCAACAGCATCTGCGTGAGGCATATCTGCTGGGCGGCGCTTGTTCTCGATTGGACTAGCCTTCGCTTGCTTCCACAAAGTAACAACCTGCTCGATCCTTCGCGCCGACCACTCCTCGCGAATAGCTCGCTCCATAATATCTTCCGCAGCGTCATCAGGCAAACCGATTAGAGGTCTTGCCTGCCCTTCATTTAATCGCCCCTCAAACAACGCCTGCTGCACAGACTTCGGTAGCTTCAGCAGCCTCAACGTATTACTGACCGCACTTATAGATTTGCCGCCCAAACGCTTGCCAATTTCCTCCAGCGTCATATTGAATTGGTCGCGCAATTTCTGATAAGCAGTCGCAGTTTCAAGCGCATTCAAATCATGTCGTTGCAAGTTTTCAATCAAAGAAGTCTCCAGGCGATTTTGATCGCTCATACTCCTGACGATACACGGCACCTCTGTTAAATTCGCCCTATTAGCCGCACGCCAACGTCGCTCGCCCGCCACTATCAGATATTTATCGCCTTTTGGCGTCACAACAATCGGCTGAACTACGCCATGCTCGCGCACCGATTCCGTCAACTCATTCAAAGCATTCTCATCAAAAAAACGACGCGGCTGATCTGGATCTGGGACAACTTGATCAATAGCAATATCTCTCAAATGAGAAACTTTCACGTCCTGTTGCGCTGTCGGATCGAACGTTTCATCGATCAAATTGGTTGGAATCAATGACCCAAAACCTCTACCTAAACCTTTTTTCATCGTTCCACCCTCTCTATAATTTCTTTCGTTAGCGCCTTATAAGCCCGAGAACCTTTTGAAAAACGATCATACGCACCAACTGGCGCGCCATGACTAGGAGCTTCAGCCAAGCGAATGTTTCTCGGAATGCTATTCTTGAAAATCTTATCTGGGAAATACTTTTTAACCTCAGCGTGAACTTGCCCGGATAATGTAGTCCTGGAGTCCATCATCGTCAGCAAAACACCCAATAATTCCAGAGGCGGGTTAAGCCCTTTCTTTATCAATTTCATACTTTCCAAAAGCTGCCCCAATCCCTCCAGAGCGTAAAATTCTGCCTGAACTGGAAGCAGTACGTAATTAGCGGCAATCATACCGTTGACCGTCAACAAACTCAAGCTCGGCGGACTGTCAATAATAATATAGTCGTAATCCGTCGCCTTCTGTAAAGCCTCTCGCAAACGGACAAACCTTCCCTGCGCCTGCGCCAATTCCACTTCCGTATTAGCCAAATGAGGTGTAGCTGGAGCGATTGATAAGTTTTTATATTCCGTTGGCAATATGATATTAGCCAGGTCAATTTGTCGCATAATCACCTCTGATATCGTTGCGCCCAAGTTCTGTTTGTCTATTCCAAGTCCACTGGTGGCATTGCCTTGTGGATCAAAATCCACCAACAATGTTTTCTTGCCAGCTTTTGCCAAAAAATATGCTACATTAATTGACGTCGTTGTTTTGCCGACGCCACCTTTTTGATTTGTCACCGCAATGATTTTTGTCATTCGTTCCCCTTTTTACCTGCCTTAATTATAGCATGAGCAGAACATAAATAACAGACATCAAAAAACCGCTTCCTTTACGAAAGCGGCTCTTCAGATTATTTGATTGACGTAATTTCAATCTTCGTGTACTTCTGGCGATGACCAGTTTCTTTGTGTACACGCTTCTTACTCTTGTAGCGAATAACGCGGAGCTTATCGCCCTTAACTTCCGCTTCTACAACCTTAGCTTTAACGCTAGATCCTTTTACAGTTGGTGTACCAACCTTGATTTTATCACCATCAATCACTAAAAGTGCGTCGAGAGTGAGTTCTTTTGTGCCTTCAGGGAGGAGATCCACCAAGAGGGACTCTTTTTCGCTGACAAGATATTGTTTGCCAGAGATTTTTACGACTGCTTTCATTTCGTTCCTTAATTATTATGAATTAACTCTAATAATTCTATCAAAAACTAGCAATAAAATCAAGTACACGTCAGTAGCAATTACTTATAAAGTGATGCCTGACCAAAAGGTCCAGTATACAACCTACTATCTTCATGTTCAGACGACAGCAGGCTTTCTAAATACGCAATGACATCTTCTGGATTTGACTGGGATTTACCTTCGGGCAGATATGGAATATAGCCATTAATCATAAAGCCGCCGCGCGCTCTTGCGACATCTCGAGATTCAGAAACGATACCGTAATTATTCTCCCAGCCATCATCGTATTCCTCGTGAAATATGGAGCCTACAATTCGAGCCGTCCTGCCATTTCCATCCTGAAATGGATGAAGCAGCACAATACCAAGTGCAGCCACATCACCAAGCCGCTCCGGATTAACATCATCAGAAGATTCTTTTATCAATCTCATCAATTCGCTCATCACCTCATAGCGATACTCAACAGGTATAGTTTCCTTGTCACCTATTTTCATAACGCCATCTTCTAAAATCAACGAATCAGCAGACCCCTGAACTCCCCTATTAATATTATCGATAAGCCCAGCAAAATCCTCAAGGCTAACATTTTTAAATTGATCTGCCCGCTCTTTTGGAGTAGAGCCGTCAATACCAACCTCAGTCACAAGATTCTTAAGACCCTCCGCAGACAACACTTCGCCGGGGTTCTTAATTTCAGTTCCGTTCATAGTTGTTTGTTTTGGATGTTTTTCCATGTATAGGCTATACAATAGCACAAAAAATCGATATAGTCAAGTTAGCAAGTAGCGTTTTTCGCCATAGCATTATTCGCCTTCAGCCAACCGCTCGGCGATCCACATTCCATATATTCACCCTCAGCCTCACCAACAGCAATCACGCCGCCGCCATCAATGTACGCATTAATCGCGTCCGTTAGCTCAAACTCGCCTCTCTTAGGATTTGCCGGCAAGGTCCGCGCCAACTCAAAAATCTCTTGGTTCAGGACGTAAAAACTTGAAT
>CAUSFG010000016.1:0-13858 GCA_963530815.1 uncultured Candidatus Saccharibacteria bacterium
AGTATTGCAGATCGGTAAAGAACACGGTCGTCCACGTAAAATGCGTCTGCATGAGCTCGAATTTGTAGTCATCCCTCTATACCATCCAGCCGCTGCACTTTATAACGGCGGTATGCGTCAGACTTTAATTGACGATTTTATTCAAGCTGTGGAATTTGTGAAGAATAATAGCGGCGCTTAATCAGGCGATTGCTTGCAAAAGTTTCTCAGACGTAGTATAGTGGATAGTCGATATCTATTATATCTAAGTCGAGAAAGGATTTGTATGAGATTATCGGGAGCTGTAGAACAAGCGTGCTGTATTATGGCGATTCTGGCGGATCCGAAAAGGACTACGCCGGTAACTAATGATGCGCTGGCGGAAAAGATGATGGTTTCGCCGACATACTTGAAGAAAATCAGTCGGAAATTGGTAATAGCAAAGCTAATTACTTCAACGCAGGGAACTGGCGGCGGATTTATTTTAGCGAGAAAAATGAACGAAGTTACGTTGCATGATGTTGTCCTTGCAATTGAAGGAGAGTCGCCATTTTTTCAACCTCAGGGAATTGTTGAGAGAGTTTTTCAATCGCGTCCTCGCCAGGTGGAAATTGGCATGAATATGATAGAAAAGGTTTTTTCTGAAGCGCAGGAAAAGTGGAGTGAATATTTGAAAACTGTGACACTGGAAGATGTCGCAAAGGAGGTTGCACATGATTAAAAATAAGATGTTACAAGCCGAGTGGAAGCATTTGTTTAATAATAAAATATTGTTGATATCCATGGCTGTGATTTCGTTTATCCCTATTTTGTATAGTGGATTTTTCCTAGGCTCAATTTGGGATCCATACGGACAAACAAAAAACTTGCCGGTGGCGTTCGTGAACGAAGACAAGGGCGCTAGTTTAAATGGCAAATCGCTGAATGTTGGCGAATCTGTCGAGAAAAAACTGAAAGATAATCACGATTTGGGCTGGGAGTTTGTTAGTAAGCAGCAGGCAGACGAAGGTGTGAATAGCGGGCATTTTTATGCAGTGGTAACTATTCCATCCGACTTTTCGCAGAAAGCGGCGTCAATTACCAAATCTGAACCTCAGCAAGCGGTTATTAATTTTACGACCACGCCAGCGAAAAACTATATCGGTTCGCTAGTCAGCAATCAAGCTGCCGCCAAGGTCAAATCTTCGGTGTCTGAACAAATCACTCAGGCGTACGCTAAGGGAATTTTGGAGAATTTGGATAAGCTTGGAATAGGGCTGGATGCGGCAGCTAACGGCGCGTCAACTTTGCACGACGGATTAGGGCGATTGCAATCTGGCACGCAAACATACGTTGGCGGCGTGAAACAGTTGGCAGTAAACCAGCAATCCTTGGCTGGCGGACTGGCGCAACTCAGCGACGGTTCTCGTAAATTGCAGGCAGGATTGGGGCAATTGTCGAACAATTTGCCGACCGAATCTCAATTGTCGCAATTATCTAACGGAATGAAACAATTGCAATCGGGCATAAATCAGTTAAACGCCAGTGTAAGCAATCCATCGCCAGTGCTCATGGCTCAGCAAAACAAGGTAGAAACGGAAGCGCAAACTTTGGTGCAAACAATGCAAGATTCGGCGCCCGACTTGTTGGCGGCAGGTGGCACTTTGCAGACTTTAGGTACGCAAGCAGCCGCTTCTGGCAGCAATTCTACGACGATAAGTTTGCCGCAAATTAGCAATATTTCTCGAGCATTCACAAAAACTCAGACAATTATCGCGCAGACGACGACGCTACTTAACGATCTTCAGACGCTAACTCAACAATTATCAGCGCAACAAACACAACTTCAGGCTGGAGTTTCTGCATTGAATAACGGCGTCAATCAATTGGCACCAAACGCAATCACCGCATTTAATGGCTATAACAGTGTGCGATTCGCGAATAATCAATTGTTGGCGGGCTCGGCAAGCTTAACAAACGGCTTAAGCGAAGCAAAATCGGGCAGTCAAAAATTGGCGAATGGCGCGAGTTTATTAGAAAGTCGCTCGGGCGCGTTAATTGATGGAACTTCGCAACTGGCAAACGGCGCAGATACGCTGGCGAATAAATTGGCGGACGCCGCTAATCGCATAAAAATTCAACCAACTGGCGCTACGACTCAGCAGCAAATTGCAAATCCAGTGAAGTCGGAAATGACCGAAAAGGGCAATGTTCCGAACTATGGCTATGCTTTGTCACCGTATGTTTTGTCGCTAAGTTTGTTCGTTGGGGCAATTGTCCTGAACGTTATTTATCCGATTCGCAAAACTTTTTCTGAGCAGGAAAGTGCGATTCGTTGGTGGCTATCTAAAGCTTCGGTGGCTGGCGTGGCGGCCTTTATGCAAGCAACAATTTTGATGTTGGTGATGGTGTTTTTCTTAGGACTAACTCCAGAACATCCAGCACATTTCATCGGGGCAATTTATCTGACGTCGTTTGCGTATATGTCGATTGTGTCGCTTTTGGTGATTGTTTTGGACAATCCAGGGCGATTCCTAGCGATGGTTCTTTTGGTGCTCCAATTGGGCTCCAGCGAAGGAACATTCCCAATCCAAACTGCCAACGGATTCTTCCAATCAATTAATCCGCTAGTGCCGATGACTTACTCGATTCGCGCATTGCGCCAGGCTATTTCGGGCGGGCTAGATAACGCATTTTACGGCGGCAGTATGTGGGTTTTGGCTGGATTCTTGTTGGTGGCTAATTTATTGACAATCGGCTTCTTCGCTTATCGTGGCAAGCGTAAATTCGCACACACGTCGGTTGATGGCGACGATTAATTGACCTCTGTTATAAAACATTGTTCTTTGACAAAAAATGAGCGGTTTGCTAATATAAGAGTACTAACTAGAGGAATTTACATCAGTTCACCTCTATACCTGGTTTTTGAATTATATTGTAATAAAAAAGGAGTATAACAATATGGGTCAGCGGCGACTAGCAACACCGCAAAAAGACGACGCCAACAAGCGTCCGCAGTCAAAGAAAAGTAACAATGCAGTATTAAATAGCACAACTACTCGTAAGGGTGAAGTTTTCCGAGCCCAGCGACGAACGAGCGAGAATGTTAATCTCAGGGCTTCACAGCACTTGATTGATATTCCGGTAAACAAGTCAGTTTACAACGGATATGGCGGTGAGCAGTTTAGCGCCAAAATGCAACCAAAACCCGTTCGCGGTGGTCAGCCGAAACTTCGGATTATTCCGATTGGTGGCGTGGGCGAAATGGGAATTGGTAAGAATATGAACGCCATCGAATATGATGATGAGATTATCATCGTAGATATGGGATTTCTGTTCCCAGGCAGTGATTATCCAGGTATCAATTACATCACGCCGGATATTACTTGGCTGGAAGAGAATAAGCATAAAATTAAGGCGCATGTTTTTACGCACGGACACCTTGATCACATTGGTTCGTTCCGTCATTTTATTCATCGCATTCCAGCGCCAGTTTATGGCTCTAAGTTTACGATTGGTATGCTTGATCGAACGATGGACGATTCAGAAGTGGACTTCAAGCCGGATTATCGAGTGATGGATCCGCTGAGTCACGAAATTGTTCAAGTTTCTAAGCATTTTTCAATCGAGTTGGTGCGAGTCAACCACTCAATTCCTGATTCTACGGCGGTGATTATTAGAACTCCGATGGGTGTGATTGTCGATTCTGGTGACTGGCGATTTGAGGAAAGCCCAGTTGACGGTCAGAAGTTTGACCTTGAGCGACTTACGGAAGTGGCTTCAAAAGAAGGCATTTTGATGTTTATGAATGAATCGACCAACTGTGAATCGGCTGGTACGCACACGCACACGGAGTTTGATATTCAGTATTCCATCGGTCAGGTGATGGATAAGTTTAGCAATAGTCGAGTAATTTTAAGTTGTTTCTCGTCGCAGGTGCATCGCTTGCAATTAATTTTGGAAGAGGCTCATAAGCACGGACGTAAGGTGGCGTTTGCTGGATTCTCGATGATCCAAAACCTGGAAGTGGCGTTGCGTTCGGGGACGATTAAGATTCCTAAAGACACCATCATGAAGATGGAAGATATTGTTAAATTACCAGATAATCAAATTGCCGTAGTTTGTACTGGCTCGCAGGGTGAATTTAACGCCGTCTTAAACCGCATGGCGACGGGCGCTCATAAATATATGAAAATTAAAGGCTCGGATGTTGTAGTGTTTAGCTCAAATCCAATTCCTGGCAATGAGAAAAGCGTGGTGCGAACGGTTGATGGTTTGATGCGCGAAGGTTCTGACGTCATTCAGAACGGAAAGACTCACTTGACGGGTATTGGTCCGTTGCACTTGTCGGGTCACGGTTATTATGACGATCACGTCAAATTGATCAACGCACTTAACCCAACTTATTACATGCCAATTCACGGTGAATTCCATATGTTGGTGCATAATGCCAGGTTGGCGGAAAAAGAATGCGGAATTCCTCGTAAGAATATTTTTGTGTGTGATGCTGGAGATATTATTGAAATTGATATTGAAAGGCAAGCAAAGAAGGCTGGGCGAATTCACGTTGGTGGCGTAATGTATGATGATACTGGCGCTGTTGTTTCTGAGGTTGTGTTGAAAGACCGCATTCACATGTCACAAGAGGGAATGTTTGTTGTGGTGCTGACCGTACAGCGTGGCACGGGACGATTATTGACTAGTCCAGACATTATTTCTCGTGGATTTATTTACTTGCGCGATTCTGAAGAGTTGATGAATATGATTCGTCAATACTTGAAGCAAAAAGCGGCGCGCAGTTTTTCTGGCAAATATGATTTGGATGTGATCAAAAAAGAAATTAAAGATGAGATTACGCACATATTATATGATCAGACTCGCCGAACACCAATTGTTATTCCGGTGATAAACGAAGTTGGTGGCTTGAAGTCTGTAAAGTCGGAAGCTACGTCAGCTCATTCTGTTTCAAAATCGCCAGCGCGCGGTAAGAGACCCGCCTCGGGTGAGTCAAAAATGACCCTTCCAACTGCGCCGCGTCGTCGTTTTCCTCAACGCCAAGTACCAGATACGGAAGCAAACGACACAAAAGCCAGAGAGCGACAGAACGTACGCCCGTACTAGAGTTTTGGATTGATTTTACTGGTAAATTGTGCTATAATAGAAGCGTGTTAAATTGATTTTTACATCTGTTAATAAGTGTAAAATCAGTGTATAATAAAAACGATTATGGCAAAAAAACGAAAGAGCACGAAAAAATCCGCACCAGCCAAGCCGCAGCATAGTTTGCCGGCGGGTTTTTGGTCACAAGTTGGCGCGGTGATGCTTATTCTTTTGTCGCTACTGCTCGTCGTGTCGTGGTTTGGCGTCGGTGGTCCAGTTTTACAATGGATTGATATGGCGACCGTAAAAACTATTGGTTACACCGCGTACGCCTTGCCGATATTACTGATTTATTTGGCGGTTGAGACTTTCCGAGCAGAAGAGAATCAATTGCCTGCAGTGGTGAAATTTGCGGCAATCCTGGAAATTGTGTGGTTTTCTGGATTGTTTGGGTTAATGAAGACGGCTTCGCATCCGAATTCTGGTGGATTTGTGGGCGATATATTGAATACGGCAACCTTGAAAATGGTAGATTCGGCAATTGCTGTGATTATTTATATGGTTTTGGCGTTTATAACAGTTCTATTTATTACTCAAACGTCACCGTTTACGGTTTTCAGTAAACTTTGGGAGATGATTAAGAGTAATACTAAGGAAGACGATAATAATCGTTCTGTTATGAAGAAGGCATCAATTGCTCAGCCGACGGAAGAAGAGAAAAAGACGGACCTGGGAGAAATTAAGCTAAACGCTGGTGTGCCAATAATTGATACAGCCAAAGAGAAAAAGAGTCTATTGAAGAAAGTAGAGAAGCCGGAAAAGGTCAATGAAGAACAGGCTTTGGTGGCAACTCGTGATCCAAATTGGGAAGCGCCAAGCTTGGATCTATTAGAGAAGAATGAAAGCGGTGCTGATGCTGGAGATACACGTCAGAACGCCCAAATAATTCACGATACGCTGGCTGAATTTAATATTGAGGCGGCGATGGGCGACATTAATGTTGGTCCAAAAGTTACGCAATACACCCTAAGACCACCAAGTGGGGTTAAATTGACGCGAATTACGGCGCTGGAAACTAACATTGCGCTTAATTTGGCAGCACAAAGTTTAAGGATTGAGGCGCCAATTCCTGGTCAGCGAGCAGTTGGTATTGAAGTGCCTAACCGTAAGGCTGCTGAAGTTCGCCTACGAAGTACGTTGTCGTCGAAACAGTGGGCTGCTGCTCGTGATCCTTTGAGTTTTGGAATTGGTAAAGATATATCTGGTCAAGTTGTTGTGGGCGAGCTGGGGAAGATGCCGCATTTGTTGATTGCTGGACAAACGGGTTCTGGTAAGTCTGTGATGATTAATACTTTGCTGTGTAGCTTGCTGTATCGCAATAGTCCGAGTGATATGAAGTTGATTTTGGTTGACCCGAAGCAAGTTGAAATGGCACCGTATGCTGATATTCCGCACCTTCTTACGCCGGTGATTAACGAGCCGGAAAAGACCATTTCAGCTTTGAAGTGGGCGGTGAATGAGATGGAGCGACGCTATAAGTTGTTGGCGGGCGAGAAAATCCGTAATATTAAGGAATACAACAAGAGGCTGCAGTCGCGCGCTAAGAAGATTGCGATTGCTGATGAAAATGGTAATGTTCAGGAGCATGAAGACGGATCAATGCCATATATCGTGATTGTGGTGGACGAGATGTCTGATCTTATGATGATGGCTAAAAAGGATGTTGAGACGTTAATTGTTCGCTTGGCACAGAAGTCTCGAGCGGTTGGTATTCACTTGGTATTGGCAACGCAGCGTCCTAGCGTGAACGTGATTACTGGTTTGATTAAGGCGAACGTTCCAGCGCGAATTGCCTTTACGGTGGCTAGTCAAGTTGATAGTATTACGATCTTAGACCAATCTGGCGCTGAGAAATTATTGGGTCAAGGAGATATGCTATTTTACGTAACGAGTATGAGCAAGCCAAGGCGTATTCAGGGTGCCTGGGTGACAGATGATGAGGTGAATAAAATTGCCGATCATTTGCGTATGCAGATGGCTCCGCAATACAACGATGAAGTGGTGGCTCAGCCGGTTCAATTGGATGGCAAGGGTGGTGTCGTGATGGACTTGTCGGAAGGTGGTGACGATAAGTTTAAGGACGCGGTTCGTGTGGTGGTTGAGCGTCGCAAAGCCTCAACGAGTATGCTGCAAACGCGCCTGGGAATTGGTTATCAGCGAGCAGCGCGAATTATTGAAGAGATGGAAGAGCGGGGAATTATTGGTCCGCAGAACGGATCTAAGCCACGTGATGTTTTGATTTCTAGTCCAGAAGAGCTTGATGAGTTGCTGGCGGAATAGTATAAAAGATTGACCAAACATTATGAGCGAGTATTTTCTTGGTAACTATGACTTAGCTCCTGATCAGGAGACTCTTGTCGCTATAGTACAGGCGGCGGGTAAAGTTCTTGAGGAGAGGGGTGCTGAAGGCCTAGAGAATGGTCGCTATAAAATAGACGATAGTAGTGCTGCTGCGAACATTTTTACATATAAGCTATCGCCAGAAATAGTACATCATATTTTTTCAATTCCACCAGAAGCCATTCATGTTTCTTCGGACGGTCATGCGGAGGAGTGTGAAATAAGCTATTTACCAGAATCTATGTTGGAAGATGGCGCACAATGTTCTGCTGAATTAGGTTTGTACGTTACTGAGGTGGTAAGTCGTTCAGGTGTCTTACCGCCGCTTTATATAGAACATAGCTGGAATATTAGAGGTTGGAAAGGGAAATCTCTTGAGGGAGAATATAATGTCGAATATTCCGTAAATGAACAACGAATAAGTCCAAGTAATCTTGATCTAGAAAGTCTGGATTTGAGAAACCCTAAAGACACCAGAAGATTAATCACCGACATAAGAAATAATGCTCAATCCCTCAGTGTTGATGATATAGACACTATCTATAAGCTCATTGACATGATATCGCAGAATGGGGTATAATATAGGCGAATATTAACCTAAGCTTACGTGAGACAGCGTAAGCATCCGTAAATGGATTCCAGAGGAGGAAACATGAACGAATACGAACTAACTGTTCTTATTCACCCGGATTTAGAGGCTAATCTAGATTCAGCGTTGGATAAGGTACGTGGTTTAATCACTACTAACGGTGGTGAAATTATCAAAGAAGATAACTGGGGCAAGAAAAAATTGGCCTACACAATCAAGCGTGAAGACTTTGCAGTTTACGTTTGTTTTGAGGTTAAATTGCCAGCACCAGCTTTATTGAAGATTTCAAACACACTTAATATTACTGATGAAGTTTTGCGTTACCTATTGGTAAAAACTGATGAAAAAACTCGTCAAGCATTAAGCGAGCAAAAAGCACGCAACGAAGAATCTGATTCAAGCGAATCAAGTAAATAAGCCTAACTGCCGTAAGGTAAAAGAGGGGATAGAATATGGCACGAAGTATCAATCAAGTGATTTTATTGGGTAGATTGACACGCGATCCAGAACAGCGAACAACCGCTTCTGGCAAGAACGTAGTTAGTTTCAGCATTGCTGTTGATCGACAATCTCAAGACGATCAGGCTGACTTTTTCAATATCACAGCCTGGGATAAACTTGGTGATTTGGTAATGCAATATCTAAGCAAGGGTCGTCGGGTTTTGATCCAAGGACGACTGCGACAGGATAGCTGGGAAGATAAGGATACCGGTAAAAGACAGAGTCGAATTGAAGTCACTGCTTCGGATGTAACGTTCTTAGATGGTCCAAGCGGCGACAATTTAGGTTCTGCAGCACCAAAGACTACTAAAAAAGAGGAAGTCGTAACGGAAATTGACGATAAGCCAATTGACCTAAGCGAAATTCCATTCTAATAAGGAGATTAAAATGGCACAATTGAAGAAAAATCCACCGATTATTTTTGACTATAAAGATGTAAAAACTTTGCAACGTTACATCAATGTTTACGGTCAAATCGAGCCAATCAGTAAGACTGGTTTGAGCGAAAAGCAACAGCGAAGCTTGGCAGTAGCAATTAAGCGTGCTCGCCACTTGGCTTTGTTGCCATTTGTTAGCAGCAACTAGGAACGTTTAATGCGCAATATCTCGTTGCTATTACATATTTGGCAGCGAGATATTTTATTGGAAAGGAGAAAGTATGTATCAGCCAACTGATTTGAAAAAAGGCGTAGTTTGTCAAATTGACGGCAAACCATATCGCGTCGTAGAATACGGCCAAAAAGTTATGGGTCGTGGCGGTTCGATTGTTAACGTGAAATTGAAAAACCTAATTGACGGAAGTGTCATCCCAAAGACTTTCAAGGGTCAAGAGCGAATCGAAGCTGCGGAAGTAAATAATAAAACTGCGCAATATTTGTATAACGATGGCGACAAGTTCTATTTCATGGATCCGACTAGCTTTGAGCAATTTGAGCTGGCTGCGGAAATCGTGGACGATGCCAGTAAATACCTGAAAGAAGGCGACGAATTAAGCCTTCAATTCTTCGACGGTCGAGTGATTAACGTTGAACTGCCAAAGAATAAATATCTGGAAGTTACCTACACGGAAGATGTGGTTAAGGGTGATACGACTTCATCTGTACTAAAAGACGCTACTTTGGAGACGGGGCTAGTTGTCAAAGTTCCAGCATTTATCAAGCAGGGTGATATTATTAGCGTTGACACATCCACTGGTGAATATCGCGAGCGAAAGAAATAGTCATATTTAATGAAACAGCGGTTAGATAAAGCTCTGGTAGAGCGCGGTTTGGCGACGACAAGATCTCAGGCGGATAATTTTATTCGTCTGGGCTATGTTTTTTTGAATAAGAAAATTGTCCAAAAATCAGGGACTATGGTGTCTGATTCGGACGAGATAAAGCTCGAAAAGAAGGAAACTTACGTTTCGCGAGCTGGCTTAAAGTTGGCAAGCGTAGCGGAGTATTTTCATCTTAATTTTCAGGATAAAACTGTTCTGGACATTGGCTCGAGTACGGGCGGATTTACTGACTATTCGTTGCGTCATGGCGCCAAAAAGGTATTTGCTGTTGATGTTGGAACGGATCAACTTCATCCAAGTTTGAGGCCGAATCCAAAAATTGTTCTTTACGAAAAGACCGATATTCGTGATTTTTATGCAGATGAAGCAATTGATATTATTGTGGGCGATGTGTCGTTTATATCTCTGAGGGAAATTTTGCCGCACGTGGCAGAAAATTTGATGAATACAAATACGATATTGGTTGCTATGGCAAAACCTCAATTTGAGGCGGGACGGCATCAGGTTAATAAGGGAATTATTAAAAACGATAAAGTTCGTCGACAAATTTTATCCGACTTTGAAGATTGGGCGAAAAAGTATTTTGTTATCTTAGATAAAAAAGATAGTGAAGTGGCAGGCAGTAAGGGCAATCTCGAGCGATTTTACAAATTGAAATTAGCTAAACGTTAAACCTAAATTCAACGACGTCATTTGGTTGCATAACGTAAGTTTTTCCTTCGGTGCGAATTTTGCCGTTTTCACGAGCCTTAACTTCTGATCCTGCAGCGACTAAATCGTTAAAATCGACGATTTGTGCGGCAATAAATCCGCGCTCAAAATCCGAATGAATAACGCCCGCGGCTTGCGGTGCAGTCCAGCCCTTGTGAATTGTCCAAGCGCGAACTTCTTTTTCGCCCGCAGTTAAGTAGCTTTGTAGTCCGAGCGTATCGTAGGCTGCGTGAATAAGTTTGGCGAGTCCAGTTTCCTTGACGCCGTAGCTTTCTAATAGCTCTTTGGCGTCATTCTCAGATAAGCCCTTCAATTCTTCCTCTAATTTTGCGCAGACAAAAACGGTTTTTGCGGGACTTACGAGTTCGGTCAATTGACTCTGTAGGTCGGAATTGTTCAATCCTTCTTCGTCGACATTAAACGCGTAAATTACTGGCTTGGCGGTAAGAAGGTGCAGGTCGGAAATTGCCTCAAAATCCACATCTGACAGGGCGGAAATTGGTACGCCTTTTTGTAAATTGTCGATTAAAGATTGCAGATATTCAACTTTTTGGCGAGCTTTTGGGTTTGCTTTGGCTTCTTTTTGAAGTTGGGGCAGGCGTTTTTCAAGAGTTTGTAGATCAGCCAGAATCAGCTCAGTATTGATAATGCCAATATCCTTTTTTGGGTCAATTGGCGCTTCATCGTGGCGCAAAATTTTTGAATTTTCGAACGCACGGACAACATGAATAATTGCGTCGCACTCTCTGATATTGTGTAGAAATTTATTGCCCAAACCTTCGCCCTTAGACGCGCCAGCAACCAGCCCCGCGATATCGACGAAAGTGACGGTGGCTGGAATAATTTTTTGCGCATGATAAAGATCGGCTAAAATTTGCAGGCGATTATCTGGCACGGGAACAATTCCTGTGTTCGGCTCAATTGTCGCAAACGGATAATTAGCCGCTAAAATATCATTATTTGTTAAAGCGTTAAAAAGTGTCGACTTGCCGACATTTGGTAAACCAACGATTCCAATAGATAAACTCATATATTTATTATATCATCTGCGTAATCTTTGATATAATTATAAGCATGAGAAGAAAATACTCATTGCCTAAGGTGGGCATGCTGGCAATAGTAGTGGCTTTGGCTATATCAGTAGCAGCTTTTTTTGTCTATACGTATGCGGCGCCAAGCTCGCCAAATTGGACGATAACTGGTAAATCCTGGGTTACTAAGCAATTTAATCGAGAAGACACTACCAACTTCGGATCTAACTGGACTATTGCTCCGGGGAGGTTAAAGGATGTGAAGCCCGGAGATACAGTTGATTGGTGGCATAGTCTTTTTGTCAGCGGCGGGCCTACTGACAATGTCGTGACTGGAGTTCAGCAAGATGTGTTCGATTTAAGCTCAAATCAGCCGATGGATAATGATGTCAGTCTGAATGACAGGGGGGCTTGGCATAATGAAGCTCCTAGGTCATTTACGGCTATTCCTGAATCTAACTGGAAGGGTTGGGCATGGAAACGAATGAACAATCCAGAGGGTGTGGATTATCACACTACCACTATGGAGGCATTGAACGGAAAATCTAGATTAGAGGATGTTCGTGGTCCGCTTGGAGAAAATAAATTTATGTTTACGCGAGTTATTCGAAAAGAAGACATGGGCAAGCGTATATGTCAGCGTATATATTGGAGTAAACGCAACTCTTCTTCAGTTTCTGGCTGGGTGTATTCGTCATATGCCTGTGTTGAAGTTCCGTATGATTATGATGTAGAACCTTCGGTGAGTGTTAACTCGGATTATATTGATGCAGAAAATGTTACGAAAATTGAGGGAATAAATGCTGGGTTGAATAATAAGGGCACGTCAAAAACTCAAAATTCTTCGTATGCACTTGCTCGGTTTGTTGTAAGAGGGGCTGAAGTATCGGAGCTTACAGGAAAGAGTAATGAAGTTTCACTTCCTGGAGGTACTGCGGATGGCGACTGGCCGTGCGCAATTGTGCGACTGATTAAAGGACAATATAGAGATAGCTTAAATATTGATAGTGGCGCGTGTAGAAAAATTGTTCAAAACACTGGCAGTCAATTAAACACCGGTCAGACTCCAGTGGCTACAAATCAGATAGATAATTTGGACAGGGTTAAGCTAAGTGCTAACGATAGTCTATGTTACGTGGTTATGGTTAGCGATTATAATGGTTCGGCTCCTTCTACGGATTTTAGGTACGCAGTTAAGTGTATTAGGTCGTCAAAAAGACCAAAGGTTCAGGTTTGGGGCGGTGATATTAAGACTGACAAAGAAGTTATTACTAGCAAGACATCGAACAGTGTGAACGTTCCTGATGAGAATCTTAGTCGCATTGAGTTAGATAAGACCTCTATACGAGCAAGGGGACTGTGGGGTACAGGTTTAGACAAAGATGGTAATAAAATTGGAGACGATGTTCATTTTAGTCCTGGTGAATACGGCTTTAAGGGCGGTGACAGTGTTGATCCGCACTGGTCTATAGTGTGTGCTGAGGATCAGTATGGCGGTAATGGAAACCAGAGGGCGTATAAGAAGTCTACTAAAAAACCAGACTATCTTCCGAGTTGTCATGGTGATGCGACTAACTTAAAAGACGACTATCAAGCAAGGACGATTGTAACGACACAGTGGCGCGCTCCTGGTGGAGGCGATGTATTGCAAGATGGTTATATTACGTGTGAACCCGATTCCATGTATTATGACATAGTTGGTGACGCATCGCTCGTCTATAATCCTGATTATTGTAAGAGGGGCGTTTGGAGGACATCTGACTCTGCAAAATGGATTGGTATAAACAGCTTTGGTCGACATACGCATTCTAATAGTAAACCGGATCCGGCTCATCTAAATTGTCATGATAATTCTCGTCCTATAGTAGAGATTATCCCGTGCTCAAATACATACGTCTTTAGATTGAAGGGTATTAATTTAGAAGGGTTAAAAGATGCTAAGAGTCTGGAGATCGGTTTTAGTGGAGCTGTAGATAACCTCGTTAAGGTGAAGATCAACGGTTATGAGATGAAAACGTTAGGTAACGACAACGGATCCAGACCTGAAGGAGTTCAGTATTTTGGTTGGGGTCTTCCGGGCTATGCTGGAAATTCTCGATTTACCGCTGAGACGCAGCCAGGCACTGTTTTATATGAGAATAATAACTTCATCGATATTTATGTAAAATCTAATCCGTCACATATGGGACTACTGATCGAGGATATAACATTGGCGTATAAGATGGCCTATACGAATCAGAATGTATATGGCTCTTGGGGCGAATATGGAATTATTGCTAATGGTAAGGC
>CAUSFG010000017.1:0-13798 GCA_963530815.1 uncultured Candidatus Saccharibacteria bacterium
GAAAAGGGTCATAACGACACCGTGCGATTGGGCGCTTTATTGAAAGGTCTGTCATTTAATGAGGCTTACACTTCGTCATTAAAACGTACACAACAAACTTTGGCGGCGCTACTCGAAGGGTGCGGAGTCGAAAATCTACCAACAACGCATGCAACTGAGTTAAACGAGCGTGATTATGGTGATTTAACTGGAAAAAATAAATGGGAAGTTAAAGCGGAGATTGGCGAAGAGGCTTTTAATGGCATTCGGCGCGGTTGGGATTATCCAGTGCCGGGCGGCGAAACTTTGAAAGATGTTTATGCACGAGTTGTTCCATATTTCGAGCAAGAGATTTTGCCGAAATTGCAGAATGGAGAGAATATTTTATTGGTGGCTCACGGCAATTCTATTCGGGCCTTAATTAAACATCTTGATCAAGTTCCAGAGGCTGAGATGGCGAATGTAGAGATGCCATTCGGTCAATTATTGGTTTATACGTTCGAGCCCGGTCAATCTTTGCCAATCAAAAAAGAAGTACTGTCGGTTGAGATTGAGGCTGTGAATGCTTAAATAGTTGTATATATTTCGTATGCACTTAACGCCGATAAAAATTGTTGAAATCTAAGAGTGTCGTCGCCGCGATATGGCCACGTTGCATGGTTTAGCCAGAAACCCATTAAGGTTAGGCAATGATCTAAATTTATTTCTTTGTAATAGTTTGAAATATTATGACCGCTTTTATGTAGGTCGATTAGTAGGCTAGTGATGTCGCTACCGGATTTTCCAGGTCCAGACCAACTCCAGTCGATCAACTTAGTGCCGCGTTTGGGGTGCCAAGCCATATTTGATTGTCGAATGTCATGATGACAAAAAACTAATTTTTTTATATCGCTATGTCGACCTCCAGCATTTAGTAAGGTGGGTAAGTCTGCTAATAATTTCTTAGCTATATTTTGGCTATGGGGCGTTAATCTGTCCAAGAATCCTAATGACAACTCTCTCAATTTAGCTATTTTCTGTTCGTCTAACGAGCCCCATCCTTCTTTAATAAAACTATCGCGTGACGATTCGATGTCAAAAGTATCAGGCGGCAATGGTATATTTTCCAACTCGTCAAATTTTTCCTTCGCTGATTTGATATAAGCGTCTAGCGTTTCGCTCTTTGCTCGCCATAGCCAACCTTCGTTGGGCGTCATTGTCTCCATGATGAAAGTGTCATCGTCTCGCAGTATTGATCTGGATGGAATTCCACTATATCCATGGCATCGCAGATAGGATATTGTGAACGCTTCTTTTCTCAGATATTGGCGCAGTCTATTTCGTTTTACGTCGCCATATTTAGTCGATGTTTGTTTAATAAATACCGAATGACCATTTTTTGTGGCGATAATTTTGTCGTATTGCATATGACCGCCGTTAATATTGCGATCATTTTCGGAAAACTCTGCTATCTTAACTAGCGACCGACAAGACAAATAATCAATAGCCCTAGCTACTATTTCATCATGCGATGCGTATAATTTAGGCAAATTATTGAGGGGTAGCCAGGCTGCGTCGATAGCATCGTCTCGTCCTGACACCTCTGATAGTTCGTTGACTATGAACAAGTACGCACTGGTTTCGATCCATGACGTCTGGCTGTTGCGTGGATCATTAACCAGCCCTTTGTATATTAATATTGGACTGTCGCTAATTATTGTTCCAGTTTCTTCTTTTGTTTCGCGAATTGCTGCGGTAAAGGAATCTTCTTTGGAATTGATGAATCCTCCAGGTAACGCCCATTCACCGCTAGATCGTTTTATCAAAAGAATTTTTTGTGCGATTGGGCTGATTATTACGCTGTCTGCAGTGTAATTTGGACCGTTATACCATAATTTACGATTTATAGATATTGGCATTGTTTTTCATACAGTAATTAGAGTATTATTCAGTGCATTTTCCGCCAGAGCTGCTTTTACACGTTCACTATACTCTCTAATTTTATCACCTGAACCTGTATGTTTGCCAGGGGTGTCGCTCAATTTGACCGTAGATACCCCATCAACCTCTGTAGCTTTCATAACAAAGTTATTTGGTGTAATTCCAAGGTCGTTAGTCAAAGTTGTACCCCAGCCAAATGTTACATTTATCTTTCCCTTAAAGTAATCAGCTATCCTAATAATTTCGCCCACATCAAGTCCGTCACTAAAGACGATAGTTTTCTCCAAAGGATCAATTCCGTTCTTTTTGTAAATTTCAATAGCCTTATTTCCAAATTCTATTGGGTCGCCAGAATCGTGGCGTAGTCCTTTCCATGAAGTCATTTGTTCGGGCGTAAAGTCAGCAAAGAAGAAGTCGGTTGTAAATGTGTCTGTTAGGGCAATTGATAGCTCGTCGCCGTATGTGTCTTGCCAGTCTCTTAGTGTCTGATTGTGACCACTTAGTGGGTTGTTTCCGGCTTTATCTGCCAGTGCAGCGTAGACCATCGGCATTTCGTGTGCAAAAGTTCCAATTGGTTTTAATCCTAGTTTATGCGCTAGGTATATATTTGAAGTCCCGGTAAAATTATCAGGAAGTTCGTTTGCGACTCGTTCAATTACGTGCCTATGCCAATCATAGCTAAAACGTCGCCTTGTGCCGAAATCAGAAAATTTAATATCTGGGCGGCTTTTTAATAATTTGATCTTTTCGTCTAATCGTCGATCTCCTTCGGCATACACTTCTTCCAAAGAGTAACCTTCACGTGCGAGTTTGTTACGAAAATATATTTCATTTATCTCACTCATGATAACGGTTTCCCAGAATGTAACTAGAGGCCATTTTCCTGTGGATTCAACCGCTAAGTCGCCGTTATCATCATATCCAATTTTGACCGGGGGCAGGGGATTGTTCAGCAGAAAATCAAGGTATTCTTGCGAAAATGTCGCTTTGCTGTCTTGGTTTTGCAGTCCGGCTAAGTAGGCTATTTCATCAGGCTGCCATCCTTCAGCTAGCTTGTTTAGTCTATCCTGTAATTCTACTGGGGATACAAATTCGGATAATAGATTAGGGGAGCGATTTTTCAGTGTGAAAGTAACTTCTGCTTCAGGATGTTTTAAGAACTCGTTCATCCCCATAGTTGCTTTGTAATAATCTAATCCTTGTGATATTTTTGAGCCCTTCTCCATTTAAATTGCCTCCTGGATCATCTTCTTTGCTTCTTCGGTTGATATTGCTAATATTCCAGCCTCCTTCATTGCGGATAATGCTTCTTCTTCGGCTGTTGGAGTTAATCCCACGGCGCGAATGGCGTCTATAAGTAAGTATGTAGTGACACGCCTGTCATCTTTGAAATGTTTGGCGATATCTAGGGCAGTAGATTTTACACAAAAATCTGTTGCTAATCCGCCGAGAAATACTTTAACTTTTTCATGGGGTGTTTTTGGTGTTATGATAGATTCTAACGTTTCGTTTGTCTCGCTTTCACCTTCCCAGCCAGAGTATCCGTCTGTCTGACCGGTGCCTTTATTGATGATAATGTCATCGGGCTGAATATTTAGATCTTTGTGGAAATCAGCTCCTCTGGTGTTGGCTACGCAGTGAACTGGCCATTTGTCAAAATGCGGTGTTTTTTCGGGGTGCCAGTCTCGGGTGAATACAACCGTGCCGTCGTGTTTTCGTATCTCGTCGGCAATGGAGTTGATAGGTTTGATGATTTGCTCTGCTTCGGCAACGGCAAGACTCCCATCGATAAAATCATTTTGTGGGTCAACCCCGACAAATATATAGTTAGACTTTTCCATAATGTTAAGATCCTCCTTACTTAATGTATAGCTTACACTTACTATCTAGTCTAATAGCCAGTTATTGTATTGTCAACACTAATTTATAAAAAATATAAATTTTCTAGATTTTTACAGGGAGGTTAGTCTAAGCTACGATCTAAATTCTCGAGTTTACTTGAATTGAACTCATATAATTTTGCTGGACGATGCGCGCCGTCTCGCCACAACTCATTAGTTTCATGAATTAAGTTTAAGCTGAGGAATTTTTTTCGAAAATTACGCTTGTCAAATTCACGACCAAAAACTATCTCGTAAACTGTTTGCAGTTGTGTTAAGGTAAATCTTCGATCCAGAAAAGCAAATGCCGAATTGGTGTATGTCATTTTGGCAATTAGGCGTTCTTTGGCGTATTTAATGATGTTGGCGTGGTCGTATGCCAGTTTTGGCAATTTATTTACATCAAAAAATGCCACTTCTAAATCTTCATTGTATGTAATATTGCGTCCACAGCCCATGTAGGCTACAGACACTGCATGTCCTCGTGGATCACGATTAATCGTATCGAAAGTGTAAAGCTGTTCAATATATCGTAGGTCGTCTTTGATTTTTACGCCTGTCTTTTGGAAAATTACGCGTTCGAGCGCGTCTGTAGTTGTCTCGCCCTTGGCGTTATACCCTCCAGGGAGGGCCCATTCTCCTTTAAAAGGTTCGTTTGGTCGTTTTAATAGTAACACTTCCAGGGTAATGTTGTTTACTTGAAAAATTACTGCGTCCACGGTTAGCGTTGGAGGTGTATACGGTTTTGTGTAATTCATACAATATATCTTATCCTGAAGTAGGCTACTTGCCAAGTTATTTTTATGCTTCATAAGATATAAAAGTTTGTTTGCAAATTTATTCTGTACTTATTTAGTGATATATGTTAAGATAGATCAGAACGAATGATAGAAATATCTTCGGGGTGTGGCGCAGTTGGCTAGCGCGCGCGGTTTGGGACCGTGAGGTCGAAGGTTCGAGTCCTTTCACCCCGACCAATTGAAATCGTTCAATGTATTAAAATAACTGGCATTTAACCAGTTATTTTTTATTTTCGTATAATCCAATAATCAAGTCGCCATCATGGAATTCTTGCTTTAATTGCCAATAGGGTGGAACTTGTTTTTTATATTCGTCATATGTTTTTTCGCGAAGAATGAGCCAGATTCTTGGAGATTTTACTGACTCTAAAGAACTAATTTCTGGAGTATTCAATTTTTTAATTAATCCCCATTCGCCAATCCAGCCCAGCTCTTCTTTCGGCTTCAGAAGTATAATTTCTTTATTTGTGCAGTTGTAATAGGAAGTGTGAAAATAAGTGTAGATCTCGCCAGAGATAATAGCATCACTACTCCGGATATTTCCATTTATATGGTTCATGGCTGTGTTGGTGTTATTCCAAGACGATTCTACAATGTTTTTACCGCCGATATGCCACATGTAATGACCGATAAACAACGTCAGAATGATAGATATTCCAATAGACCACCATTTTTTACTAGAAAAAATAAGCCCGATGAATACCGCAATCAAGCCGTAAAACGCCGGCGCTGAATAAGTGAAATATCGATCTAAGTAAACTGGTCGACCCTGGCTGAGTATGTAAACGATGATCATCGGCAGCAGCAGCCAAATTGTTAAAATCCAAATTGCTGCTTGGTATTTTGGGCATTTTTTGGCTAGGATGAATGAAATTGCGATTATAATTGGCAGCAGTAGCAACCCAAAATAGCAGACAATTCTGTCGTCATAAGTTAAGAACATCGATAGTGTTGTCGGGATGGTGAATTTGGTGACTTCGGGGATCCAGAAGCCGCCACTTACTCGGCTGGTTTGGGAGATCATAACTGGTAACCAGGGAAGGAATAGTAAAAAGCATGTTCCTGCGGCCAGCCAAACGTTTTTATCCTTAAATATATTTTTTATGGCAGTGTGATTTCCGCCAAGTTTTAGCCAAATATATACGAAATGCGCGGGTAGTATTAATGCTAGAAAATATTGTGTATAAAGACCGAGCGCTACTAAAATTCCATATAGCGCCCACCAAAACTTCTTATTTTTGTGCTCGACTGCCACGACAAATGCGTATGTCATTGCTACGGCCAAAAGTGCCGCCAGTGCATACATTCGGGCTTCGTCGCTATAGCGAATTAAGAACGGTCCTAGCGCTGCTAAAAAACTTCCAAATACGGCGATTCTTTTAGAAAAAAGTTTTTGGAGTAATAGAAATAATAGAGCAATCGTCAGAACTCCACACGTAACGCTAAATCCTCTGAGCGAAGCTACGGAATTGCCGAAAATCAATTGCCAAACGTGCATAATAACGTAATAAAGCGGCGGGTGGACGTCCGTGGTCGTAATGGCGATAATTTCTCTGATTGGCTGCTGAATGATGGCCGCCGTATATCCTTCGTCATGCCAAATGTCGGCTTTTGTTAAATAGGTAAGTCGAACGTTGATGGCTAAGATTAAGATTGGAATTAGCCAAACCCAGCCGGGCATTTGATGAAAAAATGCATATAGCTTTTTAAGATATATACGGATTTTTTTCATGAATTATCTGGATAATTTTAACGCTATCTCTCTCGCTTTATTCGCTAAAGTATCGTCAATTTTTCCCAATCCCGAGTCTGAACTTACGCCGCGTCGCTCTAGCGCCTCGCCAATAAGAAAATCTGCAATATGCGGGTTTTTAGGTAGAATCGGGCAGTGGAGGTAAGTGGCAATGATGTTGTTATAGCGAACACCTTCGTTTGCGTCGGTCATATTGTTGCCGGCGCCTTTAATAACTTGCCCAAGAGGTTTGGCGGTCTTATCTAAGAAAGTTTGTCCGCTGTGATTTTCATAGCCAACGATATCTCCAAATTCCTGACTTTTGATGACAATGTTGCCAATCATCCGCTCGTCGCCAGCAATCGTTTCAATTGGCAGAATGTTAGCGCCAACAATTTCCTCGCCCTTAAGTGTTCGGAAAAATCGACCAAATAATTGGTACATTCCGCAAATCATCAACATCGGCACGCCGTCTTTTGCTAATTGTCGCAGTTCGTCAGCCCGTGCTAGAAGGTCGTTTTGGATAATCGTCTGCCCAGAATCTTGTCCGCCGCCGCCAACAAAAATATCAATTTTAGAAAAATCCGTTGAATCGCCTGGATTGTGATCGATAATCTCAACTTCGAAGCCGCGTCGTTCTAATCGTTTTTTCAGGACTAGTGTATTGCCCCAGTCGCCATAAAGATTCATATCTCGCGGGTAAAGTTGTGCAATTGTTATTTTCATTATGATATTTCCTCCACGTCGGTTTTTTCGCTCAGTAGGCGACGAATTGCTGTCATGGCTGTGTAGCTACAAAAAATCTGTTTTGGCTCATCGGGATTGACATTAATGAAATCCTCCAGAGCTTTCGAAATATTGGTGTCAATTTTCCCAATTAAAATGTCGTCATATTGAAGTCGCAAAGCCATATCGTAAGCACGCGCACCGCTGATCATCGCTACGTTTTTTAATAGCGAAAAATCGACGTCCCAGAACCAACTTACATCTCGTCCGTCGGCGTAATTGTCATTAACAGCGATCATCGTAGCACTATTATTTTTGGCAAACGACAGAAGCGCCAACCGAAAGCCACTTGGATTTTTCACTAAAATAAGCTCAATTGGCGTGCCATTCAGGTAGATCGTTTCGCCACGACCAAACGCCGGCTTTATGTTTTTCAACGCAGATAAAATCGTATCGGTAATTTCCGGTCCCGCTATTTGTCGAGCCAGGGCAACCGCTGCCGCCGCATTGAGAAGATTGTAAACTCCAGTGAGTTGCAGATCTACGTCAATTTCTTTATTGTCAATTTGAAAAGTAGCCTGTTGAGCGTTAATCTTTTTCAATAAAACATCGGCCGTCACGCTTTGATTTGCGACTGCGTTTCCGTATTTTAGGGTGTCGTCCGTTGGCATCAATTGAAGTAATTCGCTGGTTGTACCGAAGAAAACTTTTTTAGCCTGAATATGTTCGCTAATCTTAAAAATTCGCGGATCGTCGCGGTTGAGAACGACAGTGTCGCTAGTGGCTTCAGCTATTTTTTGGAGCAGTGCGGCTGTATTGTCGATTTCTCCAAATCTGTCCAATTGATCGCGCATAACATTCAGAAGCAGGGAAAAGCGCGGACGAACAATCTGCACGAATTTAACCGCCCAAGCCTCGTCCAGTTCCAGAACTGCAATGTCGGCGTCCAGCTTGCCGCGGATATTGACCTCATCGAGCAGCGCCGCTGCCACACCTCGGGAAAAATTGCTACCAGTGCGATTCGTGAAGACTTTCAATCCGACTGATTCCAACAATTCTACGACGATTTTTGTCGTCGTCGTTTTCCCATTCGTTCCGCTGATAATCACCACGCCTTGTGGTAAATCTGCCAACGTTCTTTGAATAAATTTTGGGTCAATTTTTTCAATCACCAAACCCGGCAAGGCTGAACCGCCACCGCGTAATTTAGCGACTTTCTTGACGCTTTTGCCAATAATAGTACTAATCATCTGTCTTGCCATATTGTCTATTATACTCTGCCGGGTCGATGTGCTACAATATCAATATGTTTTTGGTGGGTATCTTTCAGTGGTGGTATGGCAATGGCTTGTTGCAATATATTCGTCAAAGCTTTCTGGGTGTTTTACGAACCGCAGATTTTTTCTCAGTCGGGCTACTTTTGAAAACCTTATTCAACCCGTTTCGCCAGATTTCAGCCGCTCCGGTTGGCGGCGACTTATCTGTGCAGTTATCTGCGTTTTTTGACAAAATGTTCTCGCGAGTAATTGGCGCGGTGGTGCGCTCTATGGTGATAATTATTGGAATATTGATGATATTGCTACGATTTTTGTGGATGATTTTAGGAATTATTATGTGGCTGGCGCTGCCGCTGATGCCGCTTATCGGAATTATTTTATGGCAAATGGGAGTTTCTGTATGGAAATAGAGCCGAGATTTAATTACGACAGTTTACGAGCCCAGAAAGCGCGATTTTCTGTAAGGTTTGGCAATGCCTGGCATATCGTGGCGATAGCTGTCGGCATTATGTTAGTTTTGCTTGGCGTGTGGTCGTTGATCGAACACGGGGCAATTGGCTGGCTATTATTTGGTCTGAGCGGTCCAATGATTATGGTGTCGATTTGGTGGGAAAAAGATCTTAAGACGGCAGAAATTAGTAAAAATCCTAAGACAATTGACGATGTGATGGCGGCGGACGTTTTGGGTAAATTGCCGCGCAGACCGACGCCGATTGATATTGCTGAGGCGATTACAGGCACGCGAGCTGGGCAATTTTTGGCAGTGCGGCTGGGTTTGACGCCGAATTTCTTGCGTAATATTTCCGTCGATGATCCGAATCGAACGGAGCAGATTTGGAAGGCGGCGATTGAAATCTGGCAGAGCACGGAAAGTCCGAAGATTACTAGCGCGGTTTTGGCGGCGGCGATAGTAAAACAATTGCCACAGCACGATTCTTTGCTGGCGAATATGAAGATCGATTTTCATGATATCGAGGAGACTATCAGGTGGTACGAGCGAATAAAGGCGTTGATTGACCAATATAAGGAGAAGCCGCTAAATACGGGCGGAATTGCTAGGGATTGGTCTTTCGGTTATACGCCACTGCTGAGTCGATTTGCTCAGAATATTAGCGTTAGTGTATCTGGCGGCGCGTTTACGACTAAGTTGGCTGCGCACGAGGAGGCACTGGGGCAGATGCTTAAAACGTTTAGTTCTGGCGGGCGGCAGAACATTACGCTGGTTGGTGCTGACGGCGCAGGAAAAAGTACCGTCGTGTCGGCGTTTGCGGAAATGCTGATTGACGGACATCGAGGCGTCCCTGGTTCGCTGATGTACCAGCAAGTTTTTATGCTGGACGCGTCGTCGTTGATTAGCGTGGCGTCTGGTCGCGGGGAATTGGAAAATCTAGTCACGATGATTTTGAACGAAGCTTTTCTGTCGAAAAACGTGATTTTATGTCTGGACAATGCGCAATTATTCTTCGAAGAAGGCGTTGGTTCGGTTGACCTGAGTAATGTGTTATTGCCAATTCTGGAGGCAGGCAGACTTAGGACGATTTTAACGATGGACGATCAGCGATTTTTGCAAATTTCCCAGACTAAGCCGCAGCTTGCTCACGCTTTGAACACAATTGCAATTCAGCCGTCAAATGAACCCGAAACTATGAAAATTATGCGCGATCAATTGGTTTTATTTGAGGCGCAGCACAAAGTGACATATATGTATCAGGCGCTGGCAGAGGCGTATCGTGTTGGTGATCGTTATGTTCAAGATTTGGTGATGCCAGGTAAGGCGTTGAAAATTTTGGAAGCAGCGGCAAGTTACGCCAGTGGTGGGCTAGTGACCGCGCAATCTGTGGATGACGCGATTGAAAAGACTCTTGGTATAAAAATTTCAGTAGCTTCTTTGAGTGACGAGAAGGAAAAATTGTTAAACTTGGAGTCGTTAATTCATCAGCGAATGATCAATCAAACGCGAGCCGTGACAGTTGTTTCTGACGCTATTCGCCGCGCGCGCACAGGTGTTAGGAATCAGAATCGACCGATTGGCGCATTCCTGTTTCTTGGTCCGACTGGTGTTGGTAAAACGGAGCTTTCTAAAGCTTTGGCGGATGTTTATTTTGGCGGTGAAGGCAATATGATTCGCTTGGATTTGAACGAATTTGTTAGGCCGGATGACGTGGCTAGGTTAATTGCGGATGGTGCGCGAGATCCAGGAAGTTTGACCGCTCAAGTTCAGAAGCGCCCGTTCTCTGTCGTGCTTTTGGATGAAATTGAAAAGGCTCATCCTCAGGTTTTGACGACACTTCTGCAGCTTTTGGACGAGGGAATACTTCGCGACGAAAATAACCGAGAAATTAGTTTTCGCGATACGATTGTAATTGCGACGTCAAATGCTGGCGCGGATAGAATTCGTGAATATATTGAGCGGGGCTATCAATTGGAACAATTCGAGCAGACATTTATTAACGAGTTGGTTAACGCCAATTTATTCCGCCCAGAGTTTTTGAACCGTTTTGATGAAATCGTTTTGTTCCGTCCGCTAGGAAAAGATGAGTTGCTGCAGGTTGTCAATTTGATTTTGGCAGGAGTTAATAAGACTTTGGCGCCGCAAAAAATTCAAGTTGCGGTCGAGGAAGAAGGTAAGAAATTGCTGGTCGAGGCTGGCTATGATCCAAGATTGGGAGCTCGTCCGATGCGCCGCGTCGTCCAGCGAGCTGTCGAGAATACCGTCGCCAAGCAAATGCTGGCGGGAACTGTCGCGCCCGGTTCGACCACAATTATCACCGCTGATCAGATTCGCCAGATTTTAGGTTCGCAATCTGCGCAAATGCCGTCAGGAATTCAGAATCCGCCACTGAATAGCTAGCTCAGCCGCTCGACTAGCGTTTTTTATGATGTCATCATAAATAAAAACCCGTCATAATGACGAGCTATTTTGGTACACCCGGCAAGATTCGAACTTGCGACCCCTTGGTTCGAAGCCAAGTACTCTAATCCGCTGAGCTACGGGTGCGTATGAAGTTATTATATCATAGATGACGGTCGAGTAAAATGATATACTATATGCATGGACGTCATGACTAATATATCACTGAAACAATACACGACTATGAAATTGGGAGGTGAGGCTCGCTATATGGCGACAGCGGATTCTGCTAGTGATGTTGTGTCGCTATATCGTAATGCCCGAAAGGAAAATCTGCCGATTTTTGTGTTGGGTGGCGGCAGCAATGTGATTACGCATGACGAGGTTTTTGAAGGAATCGTACTGTTGAATAAGATTAAAGGTTTTGAGGTTATTTCTGAAACTGACGAAACAACTGATGTGAAAATTGGTGCGGGCGAAGTCTGGGATGAGGTTGTTGAGAAGGCTATTGAGCTTGGACTTCAGGGAATTGAAGCTATGTCGGGGATTCCTGGAACGGCTGGAGCTGCGCCAGTCCAGAATGTTGGGGCGTACGGGCAAGAAATTGCCGACACGTTGATTAGTCTGGAAGCTTACGATTCAAAAACCGACACAATTGTAACTATTTCCGCTGACGAATGTGATTTTTCTTATCGAAATAGTATTTTTCGCGACAAGGAAAAAGGACGATATTGCATTCTGAATATTACTTTGCGATTAAATAAAGCAGAGCCGAAACCGCCGTATTATGCCTCTTTACAGAGATATATTGACGAGAACGATATTCGTGAGGTCAATTTGTCAGTGATTCGCGTGGCAGTTCTTAATATTCGTTCGGAAAAATTGCCAGACCCAGCGGAATTGCCAAGTGCAGGTTCTTTCTTCAAAAATGCGCTGGTTGAAAAATGGAAATTGGAAGAATTGCAAAGAGAATATAGCGACATTCCAAATTATGAGATGTCTGACGGAAGATATAAAATCCCGACAGGTTGGTTGATAGATAAGGCTGGCTTAAGGGGCTATCGCAGTCACGGTATGCGGGTTTATGAAAAGAACGCGTTGGTACTTGTGAATGATTCGGCAACAGGGTATGATGATTTGGCGGCGATTCGCGAGGAAATTGTACAAATTGTCTTTGATAAGTTCGGTATAAAAATTGAGCAAGAGCCGTTAGAACTTTCCTAATAATAAGCATATGCTTTTTTGTAGATTTGCGCTACAATATTGATATGAATCGTGGGACGGGTGGCTATACGATAATTGAAGTGGCAGTAGTTATTGTGGTTGTGTCGATTTTGGCCAGTATTGCGTTTGTTGGTGGCGGGAGATTTTTGAATTTGACTAGAGATCAGGAGCAAAAAGCTGATGTGTCTGAGTTGTCCTTGAGATTGGAGCGATATTACAAATATAAAAATGTAAGCTCTATTGGACACGAATATCCTTCCTGTGCTGACCTTATTAAGAGTTTTTCGTCAATTGTAGGGAGTGATTCATTAAAAAAAGAAATGATTAAATGCAGTCGTGGTGATTGGTCTGGCGGTAGTAATGGCGAATTGTTGTACGAGGCGGCAAACATAGACGATGGGAATTGTACGAAGCCGACTTCTGGTTCTATAACTGACGTGGCGGCGGCAACTTGTGTGAAATATAACATTATATATAAGGAATTTTCGACGGGGTCGGAAAAAAAGGTAAATAGTATATGGCGCGATTAACAGGAAAAAGCGATGGATTTACTATTGTCGAAGTTGCGGTAACTTTGGTTGTTATTGGTATTTTCATGGTTGTTATATTAAGTATGCAAGCGCAAGTTAGCCAGACATCGGTTTTAAGCGCTCAGCATAATAAAGCAAGTCTTCTGGCGTATAATAATATGCGTCGTTACGCGAACGACTCCGCTCCGTTGTGGTTTAAGTGTAACACGGCGTCGTCTAATACTAGGTATGAAGTTACGAGAACTACTGGTAATGTCGATGGGCTGCCTGGGGTGGTCAGGCAACAAGTATATGCATCAGCGCCATACGGATGTAAGAGCGGAACAATTAGCTTGGGGATGCCGATTAAAGTGGAGTCTATCGTAGAATATGGATTGCCAAGCTCTGGCGTAGGTAGCGGAAAGAAGGTGGTACATGCGACGTATGTGGCGTTCTAATGAGGGCGGTTTTACTGTAGTCGAATTAGCAATGGTGATGGTTATCATCGCAATGGTCGTCGGCGTATTTAGCCAGATGTTAATTTCAGCAAACCAAAGTGCGTCTATCAGCAAGGCAAAGGTTGAGATTAGCCGAAATATGCACAATTCCATGGATGCAATTGAAACTGACGTTCGTCAAGCTTCGCGCTTTAAGGTGAGTAGTTATGATGGAGAGGATACGTTTGCTACCGATAAAAATTTCCCTAGTGCAACGCCTAGAGAATGGAGATATAGAAGTAATCCATATTCAAGTAGCGCCATTACTGATCCTGAAAAGAACTCACTTATACTGCTCCAATATGCTACAAATATGGGTCGAGGCGCCGATTCTAGGGAGATTGTATATCTAAGAACTCCGAAGTTTGACTGCGGAGCAAATAAGACTCAGCAGCCGAAGTAT
>CAUSFG010000018.1:0-13135 GCA_963530815.1 uncultured Candidatus Saccharibacteria bacterium
GAAAACCGGCGTGCGGTAAAACGTACCGAGGGTTCGAATCCCTCCCCTTCCGCCAAAATAGTGCTATTGAATTTGAAAAATAGGGGATCCATGTGAGTCTCCTATTTTTATTGGTTATGATGGAGTTTTTATTTCTCTTGTTTGGTTTGAATTGTACTTTCGTAACTTGCGCCAGATAGACGATCAAACATAAAACGTCGGTTAAATAACGCTACGACAATTGTAATTAATACGAATAATATGAATGCTAAGAATGCAATTGCGAGCAGACAGAGAAACAATAGCGAATCCGCTTCCTTATTAAATTCATCCGCGAGGTAAAACAAGCCTGCGGGAATGATGCAAAAATATATCGTGAGTAAGATTCCTCTGAAAATTGTGCGAATCCATTTTTTATTTTCAAATGTTAGCCCAAACTTTAATAATGCGCTACCAAAAGTTTTACCGTTTAGTAGAGGAATTAGGCTAAAATAGAGGGCTAAAAATAGCGAAAACGGAAGTTGGGTTTTTGATAAGGTGTAAGGAATACGGATGATAACAGCGTCGATTATTAGAGATAAACTAACGCGGACTGCAGAAACTCGCGAACCCGCCTCAAGGGATTTTTCATCTATTTCCTCCCTGGACGGAAGTAGCCACGTCGCAAACCAGCCCAGAAAGTAACCGACGCATCCGCCTATCGTGTTCTGGATGATATCATCGACATCGGCTAATCGGTAAGGTCCTGAATAGATGAAATAAAGTCCAGACAGTTGAGTTAACTCAAAGAATAAACTTAAAATAGCTGTCAATAACAACGTCTTTTTAAGGCGACATTTGAAATAGTAGCGCAGGTAAATTCCGAACGGAATGAGCATTAAAACGTTGAAAGCAGGAACGTAAAAAGTGGGATGTTTTATCGCCGTAATCCAAGTTGAGCTATCTGTTAATACTAGTGGACTGTTCTTTATAAAATCTGCGACGAATGAAAACGGAATTAAATTCAGATTTTCTGCGTAAGTCGTGTGAACGGATTCTGGATTTGGTAACGGTAAAATAACTAAGAAATATACGGTTAATAAATACAGAATAAAGGAATAGAAAATCAAAGTCCGCAGCTTATTGACGGAGCCGTATTTTCGATAGTTCGCAATCATATACGGTAATGTGATAAGAAAAGCCAAGATTGGGAAAAGGATTAGTGCGACCTTAATAGAAATTAGGTATCCCATAAACTCCATTATACTAAACATTTTCTCTGTAAAGTTCAGGATGACTATTTCTATGCTGGGAAATATACTTGACAAAAAACAAAGCTTATGCTAACATTGTAATCAGTATTCTAAAAATAGATACAAAAAGAAAGAATAAAAATGAATTTAGTACAACAGTTTTTCACCGTTACAACTATGTTTATCAGTTTGAATGTAGCGTTTGGTGTGCTGCTGCACGACACCAACGTCGATAAAGCGTTTTTGTCATCTTGGAAAACATATAGCGTTCAGAGTGGCGTTGAGGATGAAATAAAAATGCCAGAAACAAAGCCCCATACTCATCCAGAACACGCTCAATTGTCAAATGTGCTGAAAGAAGGTTCAGCGCGACCGCGAACTACGCCTCGAAATAACGACAAGAAGCGATTACGCCAAAAATATGCCGCCCGTGGTCAACATACTTTTGACGGATATCACCTTGACTTTGAAGGTGTGAGCTAGGCTATTTTAAGCTAATCACTTCCAGTTCTGAAACAAGCCGAGTAATGATTTTTTCTTGCTCGGCTAATTGCTCGTGAGTTTCCTCGACAAGGTGAGCTGGCGCCTTCTCAACGTAAGTCGGATTTTCCAGGCGCTTCTTTAATCCCGCCAATTTCTGACGTGCTTCGGCTAGGCGCATTTCCAAATTTTCCTGATGTTGGTACAGAGTTTCGCTATCAATATCTAGCCACGCTTCCCTGTTTGCCGCCGCCAATCTCAGTCCACGCGGCTGATCTGTGTGCTCAATTGCCTCAAGCCGCATCAGATGCTTAATCGTGTCTTGATTGTCGGCGATAAGGCTGTCGTTGCCGTATAACAAGCGATATTTCTTATTCCCTGGCAGTTCAGCAATCACCCAGCGACCTTCAGCGACCAGAAGCTTAAGTTGCTCGAATTGCTCAGCGGCAATCGGATCGAACTTTTCTGGAGTTGGCCAAGCTTCACGCATCAAAATGCCGTCGGTGTAATTAAGAGTTTGCCAAATAGTTTCCGTAACAAACGGCGCAAATGGATGAGCGATTTTCAAAGAAGTCGCCAAAACCCAAGATAATAATGGACGATTGATCGCGGTTTTAGACGATTCAATGTACCAGTCAGCCACGTCGTCCCAGATGGTGTGATAAACAGTTTCTGATGCCTCTGAGAAGCGATATTGCTCTAATCGAACAGCGATGTTGTTGGCGGCGTCATTCAATTGGCGAATAATCCAGTGATCGGCCGGAGTTTGTGGCTCTAAGTCGACAATTTGGTGATTATCGCCAATTTGTGCCTCGACAAACCTGGCAATATTCCATAATTTATTACAGAAATTACGTGCCGCAATGACTGATCCCTTGTTGAAAGCTTGGCTTTGAGCTGGCGCTCGCCCAGAAATAACTCCCATGCGCGTTGCGTCAGATCCGAATTCCGCAACCAATTCCATTGGATTTATGACATTACCCTTAGATTTGGACATTTTTTGATTGTGCTCGTCATTAACCATTCCGTGTAGATAAACTTCTTTGAACGGCAACTTCCCTGTTCGGTATAGACTAAGCATGATCATTCGAGAAACCCATGCGCGCATAATATCCATACCAGTTTCCATCATGTCAGTCGGGAAATAATTAGCTAAATCGCCGCCGGTTAAGTAATCTGTTACGATGTATGGCCATTGACCAGATGAGAACCAAGTATCAAAGGTATCCTCTTCCCTGATATATGTTGTACCATTTACAACAATACTCTGCTCGTTGGTGCGAGTGTCGAATATCCAATCCTTAGGGTTGTTTTCATTTACAAACGCAGGAATTGGTATTCCCCATGGAATCTGTCGTGAAATATTCCAGTCTTTCAACTGCTCAAGATATGCGATGAGTTCTTTGCGCTTGGATGCTGGATAAAAAGTAATTTCTTCTTTTTTAAGTGCGTCAATTGCTGGCTGTGCGAGTGATTGCGTTTTAATAAACCACTGCTCTTTAATCATTGGCTCAATTACGCTGCCACACTTATAGCAATGTCCAACGGCGTGTTCAATTTCAGTTTCACCACGGCGTAGCTCTAGCGCTTCCAACGCCTCCAAAACTCGAGCGCGAGCTTCTACTGGCGTTAATCCTAAGAACTGCGCTGGCACGTTTATCATCTTCCCGTCTGGGCTGATAATTGACTCTAGAGGCAAATCATGGCGTTTTGCAATTTCAAAGTCGTTCGGGTCGTGCGCTGGCGTAATCTTAACCGCACCGGTACCGTAGCTCATGTCGACGTATTCGTCTGCGATGATAGGAATTTCCTTATCGACAATCGGCAGTAAAATGCGAGTGCCAATCAATTTTTTGTATCGCTCATCATCTGGATGAACTGCCACAGCGACGTCGCCGAGCATAGTTTCTGGGCGCGTAGTAGCAATGATAATCTCGCCAATTTTATCTAGCGTCGGGTAAGCTATTTTCCATAACTTCCCTTTCTCGTTCTTATGTTCTACCTCGATGTCGGCAAAGCTGGTTTGGTGTTCGGTACAATAATTGACAATTCGCTCACCTCTGTAAACCAAATTGTCATCCCACATTTTCTTAAATGTGTCGTATACGGTGTTGATAACTTTTTCGTCCAGAGTGAATGTCAAATGCTTCCATGACGCACTAACACCTAACGCGCGCAATTGCAGCTCCATATTGCCGCGTTTTTCTTGTACAAAATTCCAAACTTGACTATACAATTGGTCACGTGAAAAATCGAAGCGACTCTTCCCTTGCTTTGTCAATTCTCTTTCATACACAACCCAAGTTTCAAACCCAGCGTGGTCGGCGCCTGGAATAAATACAGCGTCGTCGCCCTTCATTCGGTGGTAACGAATCAGAATATCCTTCAAATTCATATCGAGTGCGTGCCCGATGTGCAGATTACCGTTCGCGTTAGGTGGCGGCATAATGATTGAATATGGCTTGCCTACCCCTGTTGGCTCTAGTGCGCCGCTGGTTTCCCATAGGGCATAAATATTCGGTTCGTAATCGTTTGGTATGTATTGTTTTGCTAGCTGCATAAGTTATTCCATGGTTTTTTCATGCGAAAAAAGACAAAAGAAAACAAAGTAGCTTTTCACGTGCAAAAGCCCTTAAATATGTAATCCTCTAATTTCTCCACATGTTTATATTACATCTTAATTATACCACAAATTTATGTGGTGTGATGGATGAAATAAGGTTATTTTCTAATCGTTTGATACGCTCGATATAGCCAATATTGAAGTGGCTTTAGGGGAAGTTCCCAAGTTGATCCAGAATAGATATCTTCGCCGCCGAACGATCGCTTGAACTTCGTAAAGCCAGCCCACGGGTGATTTTTTGGTGCGTTTTCAGGCGCAATTCCGTATAAATCAATTTTCTCCATTTGACGATGCTTTGCATCGATTATCGCTTCGGTGAGCAGGGCGGTTCCAGCGTTAAGTTTGCGATATTCTGGTGCAGAATTTGCTGCTGCATGCGCGTAAATTCGAGTTGTTTTTGAGTCGAAAAATAGGGCAGTAGCAATTACTTTATTGTTGTATGTCGCGTACCAAAATGAAGCGTCCTTTGATGGCAGCAGGGAACCAGCTTGCTTGTGAAAATATGAATCTGGGTGCGGCGACATACCAGTCCGTTTGGCAACTTCATGTATCAATTCTAGGAAATATTTAATATCGTCCGGGTTTTGAGATTGATGGACTGCTACGCCTTTTTTGTGATAATTCCTATAGCAATTCCTTACGGGTTGCGCCATACTTGCTATAATTTCTTCCTCTGGTTGCTGAAGATTGATAATATGCGTATGTTCTGGTTGTAGATGGACGTAAGTGGCTTTTTTCCAATTCTCGTCAGATAGCACCTTAGAAAAGGTAGGTTTAATTGGTCCGACTCTAAGGAAAGTCACGCCAAGTTTTTTACCTAGGTCAACGAGATCTTTTAATGCCAACTGCAAATTTTTCTCATTAGTGGCGGTTGGTCCAAAAGGACAGTATAGGCGAGAATTGCCCGTGCCGTGCTCTAATATTGCGAAATATTCCCATCCTTCACCTCTGTTGTGAAAGACTTTTCGACCGAGCGATTGTTGGAATTTTTCCCAAGCTGATGATTGTAGAAAATGTTGATTCATGTTGTAATCCTCACAACGTTATATTGCTGTCATTGATAAACTTGGCTGAACTTCCAGATCGTATGGATCTGTCGGTTCGTCAATTTGAGATCTGAAATAACCGAGAGTAGCAATCATCGCGGCGTTATCTGTACAGAGTTGAATAGGGGCGTATTCGATGTCAATTGGCAAAGCTTCGCGTAATTGACGGCGCAATTCTTGATTAGCTGCGACTCCGCCAGCGATTACAACGGAAGCTGGTTGGAAATTGTCAAACGCCTTCTTGGTTTTATTTACGAGAGTTTTTATGGCTGTATACTGGAAACTCGCCGCCATATTACGTCGTAATTCGTAATCTACGAGTGCTGGAAGCTCATGAGAGGGAAAAGTGAAGTCTTTACCGACTTCGTGCTGAACGGCTCTCAAAACGGCTGTCTTAAGCCCAGAGAAGGAAAAATCGTAATCGCCGGATAATTTAGCAATAGGTAAGTGAAACGCGTGTGGATCGCCAAGCTCAGCAGCTTTAGCGATGGCTGGGCCGCCAGGATATGGCAAGCCGATGATTTTAGCGACTTTATCAAACGCTTCGCCAACCGCGTCGTCTTGGGTTTGTCCGATAAGTTGATAATCACCGTGATTTTTGAATAGGACAAGTTGTGAATGCCCGCCTGAAACGATCAACGAAAGCATAGGGAATGACGGCTGCTGTTTCGGCAATGTTAGAGATAAATTGTCAGATTGCTTATTGATAAAATTGGCGTACACGTGAGCTTCTACGTGATGAATCTTAAAGAGCGGCTTATTGTGAATAATAGCGAGAGTTCTAGCGGCGAGAGTGCCGATTAATAGCGAGCCAATAAGCCCCGGCGCGTAAGTAACAGCGATGGCATCAATATCATCCCAAGTGCAATTTGCGTCAGACAAAGCTTTTTTAATGACGGGATTTACGACTTCCAAATGACTACGAGCGGCAATTTCTGGAATGACTCCGCCGTATTCTGCGTGAATATCGATCTGTGAATTGACGACATTTGAAAGCAAGCGTTCGCCATCTTCAACTATTGACGCCGCTGTTTCGTCGCAACTGGATTCAATTCCCAAAATCCTCATTTGTTTTTATTATAGCAAATATAAGTGGTAAAATGGATATTATGAAAAACGAGTTGGTAAAAATTGCTAGAAAAACGCTACCTCAAGGAGCTTTGGAAAAAACCGAAAACGCCTATAGAGTTGCGCGCACGAAGATGATTAGCCTAAGGTATGGCAATCCAGCTCGTGGCTTGAGAATTATCGCAGTAACAGGGACGAACGGGAAAACTACGACTGCTTGTTATATCAATGAGATCTTGAAAGAGGCTGGCTTTAAGACTGCATTATTTACGACGGCGGTGATTGAAATTGCTGGCAAGGAAAAGATAAATGATTTGAATGCGACAGTTCCGACTGTGGCGAGGCTGTTTAGTTTTTTCCAGACGGCTCAGCGTGAAGGCGTAGAATATGTGATTTTAGAGGCAACAAGTCACGCTTTATCACAGCATAAATTTGACGGCGTGCCAATTGAGGCGGCGGTGATGACTAATTTGACTCAAGACCATTTGGATTATCACAAAACGATGGAAGCTTACGCGGCGGCTAAGGCTAAATTATTTGAGAAAAAGCCGAAATATATCGTGCTGAATCGTGATGACGAGTGGTTTGAATACTTTGATAAGTTTACAGCTTCTGGCGAGAAAATGACTTACGGGACGAATCCGGAAGCTGAAGCTCATTTAACGCACGTTAAGTTGTATAAAAAGGGAACAGAGGCGAGTTTACTGATTGACCATCAAACTCATTTGGAGCTGGCGACTAATTTGCCTGGCGAATTTAACGTGATGAATATGTCGGCTGCGGTGTCGTTGGCGTATTTGTTGGGGATAAAGTTGGAAGATATCCAAGAAGGTGTGGCGAACTTGGAAGCGATTCCTGGACGATTCGAGCGAGTAGAAAATAAGCTTGGAATTGATATTATTGTGGATTATGCTCACACTCCAGACGCGCTGGAAAAATTGCTAAAAACCACTCATAAAATTACTAAGGGGCGATTAACTTTGGTGTTTGGTGCGTGCGGCGATAGAGATAAGACAAAGCGTCCGATTATGGGCGAGCTGGCAGCTAATTTGGCAGATAGGATTTTCCTAACTGACGAGGAGAGTTATAACGAAAATCCAGATGAAATTCGGGCAATGATTCGTCAGGGAATTGAGCGAACGAAGAAGACCCATAAGATGACGGAAATTGCTGATCGAAAACAGGCGATTTATCAAGCTCTGAAGTCGGCTGTTCGCGGCGATACGATTCTGATTACGGGTATGGGTCATGAGCAGTACCGAATTGTGAATGGTAAGCGAATTCCGTGGAATGACAAGAAGGTTGTTCAGGAAATTATTTCTGAGATTGAGAAAAAGAGTCGTAAAATTTCGCTTTAATCTGTTTCCAGCTTTGTGATTGACGAACTAATTTTTCTGCATCGCTTGGGTCAAGTAACAATTCTTTCACGGCATCTTCAAGGTAAATGCCGCCCTGTGAGCCTTTGAATAGAATTGTTGTATCTTTAATGTCGCTATTTTTCAGGAATTCTCCAGCTTCAAGCGCCGTGTCAAAAGAAATTACTTTACAGCCATTTTCTTCAGCGATTGGCGCGAGGTGTTTCTTGGTCATTTTACCGACGGTGACGAGTAATTCTAACTGTTTAGGGTCGCAAATTTCGCCGATTTTTTTATGCTCCGATTCGGACGTTTCGCCTAGTTCATTCATATCGCCCAATACGGCAATTTTATGATTGGCAGAGATGGAATAGAGCGTTTTTAGCGAGTTTTCCACGGCAATAGGACTGGCGTTATAAGTGTCGTCCAGCAACGTACAGCCGCGTATGCCGCGTAAAATATTCATTCTACCTGAAACTGGTTTGATTTTTGTTAAAGCCGCCGCAACCTCTTGAATATTCATTCCGCAAGCTAACCCCGCCGCCGCTGCGCCAGTGATTGAGCGAATATTATGCTTTCCCAATACATAAATATTGATGTCCTGAGAAGTTTCTTCGGAGTGTTTTAGATTGACAATACAACCAGCATCTGTAGTCTTTTTAATTTCCAAGAAAACGTCGGCGGATTTATCGCCGTAACTTACGCGATTTCCAACTATGAGATTATGATATTTTTCATCGATATCGTGAAGGTTGAAGATGGTTTTTTTAGCGACCTGGCTAATGGACAATTCCTCGTGAGCTACCGTATCCATATTTTTGAAAAACTCCATATGTTCAGGAGCAACAGAGGTAATTATGGCAATGTCGGGTTGAATGTAGCGCATAAAAGTAGCCATTTCACCAGGGCAATCAATGCCGCATTCTTGAATAATTGCATCTGGCGATTCGGGGTTTTTTATGCTGGCGTGTGCCGCGGAGAAGACTCTCAGCCAGGCTAGGGGAGATTTGGCGTTTTTTGGTCCGTCTACACCTAAGATTTCCAGCGGCGCACTTAAAGTTGTGTTCAAATTGCCACGACTATGGCGCACGGTGAATTTTTCTGATAGAACAGTGGCGGTTGCTGATTTTACGCTAGTTTTACCAACGCTGCCAACTATGGCAATTAGTTTGGTGTCAGGATGAGATTTAAGATATTTTTTTACATAAGAGCCGAGAATTGTTTCTAAGAGATGTTTGAATAATTGCATGGAGTTATTATAACAGATTGAGGAGTAGTAGAGAGAAGAGTGTGGGGTTGCTTTTTTAGTAATTTTATGGTATTATAGCGACTATTGTATGGAGATTACTAGAGGATCAGGAGTAGCTGAGATTGCTTGGGAGATTGTTGAATCTTCCAAATATCAAGAAAGACTGCGTAAAATTGTATTAGGAATAGGGCGAGCTGCAACCAGAGAGTTTAATCCGGAAAGTTCATATCGATTAGTGGATAGATATGTTGCGTCAGGTGTTGCGGATGATATTTTAAAAGAGAGAGGTGACACGGATAAAGCACCGGAATATAAAATACTAGAGTTGATACAAAGGATGCCTTATTGGATTTGCGCGGAAGAAAAACTTGAATCTTATAGAAATGGGGTATTTTATGAGCGCAATAATAAGATAAGAGAAAAAGAGACAGTTGTAGCTTTTAATAAGGTCGTACGAGACATAATTAGCAAAGGGCAATATACTCGCAAATCAGAGCTTATATCGGATATTCAAGGCGCTATGGAGTGTCTTGGTTATAGCGATGAGGAAATTGAAAATGCATATAAATTCTTAACTCACGTGATTAATGGTATGCGTCATGAAATCGCTGCTGAAATGGCTTTAAGGAAAACTAAGGGAGTGCGGGCTGTTCATACGACTAGCATTGACGATGATCTTGCTGGAATAGATCTTATAGTTGAATATAAGGGTAATATAATTGGTCTTGATATAAAATCAGCGCCAGACTCTGCGCGGAATGCTAATAATAGCGACCGTGATGAGGGATGTCACGCTAGTTGGTCTGATTTCGATCATAGACGGGGTGACTTTGGTTATTATGAAGATAATTTAATGCCGAGCAATAAAGCTGTTAAAAGGGCGAGTTCATTTTATGAGACAGAACTTGAAGAAATAGTTAGGAATGAAGTCAGTCGTCATAAAAAGAAGTAGGTCCGCTTTCCCATCCAATACGGGTGGCGCTACCTACTTCTGTGTGAATATTACCACGACCGTTGTAAAAAATCTAGAAAGTCGAGACGCAGGAGATAATTAGCACTCACACTTGACGAGTGCTAAATTGGTGCGTTACAATAGATACGTTGTTAACGAAATGGAGGATAACGTGAGTACACCTATTAAGCCTCTTGGCGACCGTGTTGTAGCGGTGCGTGAAGAAGCAAAGACTCAGACAGCGAGCGGAATTTACTTGCCTGATAACGCTAAAGAAAAGCCAGTAGTTGCGGAAGTTAAAGCAGTTGGCGGTGATGTGAAGAACGTCAAAGTCGGTGATCGGATTGTCTATAAGGAATATTCGACTACGGATTTGAAAATTGACGGCACGGAATATTTGGTTGTTCGCGAAGAAGATATTTTAGCAACGGTTGTTGGATAAAAAGGGGAGTTTAATTATGGCAAAAAAAGTTTTTTATGATGATGATGCGCGAAATCGCGTGCTTGGCGGTGCTAAATCGCTATACGATGCAGTTAAGGTAACTTACGGTCCAAAGGGTCGCAATGTTGTGATCGCGAAGGGTTTTGGCGGTCCAACGGTTACTCATGACGGCGTAACTGTGGCTGAAGGAATTGAATTGCCAGAAAACGATGACGAAACGCTAGGTTATAAAGTCGGTGCCGATTTAATTAAGCAGGCCGCTAAGAACTTGAACAAGCAAGCAGGCGACGGCACAACGACTGTAACAGTGTTGACGTACTCAATTTTGAAAGAGGCGAATCGATTGATTGCGGCTGGACATAATCCGATGGAACTTAGGAAAGGTATCGAGCAAGCTGGCGCGGAAATTGTTAAAGAATTGAACAAATTGGCTGAGCCGATTGAAGGCAAGTCTGACCGCGTGGCTGAAGTCGCTACGATTTCGGCGGGAGATGCGGAAATTGGTAAATTGATTGCTGGCGTAATCGAGAAAGTCGGTAAAGACGGCGTAGTTACTGTTGAGGCTGGTCAAGGTTTGGAACTAGAAGCTGAAGTTGTTGAAGGCTTTAGCTTGGACAAGGGTTGGGTGAGTCCGTTCTTTGTTACTGACGCGGGTCGCCAGGAGGCTGTGTACGAAAAGCCAGCAATTCTAATCACCGATAAGAAGATTTCTAGCGTACAAGAATTCTTGCCAATGTTGGAAAAATTGGCACAAAGCGGCAAAAAGGACGTTGTTCTGATTGCTGATGAAGTTGAAGGCGAAGCATTGAGTATTTTGGTGCTAAACAAATTGAAGGGTGTATTCAATACCGTAGCCGTTAAGGCGCCAAGTTTCGGTGATCGTCGCAAAGATGTTCTTCGTGACATCGCTGTGCTGACTGGCGCGACTGTGATTTCTGAAGATCATGGATTGACATTCGAAAACGCTGGCTTGGAAGTTTTAGGATCGGCACGTAAGGTGATTGTCGGTAAGGATGAAACTACAATTATCGAAGGTGCGGGCAAGCCTTCAGGCGTGAAGGAGCGAATTGCTGAGATTAAATCGCTTTCAGAAAATGCTTCTAGTGAGTATGAAAGAGAACAATTCGACAAGCGTGCCGCAGCGCTATCTGGCAAAGTTGCGGTTATTAAAGTCGGTGGTGCGACTGAGACGGAGATTGACGAGAAGAAATTCCGCGTTGATGATGCAGTGGCGGCTACTAAAGCGGCTTTGGCTGAGGGAATTGTCGCTGGTGGCGGCGTAACTTTGGTCAATTTAGCTGGCAATCTAAAAGTTAGCGGCGCAGACAGTTTGTCGGTCGGTCGACAAATCCTAAAAGACGCTTTGAAGCAACCGTTCTTGCAGATTATGAAAAATGCTGGGTTGAATGCCGACGCGCTGCTTGCTCAAGTTGAATCTGGCAAACCTGGATTCGGCGTTAACGTTATGAAGCCAGAAGAAGGTCTAATTGACGTGAAGAAGGCTGGCGTTATTGATCCGGCTCGCGTGACTAAAGAAGCTGTTCAAAATGCAGTGTCAATTGCGTCAACTGCGGCAACTATGGGTGCTTTGGTGGTTGATATTCCAGAGGCTGAAGCTGCAGCTGCTCCTGGCGGTATGCCAGGAATGGGTATGATGTAAATCTGCCCCGAGCAATAAAAATCCCGCCGAAAATGGCGGGTTTTTATTTTGGAGAAATGGCTTAACGAGGATTTGAGAAATAGTCGATTTCTTTAATGATATCCAGTAGAGCCTGAGCACGGCGAGCTTCGTCAACAATAGCCACAGCAGCGTCGTGTGCTGGTGCGATCAGAGTTTTATCGTCCGTAGAACGAAGAAGTAACAGGTAGGTGTCAAACTTTTCTTCTGGAGAAACGTCCAGCTTGTCAACTAATGGACGCAACTCGTTCAAGGCAGTTTGCTTAATCGTATCAAGCGCAGGATCTGCGGCTGCAGCTGGAGCTGGTGCGCTGACCACTGGAGTTGGCATGACTGGCTCTGGAGCGGCAGGCTTCGTTATGTCAGTAGCAGGCTCATCGTTCTGGTCTGTAGCGACAGGATCCGGTGAGATGGTTGCAGGATTAATTACAGGTGAAGCTGTAGCATTTGTTTCTTCAAATTGTAAATTATTGTCTGTATCTTGTGACACGCCAGCTAATACCTTAGCCAGTTCTTGGTCGTCACTGAATGATTGATTAGCTTGAGAATCCATTATAACCCACCTTATATATTAAATTGTTTAAGCTTATATATGTTACACTATAACATGAGTTAATCAAGGAGCGCAAGATGTTAGATGATATGAATGTGATAAAACAATACGATCCAGGCGACGTTTTAAGCGGCGTTTTGAATATTCCAGAACAAGCTCGATATGAAGTGTCGATTCACGAAGGTGCGAATCAGCGTCGAGATTTTAAGAATATCGTGATTGCGGGAATGGGCGGTTCGGCTTTAGCGGCTGATATGGTTCGAGTTCTGACCGCGGGCTGGTTGCATATTCCGCTTGAAGTGGTGAAGGGCTATGACTTGCCGGGATTTGTGAGCGAGGAAACGTTGGTTATCGCGGTTAGTCATTCGGGCAACACCGAGGAGACTTTGAGTTGTTATCAGCAAGCATTGGAGAAGAAGGCGTGTCTGGCGGCTATGTCGACTGGTGGAGCGTTGATTGAGCGAGCGAAGAATGACAA
>CAUSFG010000019.1:0-12881 GCA_963530815.1 uncultured Candidatus Saccharibacteria bacterium
CTTTCGGGCAGTTATTCCTCACTTTGGGGCAAATTCCTACGCGTTACTCAGCCGTCCGCCGCTCGCCGACATTTTACACAAAATTCTTGAATAAATCTTCTACATTACCCAGAAGCTTCCAGAATTCAGTGTAAAACTCGCTGCCGCTCGACTTGCATGTGTTAGGCACGCCGCCAGCATTCATCCTGAGCCAGGATCAAACTCTCCGTTAAAATCTACTTTGTATCAAAGTATTAAGGCTCTACAAAAATATAAACTGACGATGATATTGCACAATCAAATTGTTAAAGTTCATCTTAAGTCAGACTGAAGTATGATTTACCTCGCTTTACAGATTGTAAACCGTTGCTTAACTCGCACTCCAGCAACCAGACTTGTTACTAATCTTACAGTATATAATTGCCTAGGTCAATAGATTTTTACAATTATTTTGTTGCGAAAAATACAACGGCAGCCACAACCGCACCAATAGCTGCTCCAGCAGCCACTTCTACAGGGGTGTGACCATGAGCAACGCGAAGCTTTTTCAACTTGCTACCCTGCTCTGAGATCAACTTATTAAGTGTTTCGCCCTGCATTCCAGACGAATAGCGAACCATCATGGCATCATACATTACTATAATAGCCAGCCAAGTAGCTAGTCCAAATACAGAACTATCCCAGCCATCTTGTAGCCCCAGAAATACCGCCAGCGACACAACAATCGCACTATGAGCGCTTGGCATACCTCCGGATAGAAGTATTTTTGGGTTTGTATCACCGCTAAATACTCGACGATTACGCCCCATGAGATGAAACACTTGCTTCAACCCTTGGGATATCGCCCATGCAATTACTGGGACTATCAAGACTTTCATTTATTAATTACCCTCATCCTGCGGACGATCCGCCATCAAGCCGATTGACGAAACAGCGTCGCCGTCAGATAGACGCATAATCGTCACGCCCTGAGTTGTCCTTCCGAGTAGCTTAATATCGCTCAAGCCCAGGCGGATAGTTTGACCATTCTGAGAAACCAATAACGCCTCTGTTATTTCTGGGTCGATAGTCTGCACAGAGATAATCGGACCAGTTTTTGCAGTTACAACTGCGGCTTTTATACCAACGCCCCCACGTTTCTGGCTTGGGAAATTCGACACCTTTGTACGTTTACCGAAGCCTTTTTCACTAACCACCAGCAAGGTTTGGTCGTCGCCCGTAACGATATCCATACCAACAACAGAGTCATTTGGACGTAATCTTACGCCGCGAACACCACGAGCTGATCTACCCATTGGGCGCGTATCTTTCTCATTAAAGCGAATAGCTTGCCCCGCAGACGTAGAGATAATCACGTCATTCTCGCCGGTCGTCCTCTTTATCCAGCGCAGCTCATCGCCTTCGTCTAATTTAATAGCAATCAGTCCATTCGTACGAACATTGGCATAATCTTTCACAGGAGTCTTCTTAACTGTACCCTTCTTTGTCGCCATGAACAGATATCCGTCTTCGTTGGCGTTCTTTTCGTGCTTGATAATTGCCGTTATCTTCTCTTCTGGCTGAAGTTGCAATAAGTTAACCGCGGCAACACCTTTCGCACTTAGGCTGGCAGCTGGCACTTCGTAAGCCTTCAATCGGAAGATCCTACCCATATTGGTGAAGAATAATAGATAATCATGCGAGCTCGCCTGAACGACCTGGTCGATAACATCTTCTTCCTTAGTCGTCATACCGCGCTTGCCTTTACCGCCACGATTTTGCCTACGATAATCACTTACTAAGGTTCGCTTGATGTAATTTTCGCTTGTAAGCAGAATTACCGACTCTTCCTCTGGAATCAATTCCTCATCAGAGAACTTTCCTAATTCGTGATTAATGATCTTACTGCGCCGCTCATCGCCATACTTTTCTTTCATAGCAAGCAATTCTTCCTTAACGACACGCAAAATCTCATTCTCGTCAGCCAGAATTGCCTCCAATTTCTTAATCAGTTCGTGGAGTTGTTTCAATTCTTCTTCAATCTTGTCGCGCTCCAATCCCTGCAATCGTCGTAGTTGCATCGCCAAAATTGCGGCCGCCTGGATTTCTGACAGACCAAATCGCTCCATCAAACGCTTGTCGGCGTCGTCATAACTTTCGCGAATCGTCTTAATTACCTCGTCAATATGATCAAGCGCAATTTTCAGACCTTCCAATATATGAGCTCGTTCCTTAGCTTTGCGAAGTTCAAACTCAGTCCTGCGTCGAATAACTCCTTGACGATGCTTAATAAACTCCGCCAAAATCTCTTTTAAGCCCATAACTTTAGGCTGAATACCATTGACCAAAGCCAGGACATTATAATGGAATGATGTTTGTAATCCAGTCAATTTATACAATTGGTTAAGAATCTTCTTTGGATAAGCATCTTTCTTCAGTTCAACAACAACTCTAACCTTACCGCGAGCACTTTCATCTCGCGCGTCGGCAATGTGTGTAATTTTCTTCGCAAGGACGAGTTCTCGAACCTTATCAACAAAACCTTCCTTACTCATGCCATACGGAACTTCGGTGATTATAATACTGTAACGACCATTTTTACGCTCTTCAATCGATGCAACCGCACGAATCGTAACTGAGCCACGCCCAGTTTCATACGCTTGACGCATTGGCGCACCACCGTAAACTTCCGCACCCGTCGGAAAGTCAGGGCCCTTAATGTGCGTCAATAGTTCATCTAATGTAATTTCAGGATTATCTATCTGAGCAACTGTAGCGTCAACCACTTCACCAAGGTTGTGCGGCGGAATATTAGTTGCCATACCGACAGCAATACCCATCTGACCGTTTAGCAGGATATTTGGAACAGCCGACGGCAAAACCACTGGCTCTTTCTCTGTTCCGTCGAAGTTATCACGAAAATCAACGGTTTCTTTGTCGATATCAGACAGCAACTCGCCGCCAATTTTATCCATTCGCGCCTCAGTATAACGAGAAGCCGCTGGCTCATCACCGTCCATAGAACCGAAGTTACCCTGACCTTCAACTAGCGTATATCGCATCTTCCAGGGTTGAGCCAAGTTCACCATAGCGTCATAAATTGATGAGTCACCGTGTGGGTGGTAGTTACCCATCACTTCACCAACAATCTTCGCCGACTTCACTGTAGCGTGAGGAGCGCGCCAACCATTCTTATTCATCGCATACAAAATACGACGATTAACAGGCTTCAATCCGTCACGAACATCCGGCAAAGCACGGTCAATAATAACCGACATAGAGTATTTAAGGAAGGAATCTTCCATAACGCGCTCAACTGTCGATTTTTCAATACCGCGAACTTCTGGCTCTTCGTTCAGAATTTCTGGTTCTACTATATTTTTATTGTCATTGTCCGCCATATCTCCTCCTTAAAAGTCCAAATCTTCCACATTAACCTTAGCGGCATTTGTTTGAATAAAATTTTTCCTCAATTCTACGCTATCACCCATAAGCTTCGTAAATATCGCGTCTGCCCGTTCTGCGTCTTCAACATTAACCTTCACTAATGTTCGATTTTCTGGATTCATAGTCGTTTCCCATAATTGAGCGGCATCCATCTCACCAAGACCCTTAAATCGCTGCTGCGCCGTGTAACCTGCCTGCTTAAACTTCTCAGCATTTTCATCAATCTTTACACCAGCAGCCTTGCGCTCATTGATCTTTTCGTTCAATTTTTGCTCGAGGGCTACTTCATCATAGACGTAATCTATCTTACGATTACTTCCAGTTCCTCTACTCAACCCAAACAGAGGCGGCTTCGCCAAATATACGTGACCTGCTTCAATCACTTCAGACATGTATCGGAAGAAGAATGTCATCAAAAGTGTAGAAATGTGCGCACCGTCAACATCGGCATCTGTCATAAATATAATCTTGTCGTAACGAATGCCGCTAATATCAAATTGGTCACCAATTCCAACGCCCATAGCCTTAATCAACGAAACAATTTCAGCATTAGCAAACATCTTATCAAACCTTGCGCGCTCAGTATTCAGCACCTTACCGCGAAGAGGAAGAACAGCCTGAATAGTTGAATCTCGACCATCCTTAGCTGAACCCGCAGCAGAATTACCCTCGACAATAAATAACTCACAATCTTTTCGATTACGAGATGAGCAATCCGTCAATTTAGATGGCAAGTTTAAGCCTTCAAATGCTCCCTTACGGATAACGTTGTCGCGCGCAGCCCTTGCCGCCTTACGAGCTCGTGCCGCCAATGTAGCCTTGCCGACAACCTTCTTAGCTGTAGCTGGATTTTCCTCCAAGTAATACGCAAAATATTCGCTCATTACCTGATCAACATAGCGGCGCATCTCTGGATTACCAAGTTTATTCTTAGTCTGACCTTCAAACTGAGGATCTGGCAACTTCACCAAAATAACTGCCGTCAAACCTTCGCGAATGTCATCACCAGTTAGATTATCCTCTTTTTCTTTCAGTAAGCTATTCTTGCGAGCGTAGTCATTAATTACACGCGTGAGAGCTGTTCGAAAACCAACCAAATGGGTACCGCCATCGGGAGTTAAGACGTTATTGGCAAATGGTTTTACCACTTCAGCGTAAGTGTCGTTATACTGAACCGCAATTTCCACCATGCAATCTTCAACCTGCTTCTCGACGTAAAATATATCGTCCGATAAAACGTCCTTGCCAATATTCAGGTTTTTTACATAACTCTGAATGCCGCCCTCAAAGTAGAAAGCTTTTCGTTCGCCGGTTCGCTCATCAATAACCGACGTGTGAATGCCTTTTGTAAGATACGCCTGATGACGAAGATAATTAACAACCCATTTATAGTCAAAATTAACCGTTTCCTTAAAGATGGTTGGATCTGGATAAAACGTAATTGTCGTTCCAGAATCATCAGACTTTCCGACTACTTCTAATTCTGTCTGAGGCACGCCTGTTGCGTATTCTTGGCGATAGATTTTACCGTTCTTCCTAACTTCAGCAATCATCCGCGTAGACAATGCATTCACAACACTAGAACCAACACCGTGAAGTCCAGATGAAACTTTATAGCCGCCGCCGCCAAACTTACCACCGGCGTGTAAGATTGTTAATACCGTCTCTAGCGTACTCTTACCTGTCTTTGGGTGTTTATCGACAGGAATACCACGACCGTCATCAGATACTCGAACACCACCATCCTTTAACAAAGTTACTTCGACCTTTGTAGCATAACCAGCGATTGCCTCGTCAATTGAGTTATCGGCAATCTCCTTAATCAAGTGATGTACGCCCTCATACCCCGTACTACCGATGTACATTCCTGGACGCTTACGAACCGGCTCAAGACCCTCTAGGACCTGGATTTGTGAGCCATCATAAGATTGTTCATTTGTTTGTTTAGCCATATCTCCCTCACTATTATCTGAATTATCAGCTCTTTTCAACAACCTTATTATACATCAAAATAGATATATTCTCAAACTATTTACTTTTTCAGCATGCTTATGCTAAAGTTAGATTAAAGTTATATAACAACAAAAATAAAAGAGGTCAAAATGTTCAAAAAAATTATCTCGCGCCTACCATACAGCCCTTCAATGATCCACAGTTTGGGCTTTTATGCGAAACGCTTACGTAAAGAAGAGGCTACTCGAAAGATCGGTCTTATCTTAACCGCCCTAGCGCTTATCGTGCAATCTTTCACTGTTTTTTCACCACCAGAATCAGCCAATGCAGCAGATTCCAGCGACTTAATTTACGGCGGAATTTCTAGCGGTCAGCAACTGATGGCTCATTATGATGCGAACACAAATAATATTCACGACCTCTACGATCATCTTGGTATTAGCCGCTCTGATTTGGTAGCGGCGACTGGTAATCTTCAGACATTGAACAGTAACATGGGAACTTATTCTTGGGGACTTACGCCTCATTTTGGACCATCAAGAGGTGAAGGTTCATATGTAGTGCGCACATCTCAAGGAGGGGCTCGCACATTCTACTATCGACCTCACAACCTCTGGGGCAGCTTCTCATACAGAGCATTCGTTGGATATTCAGCCGGGACTGGCTGGTTTGCAATTATGCTTAACTGTGGCAACTTAATCTTAAAATTCGCACCACCAAACCACCATTGTCCGACTGGTCAAGTTGGCACATACCCAAACTGCTCCACTCCACCACAGCCAGTAGCTACATGTAACGCTCTAGACATAAAGAATAATGGAGACACTTACCAACTTACAGCCAACGCAAGTGCAGCCAACGGTGCTACAATTCAAAAATATGTATACAGTATTTATCGAGGAAACACCCTAGTTAAAACTATAGAAAGCAACGATAAGATTGTATCTTATACAGAGAAAACACCGGGATCATACAAAGTTGTTCTAACGGTAAAAAGCTCGCTGGGCGACAAGACCTCAGACGCCTGCGTAAAGACATTTACTATACCAGAGCCAGCAAGATGTCCTCAAAACCCTAAATTATTAAAGGATGATCCTCAATGTCAACCATGTCCAGGCGACTCTACTATATGGATTAACGATAGTCGATGTTCTGCCTCGTTCGTGCAGACAAAAACTGCAGTTAATCTCACCCAGAATAACGCTGACGCAACAACTACAGTTGCGAAATCTGGAGATCGAATTACCTACACTCTTTCGGTAAAAAACAAAGGTCTTAAAGAGGAAGAATTTACATTCAAAGATCAAGTCAGCGACCTATTGGAATACGCAGACATATTCGATGCTGGAGGTGGAAAATTGACAGACGACAAGAGTGCTAGTGCAGGTAGTGGAAACGCAAAGATGCTTATCTGGAGCGCAGTTAAGATTAAACCAGAAGAAACCCAGAAGCGCAGCTTTACTATCCAAATAAAGAACAGCATCCCGGCGATGGCTAGCGGTAAAAGCAATCCAATGTCTTATGACTGTAGGATTGATAACACATTTGGCAATACTGTCAGCACAAAAATTGACTGCCCCGCACCGAAAGTTATTGAACAAACCACTTCGCAATTACCAAAAACTGGCGCCAGCGAAAATATGATGTTCGCAGGAATTATCTCAGCTGTAGTTGTATTCTTCTATGCTCGATCACGTCAATTAAATAAAGAGGTTAGAATTGTTCGGCGAGACATGTCCGCAGGAACTTTATAGGAGGTGAAAAATGAGTGAAAAATTAAAATCTACTGTAGAGAATGCTGTCGACACCAGAGAATTAGCAGACTTAAGCAGAGAAAAAGCGGCTGAAATCGAAAGATCTCTAGAAAAGGCGGTTGAAAAAGAAAAATCAAATGCCGAAAATGAAAATAGCATTAAACATGAGGCTATGGAAATTGCCACCCGCCAAGAAAAGCGGCAAGAACAAAAAGAATCTAAAGAGATAAAAGAAGATAAGCCTCTTACAAAAAAAGATATTGAAGCTTCGTATAAGAAGACTTTGGAAAATGTACAAGACCAATTATCAGCTCCATCCAGGGCTTTCAGTAAGGTCATTCATAATCCAGTAGTCGAAAAGACTAGTGACGCAATTGGCAATACTGTTGCCCGCCCTAACTTAATCATTTCTGGCGCCTTAGGAGCAATAGCTTCTGTCGTTGTGTATTTTATCGCCAAAAGATACGGATACCTATTATCAGGATCAGAAACTATTATCCTGTTTGTAGCCGGCTGGTCTATCGGCGCTGTTATTGAGTATGCTCGAGTAGGGTTTATCAACAACAGGAAAAATAGCTAGATAGATGTTGAATCTTATCTCAAGCTAATCATCACTTCACTATCGTCATCATCATCATTACGTAAATCGAGCCGATTCTTAACCACAGGTTGGCTCGGTTTTACATTTACAGAAGAAACAGGGTTATTATTTGTAGCCATAGACACATTTGTCCTATTGACGACAGCACTATCTATCGCAGAAGGTTGACTTTGCTGTTTGCCGTCAAGATTAGAAGCCGTAGCATTTACGCTATTTATATTAGAAGGCGCATTATTAACCACCCCTGGGCGACCTTGCGGATTCTGTATTTGCGAGGAAGTCTGTGGAGTTTGCGAATTTACCGGTCTTACCGTTGAGCTAGGAGCGGGCTTTCCTCCTAATTGTTGTCTCTTCGCTAGCCATTCATCCAAGAACGATGACCCACCGCCCGACGATTTTTGACCAACAGAAGGCGCTAATTGAGAAGGACTCGTCTTTGGTTGTACACTACCTCTAATCCTGTCAAATATCTCCTTCTCAACAACAGCTCGCGGTCTACCGTATTTAGCAGCAGATAGCCTTACTAACGCGTCTCTCAGCTGATTATTAACTTGCCCCATCGGAGGAATCCAGTTCATACTAAACGGCGCAGACGGTACATTATTAATCATCACAGAAGTTATAGACTGGAAGTTTGGCAATTTAGCCAAGTCGTCGACATCAAAAGTCGGCTGGAACTTCTTAACCATCAATTCAGCGTCAGTTACACCGATACGCCCAGAAATAACCGTACCGACGTTACCAATAATAGCTTCTCGTATCTTATCCGTTAACTGAGTCATAAACTGGTTACCCATAATAAGACTCAATTTATACTTACGAGCCTCAGACAGAATAGATTCAAAGCTGTCAGTGGCGAAGTTCTGGAACTCGTCAACATACAGTGAAAAATCAACCCGCTGATCCTCTGGAATATCCGCCCGAGACATCGCCGCTGCTTGAAACTTCATCACAAAGATAATACCCAAAAGCTTAGAGTTAAGTTCACCCATCTTACCTTTCGACAAGTTAACTAGCAAAATCTTATTATTATCCATAATTTCACGCAAATTAAATCCAGATTTGGTCTGACCAATGATATTGCGCATTGCATCGTTGGAAATAAATGGGCCAAACTTTGATACAACCCATGAAATAACCTCACCTGCCTCATTTGACCTTTGTGACGCAGGAAATTCCTTTGTCCAGAAGTCAATAACTTGCTGATCTTTCACGTACTTAAGCTTGCTTTTCACAAATTCAGGATCAATAAGACACTTCGGCACGTCAATAAACGTTCCACCAGCAGGATCCGACATCAACAATAAAGCGCAGTTTCTAAAAATATGCTCCAAACGAGGACCAACAATTCCCGTATGGCCTGGATCGTAAAGGCCATACAGCATATTAATTGCCTCTTGAACCAAAAAGTCTTTTTGGTCTGGAGTGTCGAACTCAAACATATTCAGACCAATTGGATTGGTCATGTCGGCGGGATTAAAGTAGATAATATCCTCAACGCGCTCTTTTGGAACCTTACCTAACAATGACTCAACCAAATCACCGTGCGGATCAATAAAGGCAAATCCCCGACCATCCATCATATCCTGATAAGCCATATTTTCCTGCAAGACGGACTTACCAACGCCTGTTTGACCAATAATATATACGTGGCGGCGGCGGTCTTTTGTCCCGATTCGAATAGGCTTTTTGACTCCTCGAAATTCGTTATAACCAATCAACAAACCCTCATCCAAAACATCTGTTGGTCCATCAACCTGCTTGGACATCTGTCGCTTAACTTGTGAAGTCGGAATTGCGTTAGCTCCAGGCAAATGAAATAACGTTGCCATTTCTACACTGTTGAGAATATTACTACGAGTTTCCTGAGGAAAGAACCTCATAATATATGCTGTTGTCATTTCCTCAACATTCCTAGTTAAAGAGAACTTAAACCCATTATTGCGCGGTGAGTCAAACAACGAGAAGGCTGCTATTATATTTTTTAACAACACTTGAGAGCGCGCCGCAGTGTTTGACGAAATTACAACACGCACTAAAACTTCATACGCAGGATAGCGAGCTTTTTCGCTGATAGCATCCACTTCCGCCTGCTCTAAAGACGTTAGCTGCTTGTCCTCAGAATTAGAGCCGCCGTCTTTTTCATTATTCTCTGGCGGTTTCCACAAAGCCTCCATAATATCCATAGGAGCAACACCACCGAAACCCTTCTTCTTGCCCTTATTCTTCTTCATACCGTCAATATGAGACTCTGAAGCCTTAGACCAACCGTCATACGCCGGACGCAGTAAAAATTGTACACCTATTCCATCTTCTTTAGATGCCGAAGACAAAGCATTTAATAACGCCCTGGAAGCATCTCTTTTCGACTCCTGATAAGTCGATATTGGATAAACAAAGGATTTTTTCAGGGTGAATTCGCCGCCGATAGTACCGCTCATCTTGCCAACCTTGCTGAATATATTAGTATCAGATACCTCTTCTAGCCGAGCAGAAGGATATGCTGCCGCTACAGCTTGACGAATAACATCAACTAGCACTAGCGGAACAACCGCGTAATAGTGAACTAATCCACCATGCGCAACAATCTCAAACGATATATGACGTTGGCCGTAGACTTTACTTTTGAATCCTTTAGTTGCCGTACTTGAGATAATGTTATACATCACCTGGGCTTGCGACAACACCTCTTCAGTTAAATCTCGCTCATCTCGATTTGAGCTATTAACGTCCTCACTTGTCGGAGGCAAATGTATAAGCAACGGCACCATCTTCAAGCCTCGTTCATAATTTTTGGCCTCTCTCAGCATATTACGATACAACACAAAAGCTACCGCAGCACCAGCGGCTATAATAACAATCGCTATAAAACTAACTATCAAAGGACCCGCACCCATATAAAACCCTACTTACTACCGTCGTCATTTTGACCTAAAGTCTTATTATATCGTTTTTTTAAATAATCAGCCTGCAGCTGTGCAATAACTCTATTCCTCTCATATGGATTATCTTTTGTTAAAGCTATAATCTTTTTAACTTTATCCACCCATTCTCTTTCTATCAAGTCTTCATCCGCTGCCACCAGAGGAGTATCATCATCAGCTACTACCCCTGACTGCTTCGCACTTTGATCGTCGTTTTGAGATTGAGATAAAGGAACTGTTGTAGTATTATCAACAGGCAAAGCCACAGGGATATTGTTATATTGTTCAACCCTAGCACCAAGTGACTGCTCGGACTCCCTTCCGATCTCAGGATTTAATGATGTATTTTCTACATTATACTCACCGCCACCTATATTTTGTGGCTGCACCTCAGGGGTCCTATTAACTTGTGGCAGTTCGGGATTCATAAATATATTGTACCACGTAACTACTTAAAATACACGACTACATTCAGGACGGGATTAGTATCTTTTATGTATAAAAAAACACGCCAGCAATTCAAACACACCAAGTAATAATATCTCAAAAATCCCAACATCTCCCATCGATTGCATACCCACATAAATAACTGGAGCAAGAGAGATTACAGTAGAATAATAATACGTCTTATACTTAGATTCATTGCGACTATTCTTGAAATTAAAAAATTTCGCAGCTATTCGCTCCGATGTTAAAAATACTACATAAGTTAGACAGATAAATAGTACATACAAACATACAAAAAACGCTAAAATCCCAAACGGACCAGCAGAACTCGGGTTTGTTGCATTCAAAATAACCGCAGTCAAAATCAATGCAACCAACGCTATAAAACTAATTATCTTCATCCCCATACTCACATCATACTATACACAAGAAGCCTGAGCGATAATACTATAGCATATAGACACAAACCATCCGCCGATAAAAAATAACTATTAGGCGCGGGTGCTACTTGCCTATTACCGCTCGAGGCGATTTGACCGCTCCTTAATTAAGGAGCATCCTTGCAGTGTTCCTCTGCATACATCCAGGACTTTCATCGCTAGTTCTTTAACGAGGATTAACTGGATGTATGCGGTACTAACCGCGCGCTCAACGCTTTTACAATTTGCGAAATATTGTAAAGGCGGAGCATTGGCTGCGTCATTATAAAAATCATGCAGCCAACTGTCCGTCGATTTATACGCAAAATGTGGCTTTATATAAAATTTATTGTTAATGTATTTTTGCTTTTTTGTTTTTCTAAAAGCTTACCCTTATACTAGCATAGCCCTATTTAGATGTCAACTATTACTCGGTCAAAAAGTATTGTAATTTTCACCTATTTTTTAATGTTGTTAAAATTATCATCTGTTAATTATTCTCTTATCGCTTTATGGCTATCTGTGTATTTTACAACAAGCTTGTCATTTTTAAGTATTATCTAGCACAGATTGCACACCATTCAATGAAGATATCGTCGATTTAGCGACCGCCCAATTACACGACTAACCTATGGTTGCCTGTCATCCAAACATTGCCACAAAAATAGGTTCGTACAGTCAATATCAGACTAACGTCTAGTACTCGAAACCGCGATAAAATAGTAGTCTCTACTACCCGATTTATAAAACTCTGTTCACTTTCATTGTCGCACTATAGCAAACTTAACAAAATTATTTTTTATATTATTACAAGAACATACAAGCATCAGTATGCATATTAAATCCTATATATCAAATGCTATACAGCAGTCTTAATTAAAAATTACAAAACGAAAGCATAAAGTTTATTCGTAGTACACAGAGCCATCCTTTACGTTTCAGTTAAAAAATCCTAGAAAATGTACGGCAATTTAATTTGTGATATACATAAAAAAGACCATCAAATAAGCACCAGTCTCTGACATGTAACTTCATAGTAAAAGTCATTAGAAAAACAGCTGCAAAAATTAGAAAGAAGATTATAAAATGTGTGGTATTTTTTACTCAACTTTTTACAAAAATATTGTTGACATAAGCATTTATATAGCTTATTATAGAGGTAGCTTCTGAATAAAAAAGTTATACAGAAGCCAAAAATAAAAAGAAATTGTAAAACTCCACTTTTTTGAAAACAACCACTACTCGCAGGTGGTTGTTTTTCTATCTTAAAGATAAATTCTACTCTTTAACATAAATAAAGCCAGCGATAAGGCTGACTTTTAATCTAATCTATCTGGTGGTGCTGCCGGGTACTGCTCCCGGGTCCAACTGGTATCAC